>NZ_JBVHMF010000031.1:0-112146 GCF_055558595.1 Streptomyces sp. NPDC025721 | reverse complement strand
CCCCCCCCCCCCCCCCCCCCCCCCCCCCCCCCCCCCCCCCCCCCCCCCCCCCCCCCCCCCCCCCCCCCCCCCCCCCCCCCCCCCCCCCCCCGCTGCGTGTCAGCCGCCGATCGCGATCGAGAACAGGTGCATGGCGACCTGGTGGTCGACCTGCGTCTTGCTCACGTTGGGCAGGGTGATCGCCTGGACGGTCTTTCCGGGCAGCAGGTCCACGGTGGCCGCGGAGATGTGCACGGTCTGCTGCTGCTGTCCGCCGCCGTTGTTGAGGTAGGGCGTGCTGGCGGCGAAGTCGCTGCCCTGCGACGGTGATCCGGCCCACCAGTCGGACAGGGCCAGCGCGTAGGTCTGCGTGGTCCCGTCGGTGTAGACGATGGTGCCGGTGCCGGAGGTGGCGCCGAAGGCGCTGGTGCCGACAAAGCCCAGCTTGGTTCCGGTGCCGGTGATCTCGACGGCCTGGCCGCCGGCCACGGCGTTGTCGGGGTCCCCGGTGCCCGCGGTGGCGGGCCAGGGGAAGGACACCCCGTCGTGGTCGGTGTTCTGGCCCGCGTGCCAGCCCAGGGCGGCCAGCGCCTGGAGCGAGAAGCTGGCGCCCTCGCCGTCCAGGCTGCCGGTCGTGGTGTGGGCGTCGTCGCTGATGCCGGAGTTGTTGTAGGCGGCGGTCAGTGACGCGTACGGCACGGTGACGGGGGCCTGGGCGCTCTCCTCCCCGGAGGGGGTGATGACGGTGGCGTCCAGGGTGAAGCTGTCGGGGTCCGCACCGGCCGGGACGGTCACCTGCCAGGTGGTGGTGGCCTTCTGGCCCGCGCCGACGGTGTCGAAGGTCGCCGGGCTGGTGGCCGTGGCCGTCCAGCCCGCCGGGGTGGCGAGCGTGACCGACACGTTCCGCACCGCGGACGCGGCGCCGTTGGTGTAGGTGGTGGTCGCGGTCAGGGTGCTGCCCGCCTTGGCGATCGGCAGCGCCTTGAGCGTGAGGGTGCCGCGGACCACGACCGGGGTGGAGCCGGTGACGCCGCCCACGGTCGCCGAGACGGTGGCGACGCCGTCGGCCACGGCGTGCACCAGGCCGTTCTTGTCGACGGTGGCGACCGCCGGGTCACTGCTGCGGTACGTGACCTTGGCGGTGGACAGGTCGACGAAGGACTGGTCGTTGTTGACGGCCTCCACGACGTCGTCCGCGGTGACGGACAGGTCGCGCTGTTCCTTCGCCGGGTTGGTGTCGTCCTTGATCCACTTGTTCTTGCCGGTGAGCGAGAAGGTCTGGCCCGCGTCGTGGACGACGCTCTCGGGCTGCACGGTGACGTAGCGCACCTTGGGCGTCAGAGTGCCGCTGATCCTCACGTTCGCGGTGCCCGCCGGGTGCGCGGAGTCCGGGCCGAGCCGGAACGCGTAGGTGCCGTTGTAGACGGTCTGCCGGGAGCTCTTGGCGTCCCAGAAGGACAGGTCGGCGGCCTTGACGGTGATGGTCAGGTGCTGGCTCTTGCCGGGCCCCAGCACCTTGGTCTTGGCGAAGCCCGCCAGCCGCTTGGCGGGCAGTTCCACGCCGGGGACGGTGAAGGGGGTCGCCGCGTAGAGCTGCGCGACCGTGGCGCCCGCCGTCTTGCCGGTGTTGGTGACGTCCACGCCGATCTTCACGGTGCCGTCCGGCGTGATCTGCGTCTTGTTGGCGCTGACCGAGGTGAAGGAGAAGGAGCTGTAGCTGAGTCCGTAGCCGAAGGGGTACGTGGGGGCGCCGGTGAAGTACTGGTACGTACGGCCGAGGCCGCCGGTGGCGCTCGGGGTCAGCCCGTAGTCCTGCTTGTCGGGGAGCTGTGAATCGTCCTTGTACCAGGTGAAGTTGAGGTGCCCGGACGGGTTGACGTCGCCGAAGAGCACATGGGCGAGCGCGGTGCCCTGGGACTGGCCGTTGTAGCCGCTGAAGACGATCGAGGAGACCGGTGAGCCGGCGGCGGCCTCCTTCTGGATGTCGACCGGGCCGTCGGACTGGATGACCAGGGCGAGCTTGTCGGTGCCGAGCGCCGACGTCTGGTCGATCAGCGACTGGTAGTTGCCGGGCATGTTCAGGTTGTCGCGGTCGTTGCCCTCGTCGCCGTTGGCCTGGGTGGTGCCGACGAACAGCACCACGAGGTCGGCGGCCTTGATGTCGGCCTTGGTCTTGTCGGAGAGCACCGCGGCGCCGGTGCCGGTGGACGAGGTGCCCGCCGCGTCGTAGACCACGGACGCCGTGGGGTCGATCGCGTGGATCTCGTTCTGGATGCCGCGCAGCGGGCTGGTCCGGTAGGTCGGGTCACCCGAGTACAGGCCGAGCGTCGCGGTGTTGGCGAGGTCGCCGAGGACGACGACCTTCTTGGTGGTGGCGGGGTCGGCGGGCAGCAGTTTGCCGCCGCCGGAGGCCCGCTTGTCGTTCTTCAGCAGCACCAGGGAGTTGTCGGCGACCGTGGTGGCGAGCGCCTGGTGGGCCGGGCTCTCGATCTGGTCCTTGGTGATGTTCGTGTACGACACCGCGCTCGCCGGGTCGAACTCGCCGGTCTCCATGCGGATGGTGAAGACCTTCACCAGGGCGGTGTCGACCACGCCCTCGCTGAGCGCGCCCGCCTCGATGGCCTCCTGGATGTTGGCGGTGGTCGCCTCGTCACCCGTGCAGTTGAGGTCGGTACCGGCCCGCAGCGCGTACGCCTGGCCGCCGGCCTGACCGGACATCGTCGTGCCGGTGGCGGTCTCGGTCCACGTCGGGTTGTCCTTGTGGTCGGTGGTCCAGCCGGGCGGCGCCCAGTCGTGACCGCCGGGGAACTGCCGCCAGTTGGTGCTGACCGCGCCGCAGTCGGAGGTGATGTACCCGTTGAACCCGTAGGTGCGCTGGGCGAGTTGGTTGGTGGTGTAGGTGTCGGAGACCGACGGGGTGCCGTTGATCGCGTTGTACGACGTCATGAGCCCGGACACGTGCGCGTCCTCGATCAGCGAGCGGAACTGCGCGGTGTAGTAGTCGCGCAGGTCGGTGTCGTTGACGTCGGAGCTGATGCCGGTGCGGTTGTCCTCGACGTTGTTGAGCGCGTAGTGCTTGGCGGTGGAGGCGACCTTCAGATAGCCGGTCTTCGAGGTGCCGTCGGGGTTGTTGCCCTGGTAGCCGTCGACGAACTGGCCGGCCATCTGCCCGACGAAGTACGGGTCCTCGCCGAACGCCTCGTCGGTCCTGCCCCAGCGCGGGTCGCGGTCGAGGTTGACCGTCGGCGCCCAGTAGGTCAGCGAGCCGTAGTCGTCGGCGGACGGGCCGAGGTTGTTCTGGCCGGTGCCGAAGAGCGACTTGTCGACGAAGCCGCGCACCTCGTCGGAGATCGCGGTGCTCTCCTGGTAGAGCAGCGCCGGGTCCCAGGACATGGACGAGGCGAAGTTGGTCGGGAAGCTGGTGGCGTGGACGCCGCCCTGCGCCCCGCCGTTGTTCTGGTTGGCCCCGAGGGTGTTGACGCCGTGCTGGCCCTCGCTCCAGTACGTGTACTGCTGGACGCCCAGCCGGGGGATGGCGGGGCCGCTGTTGGTGCTGAGCTGCTGGACCTTCTCCTGCAAGGTCATCCTCGACACCAGGTCGGCGGCCCGCTCCTGGAAGGAGTAGTGGGTGTCGAGGTAGACCGGGGTGGCGGCGACCGCCTCCTGTGGGGTGTTCGCGGCCGCGCTCGGGCCGAAGCCCGCCGTCAGACCGATCGCACACGCCATGGCGCAGACCGCGGCCAGTCCCGCGCGTCGGCGCTTTCGCTCGTCCATCCTGCCTCCGTCGTCATCGAGCAGCATCGAGCAGATGCCGGTACCGACTTCGGTGCAAGTCCGAAGGAAGTCCGGGTCTCGCGTCATCAGTTGGGCAGTGTGTTGCCATCTTTGACGCAGCGTCAAGACAAAGAACGTGATCGGACCGGCATTTTTTGACTTCTCGATGCAAAAAGCTGGAAGCGGGCTGCTCACCGGCCTGTGCCCGGAGCCGGTCCGGGCTCGGGTCGCGGTCAGGGCCGCTCGCGCCCGCGCAGCCGGGGGGTGAACGTGGCGTGGAAGATGGTCGACGCGGCGCCGACGGCGGCGGCCTCGGCGCTCAGCACCGAGCGCTCCACCTCGACCCGGCGCAGCCTGCGGGCGGTGGGGAATTCGTTGACGGCGCGGCCGATCTCGTCCAGGTAGAAGTCGGCGACGTCGTCGGTGAAGAACGGGCCGCCGAGCACGATGAGGTCGATGTCCAGCAGGTCGACCAGGCCGAGCGCGCCGCGTCCGACGGCCCCCGCCACCTCGCGCAGCGCGGCCGTCGCGGCCGGGTCACCGGCCGCCGCGGCCCGGCCGACCTCCCGGTAGGCGGCGGTGCTGCCGCGGGCGGCGTCGGCGGCGGGCAGGCCGCGGCGGACCGCGAAGTCGGTCACGGAGACCGGCGGATTGCACTCGGGCAGCAGCTCGGGCCGCCCGTCGGCGTCCACCCGGCCCAGCGCGATGGCGCAGAGCTGCCCGAACTCACCGGCGTTGGCGCTGACGCCCCGGTAGAGGTCGCCGTTGAGGTAGAGCCCGGAGCCGACGCCCGTACCGAGGTAGAGGTACG
Organism: Streptomyces sp. NPDC025721; assembly: GCF_055558595.1. Lineage (NCBI taxonomy): Bacteria > Bacillati > Actinomycetota > Actinomycetes > Kitasatosporales > Streptomycetaceae > Streptomyces > Streptomyces sp. NPDC025721. The sequence goes on along the minus strand of NZ_JBVHMF010000031.1, from coordinate 107,582 downwards.
CGAAGTCGCGGGCCCTGCGGTCGCGGCCGATCCACCGCTCCCCCGCCGCCGCGGCCAGCGAGTCCTTCTCGATGATCACCGGGCACGGGAAGTGGTCCTTGAGCAGGTAGAGCAGCGGCAGGTCGTTCCAGGCCGACAGCAGCGGCGGGCCGAGCACCGTACCGGAGGCGATGTCGACCGGGCCCGGCACCGCGACGCCGATGCCGAGGAAGCCGTCCTCGCGGACCGCGCCGCCCGCCTTTTGCAGCGTCTCGCGGCCCAACTCAACCACCTGCGCGACGAATTCGGCCGGGTCGATGTCGGCGCTCACCGGCCGGGTGCGGGTGCAGACGATCGCGCCGTCGAGGTCGATGACGACGGCGGTCAGCACCTCGGGGTCGATGTGCAGGCCGAGCGCGTGCGCGGCGGTGCCGCTGAGCCGCACCGGGGTGCGGGGCTTGCCCGAGGTGGCGCGCCGCTGCGCGTCCTCGACGAGGATGCCGCGGTCGAGCAGCGAGCGGGCGATCCGGGAGACCGACTGCTGGGTGAGTCCGGTGCGGTGGGCGATCTCGCCGCGGGTGATGGTGCCGGACAGCCGGACGGTCTCGATCACCACGCACTCGTTGAAGGAGCCGAGGTCAATCTGGTTGACGCCGCTGAACGAGGGCGGGTGCGCGACGGCCTCGGGAGTGTGCGGGGCGCGCAGGTGGCCCGCGACGTTCTCGCGCAGCCAGCGGACCGGGCCCGGCGCGCCCGCGGTCTGCCGTTCCAGCGCGGCGACCAGGTCGAGGTAGACCCGCCGGGAGGACTCGGGGTGGCTGGTGCTGTCCAGGGCGATCATGGCGCGCAGGAAGCCGCGCCAGGTGGAGCGGGCCGGGAGCTGGTGGAAGGTCACCGGCGTGGTGCCGGGCGGGGGCGCGGAGATCCGGCCGGTCTCCCAGAGGGTGATCGCGTGCAGGGCGATGTCCGGGTGGTGTTCGGCCGCCGCCGCGAGGTAGCCGGTGAGCCCGAGCGGCGGCGGGCCGCCGGGGTCCGGGGCCACGGCCAGGCGCATCCCGTCGAGGGCCCGGCCGAGTCCGGCCAGGACGTCCTCGCCGATGACGGTGGCCGCGGGTCCCGGCGCCGGGGCCGCGGCGCGGGTGCCGGCGAGCAGGACCGCGCCGCGCGCGTCGGCGTACAGGCCCATCACCCACACGTCGGTGCCGGGCAGCGGCGGTCTGGTCGGTACGTGCGGGGCGGGTGTCGTCTCGTCCGCGGTGAGCTGCCAGCGGCGTCTGATCGCGGCCACCGTGGCGTGGGACAGGCCCAGTTCGCGGGCGATGGCCCGGCTGGCGCCGCTGCCGCCGGGCGCGAGCAGTGCCCGGGTGACCACCTCGGCCTCGTCCACGGTGGCGGGTCTGCCGGTGCGGGGCCGCTGTTCGAGGCCGCGCAGCCCCGCGCTCTGCCAGCGGTGCCGCCAACTGCCCACGGTCTGCCGGGAGACGCCGAGCCGCCGGGAGATCTCGGCGTCCCGCAGTCCTTCGGCGGCGAGCAGGACGACCCTGGCGCGGGTGGCCAGCGGACCGTCGCCCGCGGCCCACTGGCGCAGCAGGTCCCGCGTCCGCGCGTCCGGCGGTCCCGGCGGGCGCCGCTCGTCGGGGAAGGTGGGCAACGCCCTGTCCTGCGACGGCACTTCGGGGAGCGGCGAGTGGGGTGTTTCAGGCAACGCGGCCCTCCTGGCCTTCGCGGGGGCGGACCAGCCGCAGGGTGAGGACCTGGAACGGGCGGAGCGTCAGCGGGGTGCGTCCGTCGTCGTGCGGGTGGTCGGCGAGCCGTTCCTCCAGCAGATCCGTCTCCTGGACGGCCGTCGCGGGGAAGCCCGCGGTCAGGACGGTGCGGGCCCGCCCGCCGCGCGACTCGTACAGCCGGACCACGACGTCGCCGCTGCGGTCGTCGGCGAGTTTGACCGTCTCGACCACGACGTCGGGGTGGTCGACGGCGACCAGCGGGGGCGGTGACGCCGCGTCAGAAGCGTTGCCGGGAGGGGAATCGGGTCGGGTGACGGCGCCGGTGTCCGGGCCGGGGCGCAGCGGCAGGTGCAGCGCGTAGCCCTCGGAGACGGCGTCGTCCACGTCGGCGCCGGGCCGCAGCCGGTGCCGGAAGCGCTGGAGTCCGCGGTCGGCGTGCGGGTCGGGGCTGCGCGGCGCGCGCAGCAGCGTGCTGCGCACGACGGTGGTGGTGCCGCCGTCCTCGCGGGTGTGCCGTGTCACGTCGTAGCCGTACGTCGAGTCCCCGGCGAGCGCGACGCCCCAGCCGTGCTCGCCGACGTGGATCCAGCGGTGCGCGACCGACTCGCGGCGGGCCGCGTCCCCGTCGGTGTTCCCGTGCGTGGGGCGCGCGACGTGGCCGAACTGCGTTTCCGCGCGGCTGTGTTCCGCGTGCACGTCCAATGGCCAGGCGGCCTTGAGCACGGTGTCCTGCTCGCGCCAGTCGACCTCGGTGTCGACGGTCAGCGCGTGGCTGCCCGCGGTGAGCGTCAACTCCTGTACGACGGTGGAGCGTCCGGTGCCGCGCAGTATCCGCAGCCGGGCCAGCAGCGGTCCCGCGGCGGTGACCTCCACCCGGTCGGCCCGGTCCAGATCGCGGGACCCGGCCGCCGGGGCGTAGCGCGCCGCGCTCCAGCCGCCAGGCTCGTCGCGGTGCAGCTGGAGCAGATTGCCCGCCGCGCCGGGCGCGATGGCCTCGCGCCCGGTGCCGAGGTCGGCGGCGGACCGCACCAGACCGGCCGCGTCGACCCGTATTCGCAGCAGCCCGTTGTCCAGGACGTGGCCGCCGTCCGCGCCCGCCGTCACGGTGACCGGGGCGAGGTCGCCGAGCGCGATGCCCGCGGGTCCTGAGCCGTGCGCCGGGGCCTGCGCGAGGACCGCGAACCGGCCGTCGGACAGCGGCTGTACGGTGCCGGGCCGCGCCGCACGAGGCTGTACGGTGCCGGGTCGGGCGGTGCCAGGCTGTGCGGTGCCAGGCTGTGCGGCGTCGAGGGGAAGAGTGCCGGTCAGGAGCGTGCCGCGGGCCGGGCCGTCCTCCGGTTCGAGGACGACGACCTCGCGGCGGGCCCGCGGCCCCGCGTTGAGCACGGTCGCGCCGTCCGGGTCACCGACCGCCCGCCGGATCAGCCGTTCCAGCCTGCGCCGTACGTCCCGGTGGGTCTGCTCGGCCTCCTCATGCACCCAGGCGATCGACGTGCCGGGCAGGATGTCGTGGCACTGCTGGAGCAGCACCTTCTTCCACAGCCGCTCCAACTCGTCGTAGGGGTACGGGATTCCGTGCCGTACGGCGGCGGTCGCCGACCACAGCTCGGCCTCGTGCAGCAGCGCCTCGCTGCGCCGGTTGCCGCGCTTGGTGCGCGCCTGGCTGGTGTACGTGCCCAGGTGCGGCGCGAGGTCGAGTTCGCCGCGCCACACGGGGGCGGCCGGATGCTCGGCCTGGGCGTCGCGGAAGAAGCGGGCCGGGGCGCCGAGGGTGACGCGCGGCGCGCCGTCGAGGTCGGCCAGGCGGCGGGCGCGCTCCAGCATCGACCGGTCGGGGCCGCCGTCGCCGCGGCCGAAGGGCAGCAGGGAGCGGGTCGCGTCACCCTTGTCGGCGAAGTCGTCCACGGACCGTACGAGGTCGCCGCCGGTCAGCGCAGGGGCCTCGGTTCCGCGTTCGCCGTCGGTCCCGACCGGAGCGAGGTGCGCGAAGAGCCTGGTGCCGTCCAGGCCCTCCCAGCGGAAGGTGTGGTGCGGCAGCGCGGAGCCGCGGCCGGGCTCCGGGCGGCGGCCGAGGAACCAGCGGGCGCCCGCGAGCGCGGCGAGCTGGGGGAAGGCCGCGGACGCGCCGGAGGCGCCGGGCAGCCACACGCCGTCGGTCTCGGTGCCCAACTCGTCGCGGAAGAAGCGCCGTCCGTGCACGAGCTGGCGCACCAGCGCCTCGCCGCCGGGCAGTTCGGTGTCGGCCTCCACCCACATGCCGCCGACCGGCGCCCAGTTGCCGTCCGCGACCGCCTTGCGTATCCGCTCGAAGACATGCGGCTGGTGGTCCTTCATCCAGGCGTAGTGCTGCGCGCTGGAGGCGGCCACGACCAGTTCGGGGTACTCGTCGGCGAGCGCGGCCATCGTGCTGAAGGCGCGGGCGCGTTCGCGGACCGTCTCGCGCACCGGCCACAGCCGGGCGGAGTCGAGGTGCGCGTGGCCGACGGCGGTCACGGTGTGCGCGGACTCGTGGGCGCGCCGGGCGAGCACGTCGGTCAGCAGCGTACGGGCGTATCCGGCGGTGCGGCCCACGGCCCGCGGGTCGACGGCGTCCAGGGCGCGTTCCAGCGCGAGCCGGATCTCGTGCCTGCGCGGCTGCTGTTCGGGCAGCGCGCGCATCAGCCCTTCGAGGGTCTGCACGTCGTGGACGAGCTGCCAGACGTCCTCGTCGCGCACGGCGAGGTCGGCGCGGCGCAGCCGGTACAGGAGGGTGTCGCCCGCGGTGGCCGGGTCGCCGTACCGGGTGCCCGCGCCGCTGCCCGCCGCGATCCGCGGGTTGGCGGCGGCCTCGACCAGCAGCCGTACGGACGAGCCGGCGGTGGCGGAGCCGGCGATCAGGACGGCGCCGAGGCCGGGGTGCAGGCCCTGGAGCGGGATGCCGTGCGCGTCGTGCACCAGGCCCTCGGCCGGGCCGCCGGAGGCCCCGGTCCAGGCCCCGGTTCCCTCCCCCGTCCCGTCGTCGGGTCCCGAGCCGAGGTCGAACAGCGCCTCGACACGCCGCCCGGCCCAGCGCTCCGGCACGGTGGCGTGGACGCTGAACCAGGTGGTCGCCCAGGGGCGCCCCCACGCCTCGCCGACGGCGAACGGCGTGTAGTCGGCGCGCAGCGCGACCTCGGCGGGGACGGGCTCGCCCGCGATGTGCCAGGCGCCGACGTCCATGGGCAGCTTCTGCGGGTAGAGCGCGGGGCGCAGCCGTTCGGCGAGGAATGCGGCTATGCGCTCTTCGCCGGACTTCATCCGGTCATGCATCGGCAGCCCTTCCTGTCCAGCCAGTAACCGCCATGTAAAACCATGTGTGTTATCAAGTCAACGCCTCGCGCGGATTCCTTCTTCTCGCAGGTCGTGACCTGCAACTATCAAATTGTCAGGCTAATTTGGAACCGAAAAGGGAGTCAGCCGTCAGTTAATTCACCTGACATTGGGAACGGCAAAAGGCGGCAGGAAGGGCCGTGGCCCTTCCTGCCGCCCTCGGTGGAATTACGGTGTCACGGAATCCACCCGCGCGGGCCGCTCGCAGCCGCTGGTGACCGGCAGCGCCGTCCCGTCGTGCGCGGCGTCCAGCAGTGTCAGCATCACGTCCAGTACGTGCTGGGCGAGTTCGGCCGACGCCAGGTGCGGGCGTCCGGAGGCGACGGCGGCGGCGAGGTCCGCGAGGCCGGTGCCGCGCCCCGCGCCGCGGTATCCGGCCGAGACCGGCAGCGGCTGCCACGTACCGTCGGTGAACAACTCGACCTGGCCGTCGAAGCCGTTGGGGTCGGGGACGGACAGCGAGCCCTCGGTGCCGTACACCTCGATCCGCGGCAGCCGGGCGGCGTGGATGTCGAAGCTCATGATCAGCGTGGTGAGGGCGCCGCCTTCGTGCTGGAGGACGCCGGTGACGTGGGTGTCGACCTCGACGGGGAAGCGCGCCCCGGCGCGCGGGCCGCTGCCGATGGCGCGTTCGGCGCGCGGGGTGGCGACGGCGCCGGTGACCTTGACGACCGGGCCCAGCAGGTGGACCAGCGCGGACAGGTAGTACGGGCCCATGTCGAGCAGCGGGCCGCCGCCGGGCCGGTAGTAGAACTCCGGGTCCGGGTGCCAGGCTTCGTGTCCCGCGGTGGTCATGAAGGCGGTCGCGGCGACGGGCGTGCCGATCAGCCCGTCGTCCACGGCCTTGCGGGCGGTCTGGGTGCCGGTGCCGAGTACGGTGTCGGGCGCGCTGCCGACCCGGACGCCCGCGGCGCGCGCGGCGGCGAGCACGGCGGCGGCCTCCTCGCGGGTAGCGGCGAGCGGCTTCTCGCCGTAGACGTGCTTGCCCGCGGCGACCGCGGCCAGCGCCACTTCGGCGTGCACGGCGGGGACGGTGAGGTTCAGGACGGCGTCCACGTCGTCGCGCGCCACCAACTCCGCGACGCTTGCAGCCACTTCGGCGCCCGCGCGCTCGGCGGCCTCCTTGGCCCGGCCGGGGTCGAGGTCGGTGACGGCGGTCAGCCGCAGCCCTTCGAGCCCGGCGATGGTGTCCAGGTACTGGCCGCTGATCTTGCCCGCGCCGACCATGCCGATCCTCAACGGCTCGCCCACAGCAGTCCCCTCTCGGTCAGCGCCCGCACCTCGGGCACGTCGAAGTCGTCGGCCTTGTGCCCGATGGCGGACACGAACACCCGTCCCGCGCCCTGCCTCCTGGTCCACACCGCGGGCATCACGACCGGGTGCGCGCGCTCGCCGTCCGGCGGGAAGGTCGTGGTGGCCAGCACGTCGATGTCGGGGTCGGTGGCCAGCCAGTACTGCTCGGTGTGCACGTCGAAGTCGCCGATCCCGGCGATCACCGGGTGGTCGGCGCGCTCGGGCCGCACATGGACCCGGTAGTCGAGGAATCCCGCCGGGTGCATGAGGAACTGACCGCCGGTCAGGAACTGGTAGTCGACGTCGCCGCGGAAGGAGTCGACGATCCCGCCGTGCCAGCCCGCGAAGCCGGTGCCCGCCCTGACCGCCTCGGCCAGGCCCCTGGTCTGCTCGCCGCTGATCTCGCCCATCGTCCAGCACTGGACGACGAGGTCGGTGGCGGCCATCAGCTCCCGGTCGGCGTAGACGTCGAGCGACTGCGCGGTCTGGACGGTGAAGCCCTCGTCCTTGAGGAAGGGCAGGAAGAGGTCGGTGATCGCGATCGGCGCGTGGCCCTCCCAGCCGCCGCGTACCACCAACGCCCGTCGTGCGGACCGCTCCCGGCCGGCCCCGTCCTGGTCGGCTCCGGCTCCGGGTTCACCGGCTCTGATCGGATTCGTCACGGGCGTTGCACGCTCCCATCGGTGTTGCGCAGCAGGGCCCAGCGGTCGTGGGCCAGGGGTTCGGGCACGGGGTGACGGCGGGCGGCGGCCTCGTCGAAGTCCACTCCGTGGCCCGGGGTGTCATGGGGTACGAGGCCGCCCGCGGTCGCGGTGACCGTGCCGGGGAACACCTCGTGGACGGGCGGCCTGAAGACCGCGGCCTCCTGGACGCCGAAGGCGTGGCTGGCGATGTCCATGGCCAACGTGGCGGCCTGGGCGACCGGGCTGACGTCGGCGGGGCCGTGCGGCGCGAGCCGGACACCGCGCAGTTCGCAGAAGGCCGCGATCTTGCGGGCGGGGGTGAGGCCGCCGAGGGTGGGGACGCGGATCCGCGCGAAGTCGATGTCGGGGCCGTCCAGCAGGGCGGTGAACTGGGCGGTGTCGTGGAAGAGTTCGCCGACCGCGAGCGGTACGGGCGAGGCGTCGTGCAGCCGCTTGAAGTGCCGGGTGTCCTCGGGCGCGAGCAGGTCCTCCACGAAGTACAGTCCGGCGTCCTCGACCCTGCGCAGGAAGTCCCTGGCCTGCCGGGGGTCGAGCCGTTCGTGCACGTCGTGCAGCAACTCGACGTCGTCGCCGACGAGTTCGCGCACACGGGTGAGAACGCCCGGCACGTGCCGCAGATAGCCCGCGCTGTCCCAGGGCGCGCGTCGCTCGCGTACCGCGTCGGCGTCCGCGGTGCCGCCGCCGGAGGCGCCGTAGGTGTCGGCGCCCGGCACGGCGGCCTGGATCCGGACGTGCCGGTAGCCGTGTTCCCTCGCGGCCTGGACCTTGTCGGCGATCTCGGCGGCGTCGCGGCCGTCGACGTGCGTGTACGCCTCGGCGAAGGCGCGGACCTTGCCGCCGAACAGCGAGTGCAGGGGCGCGCCGAGGCGCTTGGCCTTGAGGTCCCACAAGGCGACGTCGATGCCGCCGAGCGCGTTGCCGGTGACCGAACCGCCGCGCCAGTAGGCGCTGTTGAGGATCAGCCGGTGGATGTCCTCGATGTCGTCGGGGTCCCGCCCGGTGAGCAGCGGGGCGAGGTAGTCGTCGAGCACCGAGCGGACGGCCAGCGTGCGCTGGGGGTCGCTGGCGCAGCCGAGGCCGTAGAGGCCCGGTTCGCCGGTCTCGACGCGGACGATGAGATGGGGGCACCCGTGGGGGGCGGTCAGAAAGGTGCGAACGGCCGTGATGCGGATCTTGGCGCCGCGCTCGTCGACCCAGGGGGCCGGGGCGAGCGGTGCGGGGCCGGCATCAGGCAATGCCATACGAACTCCCACGTACAGGTAACGGAATGACGTACCGGTATCCGAACGTAGAGAGGGCATTCCGAGTTTGTCAATCACTTTGACAAACTCGGAACGACCGTAACCCCCGCCACGCGGGACACACAAGGGGTCGGCACGCCCCGGTCGGCCGGACGGCCCGTCAGGCCGGGCCCGACAGCGCGTCAGGCCCGGCGGCAGGCGGGCGGCGGGCCGTCGGCGAGCCGCCGGGCGGCCCGTGCCGGTTCAGCGGCCGGCCCGTGGCCGGTCGGCGCGGTGGCGGCGGCCGGTCAGTGCTGGCCCAGCCGTTTGAGCAGGGTGCTCAGCGACTGCGCGGCCTCGGTGACCGCCTGCGCGACCTCCTCGACCCGCGCGTCGTCCATCCGGCTCTTGGGCGCCGAGCAACTGATCGCGTCCTCGCCCTGGCCGCCGCCGAGCGCGACCGCGACGCAGCGGATGTCGACGGAATTCTCGCCGTCGTCCGCCGCCCAGCCGCGCAGCCGCGCCTCGGCCAACTGGGCCAGGAACGCGTCGGGATCGACCACCGTGGTCGGGGTCATCCGCTCCAGCGGCCAGTCCAGCCGCCGCTGCACCTCGGCGTGGTCGTACTGCGAGAGGACCGCCTTGCCGAGCGCCGTGGCGTGCGCGGGGAGCCTGCGGCCGACCGCGGAGTACATCCGCAGCGCGTGCCGCGACTCGCGTTTGGCCAGGTAGACGACGTGCGTGCCGTCGAGCCTGCCCAGGTGCACGGCCTCGCCGGTCTCCTCGGCCAGCGCGTCGAGCACCGGCCCCGCCAGGCTGGTGACGTCGTCGCCCTCCAGGTAGGCGGTGCCCGTCAACAGCGCCTTGAGACCGAGGCTGTAGCGCGTCCCTGACGGGTCGAGATCCACCCACCGGCGCGCCTGCATCGTGCGCAGGATGGCGTGCAGGCTGCTCTTCGGCACCGCCATCGCCGTCGCCATCTCCGCCAGCGAGAGCCGGGCGCCGTCCGCGCCGAGCAGTTCGAGCACTTCCAGTACCCGAGCTGCGGACTTCACCTCTTCGGGCTTCCGCCCGCGCGCCGCTTCTGCCACCGATTCCACCGATCCTCCGCTCCCCGCCGCCGATGCACGACGCATAAGAGTGCCCACTCCCATCGCGGCGTGCGTCTTGACGCTATATCAAACACGACCCTAAGTTCAGTCACTCCAACGTCATTCGGTCTTCTGAACGGTCGAATCCTAGGTAGGGGCCCATGAACACACCATTCGCACGTTTTACCCCGAAGACGAGACTCGCCGCAGCCGCTGTGGCCACCGTCCTCTCGCTGAGCCCGCTGGCCGCCTGCGGCGGCGGCTCCTCCGGATCGGGGGACAGCAAGTCGCTGGAGATGTGGACCTTCAAGCAGTCGCACGTCGCCGGACTGCGCAACGCGGCGGCCGAGTTCAAGAAGCAGACCGGCATCACCGTCAAGATCGAGGCGTACGGACCGGACGACGCGTACAGCACCAAGCTCCAGGCCGCCGCCAAGACCCACGACCTGCCCGATGTGCTGGAGACGCACTCCGACGGCGAGGACCTGGTGCTCGGCGCCACCGGCATAGCCAAGGACATCGCGGGCGACGTCGACGCCGCCTGGAGCGGCCTGTACCAGAAGGGCGTCCAGGTCTCGGGCACCGTCACGGACGCGAAGTACACCGAGTCCAAGCCCGCCGACTCCAAGACGCACGGCGTGAGCAAGGGCCAGCGCTTCAGTGTGCCCTTCACCTCCGGGACCTTCGGCATCGTCATGGCCAACAAGAAGATGCTGGCCGCCGCCGGGATCACCAAGGCCCCCGCGAACTGGGACGAGTTCCTGGCCGACCTGAAGGCCACCACCACCAAGGACCCGAAGAACGGCGGGGTCAGCCTCGGTCTGAAGGTCAAGGCGACCGGTCTGACCTGGGTCCTCCAGCCGCTGGCCTTCGCCCAGTTGGGCAAGGAGAAGTACCAGGCGCTGTTCGGCAAGGACGCCGGCGCGGACTTCTCCTCCGCCGACGGCACCAAGGTCCTCACGCAGTACGCGCAGCTCCAGCCGTACTGGATGCCGGGCACCCAGACCCTCGACATCGACGCGGCCGACCAGGCGTTCGCCCAGGGCAAGTCGGCCTTCGACATCGGCGGCACCTTCACGCTGGCCTTCCTCCAGCAGAACGGCATGAACCCCGACGACGTGATGGCCTTCGGCCTGCCCTCGCCGGGCGACGGCGCGGTGCCCCACCGGGCGCTCGGCCCGCTGGCGCTCACCGGTCTGACGGTCACCTCCACCAGCAAGCACCCGGACAACGCCGAGAAGTGGATGAAGTTCCTGGCGCGGCCCGACATCGCCTCGAAGTTCGCCAAGGACGCCACCGACGTGCCCGCCACCGAACTCGGCGCGGACGCCGCCTCGGTGATGGGCCCGACGCTCGCCGACATGCTGAAGACCTTCGTCGGCACGCCGGAGACCACCTACGACCCGAGCGACAACACCTTCCGGCCGCCGACGTACGACCAGGACTCGATGGGTGAGGTGCTGGCCGACCTGACGCCGCTGAAGCAGAAGAGCGTGGACCAGACCGGCAAGGCGATGGCCAAGCTCAACAACTCCTTCTGGGCGACGTCCAAGTGACCACCGCACCCCGTCCCACGCTCACGGAGACGGCCGGCGCCGGCCGGGGAGGCGATCCCCGGCCGGCCGCGCGCGCCGCCGCCGGCCGCGGCGCGCGCCCCCCGCGCCGCCGCGGCTACGAGGCCGTCTCCGGTTACCTGTTCGTCGCCCCCGCCGTCGTGCTCTTCGCGGTCATGGGCCTGTACACCGTCGGCTACGGCTTCCTGCTGAGCTTCGCCCGCTGGAACGGCTTCGCGCCGCACTGGGACTGGGTCGGCCTCCAGAACTACAAGGACCTGCTCTGGCAGAATCCGGCCTACGCGCCCCGGCTGCACCACGCGGCGCTCCACACCCTGTACGTGATGATCGCCGTCCCGCTGCTGACCGTGGCGGTGTCCTTCCCACTGGCGATCCTGCTCAACTCCGCCAAGCGGATGCAGGGCGTGCTGCGTTCGGTGTACTTCGTGCCGTACGTCACCAGCGGCATCGCCGTCTTCTTCGCCTGGCAGTACATCCTCCAGCCGGACGGCGCGGTCAACACCCTGCTCAGCAGCGTCGGCATGGGGTCGCTCGCGCAGCCGCAGGGCTGGCTCGGCAACCCGCACACCGCGCTGCCCACGATGATCGTGGTCACCGTGTGGGGGGCGGTGCCGGTCGCGATGCTGATGTACCTCACCGGTCTTCAGACCATCGACCGCAGCGTGATGGAGGCCGCGCAGCTCGACGGCGCCGGATGGTGGCGGACGAACATGTCGGTGGTGTGGCCGCTGGTCCGGCCGATCACCTCGATCGTCGTGCTGCTCAATCTCCGCGACTCCCTCCAGGGCTTCCAGACCTTCCTGGTGATGACCAACGGCGGTCCCGGAGACCACACCAACGTCCTCGGCCTCGAGGCGTACCGGCTGGCCTTCCTCAAGGACCTGGCGCCGACGCTCGGCCTGGCGAGCGCCCTCGGCTGGCTGCTGTTCGCCGCCGCCGTGGTGCTCGCCCTGATCAACCTGCGAGTCATGCGGAGCAGAACATGACGACGAACATCTCCGGCGCGGGCCCCTCGCGCACCACAGGACCCGCCTCGCCGGCCAGGGCCGCCGTCTCGCGCGCCGCCGCGCGCTGGACCGTCGGCATCCTGCTGACGCTCTACGGCCTGGTCAGCGTCTACCCCTTCCTGTGGATGGTCTCGGCCGCCTTCAAGGACCAGGTCGAGGTGGTACGCGGCGGCCATCTGATCCCGCACCACCCGACGCTGGACACGCTGACCCACACCTGGAACCAACTGCACTTCTTCCACTACTTCCTGAACAGCCTTCAGGTCACCGCGCTCACCGTGGTGCTGACGCTCGGGGTGTACGCGGCGGCCGGATACGCCTTCGCGGTGCTGGACTTCCCCGGCCGCGGCCTGCTCCAGAAGCTCTTCGTCGCGCTGCTGTTCGTGCCCGGCATCACGGTGATGCTGCCGATCGTGCTGCTGGAGAACAAGATGGGCATCCTGGGCACGCACATCGGTCTGGTGCTGCCCTTCGTCAACGGCGGCGCGCCGCTGTCGGTGCTGCTGATGACCGGCGCCTTCAGCGCCGTGCCAAGGGAGTTGCGGGAGTCGGCGCGGGTCGACGGCGCCAACGAGTTCCACATCTTCACCCGGATCTATCTGCCGCTGGCCCGGCCCGCGCTGATCACGGTGGCGCTGCTCACCGCGATCCCCACCTGGAACGAATATCTGCTGACGCGGGTGTCGCTCAACGACGAGAGCACGTACACGCTGCCGCTCGGGCTCCAGACGCTCGCCTCGTCGAACGTGCCGCACTACAACAACCTGATGGCGGGCGCGCTGATCGTCGTCATCCCGGTGGCGCTGCTGTTCCTGAGCCTCCAGCGCTACTTCGTCAACGGCCTGGTCGGGGCGGTGAAGGGCTGATGCGTGTCCTGATCACGGGGGCCGCCGGACACATCGGCGGCCATGTCACCGCGGCGCTGCTGGCCGCGGGGCACGACCTGGTGCTCACCGACCTGCTGCCGGTGACCGAGCCGCGCGCCGCGCGCGTGCACACCGGCGACCTCCAGGACCCGGAACTGGTCCGCGAGGCCATGGCGGGCGCGGAGGCGGTGGTGCACCTCGGGGCGATCCCGCACCCGAACGACACCGACCCGAGCACGCTGTTCGCGCACAACTGCCTGACGGCGCACCGGGTGTTCGAGGAGGCGGGCCGGGCCGGGGTGCGCCGGGTGGTGGCCGCCTCCAGCATGGCCGCGGTGGGCCTGGCCTGGTCACCGGTGCCGGTCTCGCCGTCCTACGTCCCGCTGGACGAGGCCCATCCGAGCGTGCTGCGCGACCCGTACGGCCTGTCGAAGGCCGCGCTGGAGGAGGTGGCACGCACCGCGCACCGGCGCTGGGGCCTGGACGCGGTCTGTCTGCGGCTGCCCTTCACCGGGACCGGCGACCGGCTCGGCCACTTCCTGGACGCCTGCGCCGCCGACCCGGCCGGTCAGCGGCACGACCTGTGGGGCTGGCTGCACACCCTGGACGCGGCCGAGGCGGTACGGCGCGCGCTGGAGACCGAGCTGACCGGCTGTCACGTCGTCAACGTCACGGCCGCCGACACGACATCCGCGCTGCCGTCCGCGGAACTGATGGCCCGTCACCATCCGGGGGTGCCGCTGCGCAGCGGCCTCCCGGACCACGCCTCGCTCTTCGACACGGCCGCCTGCACGGAGCTGCTGGGCTTCACGCCCCGGCGCACCTGGCGTACGGCCGGAGCGGAGCGCCGTACCTGACCCCTCCCCCACGTCCCCCACGGCTTTCCCGCGAGCACTCGCCCTCCCGCATCCGCCCGCCCTTCCGGCACCCGCCCGCCCACGGCAGAAGGAAACGCAACTGTGCATGACGACCGGCACATCGTCGAAGAGCGGATCACCAAATTCCTCGCTCAGGTGGTCCGTCCCGCCCTCTACAGTGACGCGCTGACCCTCGATCTCGCCGCCTGGCAGGTGCCGGGCGAACCCGTACCGGTGGCCGACGCGCTGGCCGCGACGTACGCGCCCGCCGCGATCGGCGACACCTGGGGCGGTCCGTGGTCGACGACCTGGCTGCGGGCGACCGGCCGGATACCGGCGGCCTGGGCGGGCCGCCGGGTGGAGGCCGTCTTCGACCTGGGCTTCGACCCGACGAAGGGCCCCGGCGGCCAGGCCGAGGGCTTCGTCCACGACGCGGCGGGCGCACCCGTGCAGGGCCTGCACCCGCACCACCGCTCGGTGCTGCTCGCGGAGCCCGCCGCGGGCGGCGAACCGGTCGAGCTGCTGGTGGAGTTGGCGGCGAACCCGATGATCGAGGGCGCGCTCGCGGTCGGCACGCACTACGGCTCGCGGGACACCGCGGGCGAGGAGCACCTGTACCGGCTGCGCGCCGCCGAGATCGCGGTGCGCGAGGACGCGGTGTGGCACCTGCTGCACGACATGGAGGTGCTGGACGAGCTGATGCGCGAGCTGCCGACAGACGGGTCGCGGCGGCACGAGATCCTGCGGGCGCTCCAGCGGGCGGTCGACGCGGTCGACGTGCGCGCGGTCGCGGCCACCGCGCAGGCCGCCCGCGACCGGCTGACGGACGTGCTGTCCCGGCCCGCGCACGCCTCCGCGCACACCGTCACCGCGGTCGGGCACGCCCATATCGACTCGGCGTGGCTGTGGCCGGTCCGCGAGACGGTCCGCAAGTGCGCCCGGACCTTCACCAATATGACGACGCTGGCCCAGGAGTACCCGGAGCTGGTCTTCGCCTGCTCCTCCGCGCAGCAGTACGCGTGGATGAAGGAGCGCCGCCCCGAGATCTTCGAGCGGATCAAGAAGGCGGTGTCCGACGGCAATTGGGCGCCGGTCGGCGGCATGTGGGTGGAGGCGGACGGCAATCTGCCCGGCGGTGAGGCGCTGGCCCGCCAACTCGTCTACGGGCGGCGGTTCTTCGCCGAGGAGTTCGGCATCCCGCAGGACGGCGTGTGGCTGCCCGACTCCTTCGGCTACACCGCCGCGTACCCGCAGCTCGCCGCGCTGGCCGGGGCCCGCTGGTTCCTCACCCAGAAGCTCTCGTGGAACGAGACCAACCGGCTGCCGCACCACACCTTCCACTGGGAGGGCATCGACGGCACCCGGATCTTCACCCACTTCCCGCCGGTCGACACCTACAACGCCTCCCTGACCGGCGCCGAACTGGCCCACGCCGAGCACAACTTCGCCGACAAGGGCGCCGCCACCCGCTCGCTCGCCCCCTTCGGCTTCGGCGACGGCGGCGGCGGGCCGACCCGCGAGATGCTGGAGAAGGCGCGGCGGCTGCGCGACCTGGAGGGCTCCACCCGCGTGGAAGTCGGCGACCCCTCGGCCTTCTTCGACGAGGCGCGCGAGGAGTACGAGCGGCTGCCGGTCTGGCGCGGCGAGCTGTACCTGGAGAATCACCGCGGCACCTACACCAGCCAGGCCCGTACCAAGCGCGGCAACCGGCGTGCGGAGGCGCTGCTGCGCGAGGCCGAGCTGTGGTCGGCGGCGGCCACGGTCCGCGGCGGCGCCCCCTACCCGTACGAGCGGCTGGAGTCGATCTGGCGGCGGGTGCTGCTGCACCAGTTCCACGACATCCTGCCGGGCTCCTCGATCGCCTGGGTGCACCGGGAGGCGGAGGCCGTACACCGCGAGTTGCAGGCCGAGTTGGCCGAGGTGATCGAGGCCGCGGTGGGTGCGGGGACGGGCGCGGGACCCGCAGGTTCGGGGCCCGCCGGCTCAGGACCCGCCGGTTCGGGACCCGCCGACTCAGGACCCGTCTTCTACAACGCCGGGCCCTACGCGCGCCGCGAGGTGGCCGTCCTGCCCGCGGGCACCCCCGCCGCCGACGGCCAGCCGCTGTCCGACGGACGTACCGCCGTCCTCGTCGAGGCCCCCGCCTTCGGCACCGGTCAGGCCGTGCGCTCCGCGCTGCCCCCGGTCTCGGTCACCGAGGACACCACCGGGATCACCCTCGACAACGGGGTGCTGCGGATACGGATCGACGCCGACGGCCTCGTGCGGTCCGCGTACGACCTGCGCGCCGGACGCGAGGCGATCGCCCCCGGCGCGGCGGGCAATCTGCTGCAACTCCACCCGGACGACCCCAACCGGTGGAGCGCCTGGAACATCGACGGCTACTACCGGGACACCGTCCGCGACCTCACCGCCGCCGACGCCGTCGAGGTCACCGAGGCCGGGCCGCTGCTCGCGTCGGTGCGCGTCACGCGCTCCTTCGGCGGCTCGCACCTCGCGCAGGACCTGCAACTCACCGCCGGAAGCGCCCGGTTGACCGTCCGGACCGACATCGACTGGCAGGAGCGGGACACCCTCCTCAAGGCCGCGTGGCCGCTGAACGTGCACGCGGAGCGCGAGAGCGCCGAGATCCAGTTCGGGCACGTCCAGCGCCCCACCCACGAGAACACGAGCTGGGACGCCGCCCGCTTCGAACTCTGGGCCCACCGCTGGGTGCACGTGGGCGAGCACGGCTGGGGAGCCGCCGTCGTCAACGACTCCACCTACGGCCACGACGTCTCGCGCCTGACCCGCGACGACGGCGGTACGACCACCACGCTGCGGCTGTCGCTGCTGCGCGCGCCGCACAGCCCCGACCCGCAGGCCGACCGGGGGCGGCACTCCTTCGCCTACGGCCTGGTGGTCGGCGCCGGGGTCGGCGACGCCGTCGCCTCCGGCTACTCCTTCAACCTGCCGCTGCGGCCGGGCAGTTCGGCGTCGACCGGCGGGGCCGCCGCCGGGCCGTCGTTCGTCACCGTCGACAACCCCGACATCGTCGTGGAGACGGTGAAGCTCGCCGACGACCGCGGCGGCGATGTGGTCGTCCGGCTCTACGAGTCGCGCGGCGGCGGCGCGCGCGGGGCGCTGCACACCGGCTTCCCCGTCGCCGCGGCGCACGTCACCGACCTCCTGGAGAGCCCCACCGCTCCCCTCCCCCGGGCCGGGGACGGCTCCTTCCCGCTGGACCTGCGCCCGTTCCAGATCCTGACGCTCCGCCTGGCGCGTCCTTAGTGTCCGCCCGACGCGGGCCGGTTGCCCCCGCAGGCCCGTCGTGGCTGATCGCACCGTTCCCCGCGCCTCTCAAGACCTGGCGTACCGCCCTTCCCCCTGGAAACCGACCCTCCGTAGGAGAAGCCACATGAGACCCACCCTCGCACGATGGCTGCGGCCCCCCGCCGCGTTAGCACTGCTGCTGCTCGCGGCCCTGCTGCTCCCTCCGTCGTCGCGGGCCGCCGCGGCGGCGCTGTATCCGCTGGGCGTCGGCGCCGACCTCGGCCCGAAACCGGTCACGCTGGGCCTGACGGCGAGCGCGGGCGACTCCGCCGACGGCCTGCGCACCGGTGAGAAGAACGGAAAGCCGTACTGGCAGACCGATGTGGCGGCCGGCACGGACTACATCAAGCTGGCGCTGGACCGGGAGTGGACCGACACCGTCGGCGGCGCCGGCCAGGTCACCGTGGCGGTGACGTACGACGACGCGCCCGACGGGACGACGCTTCGGCTGACGCGCGGCGCGAGCGACCTCGTCGGCAGCGTGCCGCTCACCGGAGCGGCCGGATGGACGACGGAAGCCTTCACCGTACCGGCGGACTTCGGGACGGAGGCGGGCCGTGAGCTGCGGCTGTCGGGGTCGAAGGACGGGGCGCCCGCCGACGTGACGGTGGCGTCGGTGAGGGTCGCCGCGGGCCAGTCCGTGGACCTCGGCACCGCGGTCGACGCGCACGGCATCTCGCCGCGGGCGGGCGACAACGACACGCACCTGGTGACCGGCACGGAGGCGGGCCGCGGCTACTGGGGAACCGACCAGAGCCACCCGGGCGCCGAGACCGGCTTCTTCTACATGAACGTGGACGACACCGCGCTGTACGACAACCGCGACCCGGTCGCGGTCACCGTCGACTACCTCGACCGGGGCAACGGAGCGATCCAGCTCCAGTACGACTCCCCCGGCGACACGATCCCGGAGATGTTCAAGAACTCGCCGGTCTTCACCTACGGCGACTCGGGGACCTGGAAGACCCACACCTTCCTGCTGGACGACGCGATCCTCACCAACCGCTCCAACGGCTCGGACTTCCGCATCACCACCGGCGGCAGCCCGGCCGAACTGAAGGTCGCCCGCGTCTCGGTGACCGCGCTGCCGCGCGTGCTCGACCCGACGACCGGCCTCAAGCAGCTTGTGGCGCAGGCCGATCTGGCTTACCTCGCGGCCCGCGAGGGCACCCGCGACGGGCAGTACCCGGTCGGCGCGAAGGCCGCGCTCCAGCAGGCCGCCGACGCGGCCCGCGCGGTCGCGAACGGCGCCGGCGTCACCGACGAGCAGGCCCGTACCGCCTTCCACGCGCTGGCCGCCGCGCTCGACGTCTTCCACGCCGCCGCCGTGAACACCGACCTGGCGCACCTGGGCACCGCCACCGCCTCGTCCACCGCCGCCGGGTCCGCCCCGGCCGCGGCGATCGACGGGAACGGCGGCAGCGCCTGGGTCAGCGGGGACGGCGGGACGGGCGAGACCTTCACCGTGGACCTGGGCGCGGCCAAGCGCTTCAACCAGGTCAAGGCCGGCTGGACCGGCGCCTTCTCCTCCGACTACACCGTCCAGGTGTCCACGGACGGGACGCGTTTCACGGACGTGGGCCGCACCGGGGCCGTCGGCGGCTCGGTGTTCACCACCGCCTTCGCTCCGACGACCGCCCGGTACGTCCGGCTGGCGATCCACGGGTACAGCGCGGGCCAGACCAAGGTGGGTCTCGCCGTCCTCGAGGTCCGCGACCAGCGGGTGGTCACACCGCACCCGAAGCTGGTCACCACCCGCTACTCGACCGGCGCTCCGGTCGTCGCCGACTTCGACATCCGCGACTACGGCGTCGACACCTCGGGGAGGAGGGACGCGACCGCCGCCGTGCAGTCCGCGCTGTACGACTGCCAGGACGCGGGCGGCGGCACGGTGTGGCTGGGCGCGGGCACCTACCGCCTCACCACCACCGTGGAGGTCCCGGCCTTCTGCTCGCTGATCGGCGACCGGCGCGACCCGGACCGCGGGTCCGGCGGCTACGGCACGGTGATCCGCGCCGACCTGCCGCCGGGCGCCGACGGGCCGGTGCTCTTCCGGGTCGGCGGCAGCGCCTCTGTCCAGGGCCTGACCACCTACTACCCGCGGCAGAACGCGGCCCACCCGGTGCCGTACAACAACACCTTCGAGATTCCGGGGTCGGCCTGGCAGAGCGACGCGAATTTCATGATGAGCACGGTCGCGCACGTCACGATGCTCAACTCGTACAAGGGTGTCGGGGTCTCCACGAAGACCGACGACCGCGGCAGGCCCGCGGTGCAGGGCCAGGTGCACGAGTCGGCGACGCTCGCCGACATCAAGGGGACGGTGCTGTTCACCGGGGCCACCGGTTACAACGGCTCGGACGTCGGCACCTGGAGCGACATCACCTTCTCCAACTCCTACTGGGCGCACGCGCCTTCGGCGTACGACCCGCCCGCGCGGTCGGCGCTCGACCGGTGGACGCGGGCCAACGGCACGGGACTCGTCCTCGGTGACCTGGAGTGGGACCAGTTCTCCCGGATCTCGCTGTCCGACTACCGCACCGGCATCCAGGTCGTGAAGGGCCAACGGGCGGCTTTCGTCGGCGCGTTCCAGCAGACCCGGGTGGTGCGCACCGATGTGGCCCTCCAGGTGGACGACATCGACACCCGCTGGGGCATGACGGTGGCCGGGGGCACGCTCCAGGGCAGCGTCGCGTCGATCCGCAACGCCACCAAGGGATTTGTGAAGGTCACCGGCACGGCGCTGGACGGCGCGACCTCCGGCACGGTCGTGACGATGCCCGGTCCCGTACCGGTCCGGGCCGCCGCACCCGACCTGCCCGCGCCTCGCGGGCACGCGCTGTACGCGGCGGGCGCCGTCCCGCACGGCGTGGGCTATCAGCCCGCCGCCGACGCCACCGCGGGCATCCAGCGGCTGCTGGACCGGGCGGGCGCGCGGGGCGGCGGCACCGTGTACCTGCCCGCGGGCTGGTACCGGGTCGAGGGCCGGCTGCGGGTACCGGCCGGGGTCGAACTGCGGGGCGCCTCGTCCTCGCCGAACCGCGACGAGGACGGCGCCAGCGGCGGCACCGTGCTGTTCGCCTACGCGGGCCGGAACACCGCGAACGCCGACACCGACGCCGCCTTCGTCACGCTCGCCGGAAACGGCTCGGGCGTGCGCGGTCTGCGGGTCTTCCACCCGGAGAACAACCCCGCGACCGGCTACGTCCCCTACCCGTACGACATCCGGGGCACCGGCCGCGGCACGTATGTGGTCGACGTCGGTCTGACCAACGCGTGGAACGCCGTGGACGAGGGCAACGACGGCTTCGTGGTGCACAAGCTGACCGGGGTCTTCCTCAACCGGGGCGTCACGGCGCGCGCGGGCCGCGGCGGTCTGGTCGACGGTGTGCTCAGCAACGGCAACGCGGTGAACCGCACCGGCTTCGGCATTCCCGGCTGGGGCCTCGGCAGCGATCTGTTCGCGCAGACCATCGACGGGTTCACCCGCAAGAACACCGACCTGGTGCATGTCGACGGCGCCCGCGGCCTGACGGTCTCGGACGTCTTCGGCTACGGCATGCACAACGGTCTGGTGGTCACCTCCGGTGACGTCCGCGCCTTCAACCTGGGCACGGACAACCTCGGCGACGGCGGTTACACCGTGAAGGCGGGCGCCTCAGCCGACGTCACGGCGGTCAACGTGCTGCGCTACAACGGCGCGACGTCCACCGGTCCCGCGAAGCTGCTGGGCATCATGGCGATCAACATGGTGCAGCAGTCGGTGACCGCCACGGCCGAGCCCGCGAGCGGCGGGAAGGTCACCGTCGGCGGGAACCAGACGGAGCCGGGCCGCTTCGAGCGCGGCGACACCGCGACCGTGACGGCCGTACCGGCGCCCGGCTTCCAACTGCTGGGCTGGACGCTCGACGGCGCCCAACTGCCCGACAGCGGGCCGACGATCACCGTGCCGGTGACCGGGGACCGCACGGTCGTGGCGCGTTTCGGTCCGGTCGGCGTCAACTGACCGGCGGGCGGGCCCGGTCGACCGCCGTCGTGCGGCCGGCCGGGCCCGTCGTCATGAGCGGGTGACCGCCGCGGTCAGGAGTGGGTGACCGGCAGCACGTCGGGCGAGAGCGTGCCCGCGCCCGCGGTCGCGCTGGTCATCCGGCGGCGGTGGTGACGGCGGCACAGCACCTCGTAGCCGACCTCGCCGGACCGGTCGACGTCGCCGATCACCACCTGCGCGCCCTCGACGACCATCACGCCGTCGACCGTACGGGCGTTGTGGGTGGCGCGCTCGCCGCACCAGCACAGCGCCTCGACCTGAAGGGCCTCGACCCGGTCGGCGAGTTCGATCAGCCGCTGCGAGCCGGGGAAGAGCCGGGTGCGGAAGTCGGTGGTGATGCCGAACGCGTGGACGTCCAGGTCGAGTTCGTCGACCACCCGCGCCAACTGGTCGATCTGCTCGGGCGCGAGGAACTGCGCCTCGTCCACGATCACGTAGTCCACCCGGCCGCCGCGGCTGAGCACGCCGACCACGTGGCCGTACAGGTCCATGCCGTCCGCGACCTCGACGGCGTCGGTGACCAGGCCGAGCCGCGAGGAGAGCTTGCCCTCGCCCGCGCGGTCGTCCCTGGTGAAGATCACCGACTGGAGGCCGCGAGCGGTGCGGTTGTGGACGATCTGGAGGGCGAGGGTGCTTTTGCCGCAGTCCATCGTTCCGGAGAAGAAGACCAGCTCGGGCATGGGAAGGACGACGGCCTTTCGATGGGGGGCGGGAAAGCGCGGGGGCGGGAGAGCGCGGGGGCGGGCGGGCCTCAGGAGCGTACTTCGAGCAGCGGTACGAGCTGCTCGGCGGCGGCCATCGAACCGTGCAGGCCGACCATCTTCGACTCCCCCGATTCCGTGCGGTGGGCGACGACCGCGATGTCGTCGCGGGCGACGGCCACGACGTCGCCGATCCGGCCGAACACCCGCTCGTCGGGCGGCGGTCCGAACCAGCCCGCCTCGATCGCCTCGGCCCTGGTCGCCACCCACATCTGCTCGCCGAGGACCTCGCTCCACACCGCGTGCACGTCGGCGGCGGCGCCGGGCACCGCGTAGACGTGCCGGGCGCGGGCCTCGCCGCCGAGCACCGCGACCCCGGCGCGCAGTTCCCAGTCCTCGTCGAAGTCGATCCGGGACCGCTCGTCGAAGGGGATGTCGATCATGCCGTGGTCGGCGGTGACGTACAGGGCGCTGCGCGGCGGCAGTTGCTCGGCGAGCCGCTGCGCCAGCCGGTCGACCATCATGAGCTGGCCGCGCCAGGCGTCGGAGTCGACGCCGTGCCGGTGCCCCATGCCGTCCAGCTCGCTGTAGTACGTGTAGACCAGCGTGCGGTCGGCGGCGCCGAGCCGGTCGGCGGCCAGGTCCATCCGCTCCTCGCCGGTGAGACGCCCGTGGAAGGTGCCGCCGGACAGCGCGACCTTGGTCAGCGGGGTGTTGACGAAGGTCGGCGAGGAGACCTGGCAGGTGGCGATCCCGGCGGCGTCGGCGAGCTGGAAGACGGTGGGGTGCGGCTGCCAGACGTGCGGCGCGGTCCAGGGCTGCCAGCGCAGCTGGTTCATCAGCTCGCCGGTGGCCGGATTGAGCGTGGTGTAGCCCGCCAGGCCGTGCGCGGACGGCGGCAGCCCGGTGCCGACCGAGCCGAGCGAGGTCGCGGTCGTCGCCGGGAATCCGGCGGTCAGCGGGCGGCCGGTGCCGCCGCGCGAGGTCGGCAGCAGCGAGGTGAGGTACGGCGCCTCGTCGGGGTGGGCGAGGATCAGCTCCCAGCCGAGGCCGTCCACGAGGAAGACGCAGACCCGGTCGGCGGGCGCCAGTTCCAGGCCGGTGGCCGGCATGCCGGGGACGGCGAATCCGGCGACGGCGGCCGGGATGACGTCACAGAGCGCGCCGGTGCCGTAGTCGGGTACGGGAGCGGTACGCGGATCGAGCGGCGCGGAACCGTACCCGCCGTGCAGCGGCTGGACCATCAGTCAGTGGCCGCTGTCGCCTCGGAGAGCGCCTGCGCGAAGGCCAGGGTCTGGCGGACGGTGTCCGGGCCGTCGCCCGCCTCGCTGACCCGCAGCGACAGGTCGTCGGCGGTCGAGGAGCCGGTGTAGCCGTGGTCGGCCTCGCAGTTGGGGTCGCCGCAGGCGGCGGGCTCCAGGTCGAGCCGCGAGACCGCGCCCCAGCCGATGGTGAGCACCACTTCGCGGGGCAGCGTGCCGGGCGTGTACGACTCCGGGTTCGCGACCACCCGGCTGACCACGACCGAGGAGATCCGGCCGATCTTCACCGATTCGGTGGACGTGGTGGCGTACGGCGTCGGCGAGGTGTCGTCGGCGGCCTGCTCGTCGGTGTGGCTGACGATGAAGCGGCTGTCGGTGAGCACCAGCACGGTCACATGACGACGGACCTCGTTGGCGTCGAAGCTGGTCTCCTGGTGGACCAGGTAGGAGGAGACCGGCTCGCGTCCCACCGCCGCCTCGACGGCCTCCGCCACGAGGGTGGGGTAGTAGCCGCTGCGCTCGATGGCCGTGCGCAGGCCCTGAGTCGTAGTACCGGTCTTCGCCATGCCGACCATCCTAAGGGCCAGGTACGACCGCGACGTGCTCGGAGCGCGACCCGGCGTGCGGGCGGGCGCGGGAGCGGGCGCCGGGTCAGAACGAGGACAGCGCCCGCGGCCCGAGATCGGTGCGGGCGGGCGGCCTGGCCAGGCGGACGGACGCGCCGAGGACGGTCAGGCCGCGCGAGGAGACCACCACCGGTTCCAGGTCGACCGCGACGACCTCCGGGAGGTCGGCGGTCAGCAGCGACACGCGCAGCAGCAGCTCCTCCAGCGCGTCGGTGTCGACCGGCTCGGCGCCGCGCCAGCCGAACAGCAGCGGCGCGGCCTTGATGGAGCGGACCAGTTCGGCCGCGTCCCGGTCGGTGGCGGGGACGAGCCGGTGGGCGGTGTCGCCGAGCAGCTCCGAGGGCGCGCCCGCCAGGCCGAAGGACAGCACGGCGCCCGCGGCGGGGTCGACGCCCGCCCGTACCACCGTGTCCACCCCGCGCGGCGCCATCGCCTGCACGACGGGCAGCAGCTCCCGCGGGGTGCCCAGCCGCGCGGTCAGCTCGTCGTAGGCGCGCCGCAGGTCGCCCTCGTCCGCCAGGTCCAGGCGTACGCCGCCGAGGTCGGCGCGGTGCCGCAGGTGGGGGGCGGTGGTCTTGAGGGCGACCGGGTAGCCGAGCCGGGCGGCGGCGGCCACGGCGGTGTCGGCGTCGGGGGCGGGGAGCGCGCCGCGCACCTGGATGCCGTACCGGCCGAGCAGCGTCGCGGTGTCCGCGTCGCCGAGCGAGATCCCGCCCTCGGGCGCCTCGCCGGGCGGCAGCAGGCGGCGTACGTCGTCGGCCGCCGCGGCCTCCTGGATGTCGTCGAACTGCGGGATGCGGCCCGGGTCCGCCGATCCGGCGCGCCAGGCCGCGTAGGCGGCGGCCTCGGCGAGCGCGCGCACGGCCCGGTCGGGCGCGGAGTAGGCGGGGATACGGGAGGCGGCCTCGTCGCCGGGCGCGCCGAGCCGGTCGGCCAGGGTCTCCAGGGCGAGGTGGGCGACCACCACCGGCTTGCCGCCGCCCGCGGCGGCGGTCGTACGGCGCAGCGCCTCGGCGAGCGCCGGGTCGTCGCCGGACTCGGGGTCGGGGGCGTCCTCGGAGCCGACGCGCGGGATCGCGGTGACGACGACGGCGTCGCTGCCGGGGTCGGCGAGCGCGGCGCCGAGGGCGGCGGCGAAGTCGTCGGGGGTGGCCGCGGTGGTGAGGTCGAGGGGCGCGGCGGGCCGCAGTCCCGCGGTGAGCGCGGCGTCGTAGGTGAGCAGGCCGAGCGATTCGGAGTTGCCGAGGACGGCGATCCGGTCGCCCGCGGGCAGCGGCTGGAGGGCCAGGAAGAGTCCGGCGTCCAGCAGTTCGGTGACGGTGTCCACGCGGATCACCCCGGCCTGCCGGAAGAGCGCGGAGACGGTGGAGTCGGGGATGCGGGTGGCGGGCACGGCGTGTCCTGCCGGGACGGAGCCGGAGTGCAGGGCGCCCTTGACGACGACCACCGGTTTGGCGGCGGCGGTGCGGCGGGCGAGTCGGGTGAACTTCCGCGGGTTGCCGAAGGATTCGAGGTACATCAGGACGGCGTCGGTGTCGGGGTCGTCCTGCCAGTACTGGAGGAGGTCGTTGCCCGAGACGTCGGCGCGGTTGCCCGCGGAGACGAAGGAGGAGGGGCCCGCGCCGCGGCGGTGCAGTCCGGAGAGCAGGGCGATGCCGATCGAGCCGGACTGGGTGAACAGGCCGAGGCGTCCGCTGCGCGGCATCTCGGGCGACAGGGAGGCGTTGAGCCGGACCCCGGCGGCGGTGTTGAGGACGCCGAAGGCGTTCGGGCCGATCACCCGCATGCCGTGGCTCCTGGCCTGCCGGACCAGCTCGCGCTGGCGCGCCCTGCCCTCCTCGCCGGTCTCGGAGTATCCGGCGGCGACCACCACCAGGCCCTGGACGCCCGCGGCGCCGCAGTCGGCGACGGCCTCGGGGACCCGGTCGGCGGGCACGGCGATCACGGCGAGGTCGACGGGCGCGCCGATGCCGAGGACGGAGCGGTGGCCGGGCACGCCGTCGATGTCGGTTCCGCCGTCGGGGAAGGAGCGGTTGACGGCGTAGACGTGGCCGGTGAAGCCGCCCGCGACGATGTTGCGCAGCAGCGTACGGCCGACGCCGCCCGGCCTGCGGCCGGTGCCGACGACGGCGACCGAGCCGGGGCGCAGCAGCCGCTGGACGGAGCGGGCCTCGGCGCGGTGTTCGCGGGCCCGCATCACCTGGACGGACTGCTCGGTGGGTTCCAGGTCGAGTTCGAGGTGGACGACGCCGTCGGTGAAGCTGCGCTGCTGGGTGAAGCCCGCGTCGGTGAAGACCTTGACCATCTTGCGGTTGGTGGGCAGGACCTCGGCGGTGAAGTGCAGGATGCCGCGCTCGCGGGCGACGGCGGCGATGTGTTCGAGCAGCGCGGAGGCGACGCCGCGGCCCTGGTGCGCGTCCTGGACGAGGAAGGCGACCTCGGCGCGGGTGCCGGTGGTGCCCTTGTCGGCGGAGACGGCCCGGCCCGCGTCGTCGGTGCGGTCGTAGCGGACGGTGGCGATGAAGTCGCCGCCGACGGTGGCGGCCAGGCCGACGCGGTCGTTGTAGTCGTGGTGCGTGAAGCGGTGCACGTCCCGGTCGGACAGCCGGGGGTAGGGCGCGAAGAAGCGGTAGTACTTCGACTCGTCGGAGACCTGCTCGTAGAAGTCGACGAGCCGTCCCGCGTCGTCGGGCCCGATCGGCCGGATGTGGGCGATCCCGCCGTCCCGCAGTACGACGTCCGCCTCCCAGTGGACGGGGTACGGATGCGCCGTCTGCTCGCTCATGGCCCCAGCGTAAGCGGGTGGCCCGGCGGGCGCGTCACACTCGCGGAGCCGACGCGCAGGGGGCAGTCTGGTGGGGGCCGCGATCGTGCCGACGTGCCGGAGCAGCGCTCCGGCCGTGCGAAACTGGTCTAGACAACTGGAACGACCCGAAGGGCAGCACCATGGTTGAGCGCCGTGTCAACGTCGGCTGGGCGGAGGGCCTGCACGCCCGCCCCGCGTCCATCTTCGTCCGCGCGGCCATGGCCGCGGGCGTCCCCGTGACGATCGCGAAGGCCGACGGCGGCCCGGTCAACGCCGCGTCCATGCTGGCCGTGCTCAGCCTCGGCGCGCAGGGCGGCGAGGAGATCGTGCTCGCCTCGGAGGCCGACGGCGCCGACGCCGCGCTCGACCGGCTGGCGAAGCTCGTCGCCGAGGGCCTGGAAGAGCTCCCCGAGACCGTCTGAGACGCGGCGGGGCGCGCCCGCCCTCCCCGGCCGCGCTTTCGCGCGACCGGGCCTTCGGGCGGTGCGCCCTGCCGCGCGAAGCGCCCTTCGCGTGGCCGGAACACGTCCGGGGATCTTTGTCCCGCCACCGGACAGCGGAATTCAGCGGGGCCGGACAATCCACCCGGATTGCACCGGCCCCGCTTTATTGCATTTACGGGTGCCGCAATTCTACGCACTTGTATACGGTGCGATTGTTAATGGCGGCGGCGCACCGCGTTTACGGGATGTTTCAGAATCCTCACCGCGGCGCTCCGCTCCACGTGCCCCGCGGCCAGTTTGCGGGCCCGCTCGGCGTCACCGCGCGCCACCGCGTCCACGAGCGCCGCGTGCTCCTCCCACGACTCCACCGCGCGCGTGGGCACGTCGTCGCCGTACACCCAGGCGATCTTGTGGCGCAGCTGCGTGAGCAGCGCGGCCAGCGTGGGACTGCCCGACGCCTGCGCCAGCGTCTCGTGGAACCAGCCGCCGAGCGACGGCAGGTCGGACAACTGGCCCTGGACCGCGCGCTCCTGACCTAGGCGTACGAGCCCGCGCAGCACCTTCAGATGCGCGTCGGTACGGCGCTGGGCGGCGCGCGCGGCGCCCAGCGGCTCCAACAGGCCGCGCAGTTCCAGAAGGTCGGCCGCCTCCTGCTCGGTGGGCTCGGCCACCGACGCGCCGGCGTGCCTGCGGGTGCGGACGAAGCCCTCGGACTCCAAGGTGCGCAGCGCCTCGCGGACCGGCACACGCGACACCCCGTACCGCTGCGCGAGCAGTTCCTCCGTCAGCCGGCCGCCCGGCGGGAAGAAACCGCTGACAATGTCGTCGCGGATGGCCGTACACACCACCTGGGCGGAGATACGCCGCCCCGTGCCGTCCGTCCCGTTCACATCCGATTCCGCATCGCAGGACCCCATTCTTTCCGCACATTCTGCGGTAACCCTATTCCAGCACACCAGGGATTCCGATCACAGTCCCGAATATGGGACTTCTTTTGGCGCGCGGGACCGATGCGGACGGGTACGGGACGGGTACGGGACGGGTACGGGACGGACGAAGGCCCCGGCGGGGGGAGCCGGGGCCTTCGCGCTGAGGGGGGTGGTGCGGTGGTTCCAGGGGGGCGGTGGCGGGACCCCTGCGGGGTCCTGGGGTCAGACCGAGACGCCGTGCTTGCGCAGGTAGGCGATGGGGTCGACGTCGGAGCCGTAGTCGGGTCCGGTACGGGTCTCGAAGTGCAGGTGCGGCCCGGTGACGTTGCCGGTCGCGCCGGACAGGGCGATCTGCTGGCCGGGCGTGACGCTCTGGCCGACCGAGACCTGGATCGAGGACAGGTGGCCGTACTGGGTGTACATCCCGTCGGACATCCGGATCACGATGTTGTTGCCGTACGAGCCGCCCCAGCCGGCCTCGACCACGGTGCCGGAGCCGACCGCGTGCACGGTGGTGCCGCTGGCCGCGTGGAAGTCGATGCCGGTGTGGTAGCCGGAGGACCACAGGCCGCTGGAGGAGTGGTAGGCGGTGGAGACGTAGGAGCTGTCGACCGGCAGGACGAAGGAGCCGAGACGCTTGCGCTCGGCGGCGGCGCGGTCGGCGCGGGCCTTGGCCTCGCGGGCGGCCCGGACCTTGGCCGCGGCCTCCGCCTTGGCCTTCGCGGCTGCCGCGTCGGCCTTGGCCTTGGCCGCCTTGGCGCGGGCGGCGGCCTCCGCCTGCTTGCGGTCGGCCTCCGCCGTGGCCTTCGCGGCCTCGGCGGCCTTGCGCTGGGCCTCCGCCTGCGCGGCCAGGGAGTCGGCGAGCGAGCCGGTCACATCGGCGGTACGGGCGAAGACGGTGTTCGCGACGGCGTCGTGCGCGCTCTCGGCGTGGGCCGTGGCGGTCATCGAGGTGGCCCCGAACGCTCCGGTCGCGGTGAGCACCGCGACTCCGGCGAGCGTGCCGCCACCGCGGACGGTGCGTGCGGCGCCGCGACGGGGACGGCGGTGCTTCCCGCTGGGCGCGGGCAGAACGGTGAACGCCATGAAGAGGCGTCGCTCCTTTCCTTCCTTCTCGCCTACCGGGTTAGCTGACGGGTTCGGAGCAGGAAGGTCTCCTACGGGTCCGCCCGCCGCTCGGCGGTCGGTCCCGATTCACCCCAGGGACTGCTCCCTCGCGAGAGGGCTGGGTCCCCGGCTCCCCTGACGGGGACTCGGCGATGTGTGCCCGCGTGCCGCCGGACGCGGCTGCTGCTGACGGGCAACGAGCGAAGACGCTAACCGCGGTTTCGCCCATCCGCCAAACAGATCAGCTGATTTGTTGCGTACGCCACACTTCGCTGACACTCCCCCGCAAGCCCTCCCCAACTCCCGCACGGCGCTCGAAAACGCCCGCGCGGCGGTCGAAAACGCCCGGAACCCCGGCGCCGCAGGGGGCTGCCGGGGTTCCGGGGAAGGATGGCGCGAGCGGTGCCGACCGCTCGCGCCGGGTGGCGCGTGACCCGCGTGACGCGGGTCCGACCGTCCGGTACTACGTGATGATGTTCACCGGTCCGATGCCCAACTCGCCCACCGGCCCGGCGATGACGGACGCGTCCCCGACCAGGACCACCACGAGCCGGTCGAGCGGGAAGGCGTTGACGACCGCGGCGGTCGCCTCCACCGTGCCCGTGGCCGCCAGCCGCGCGTAGAGCTCGGCCTGGTAGTCGTCCGGGAGCTGCTGCTCGACCTGGTCGGTCAGCGTGGCCGCGACGGCCGCCGACGTCTCGTAGCGCAGCGGCGCCACACCGACCAGATTCTGTACGGCGACGTCCCGCTCCTCGTCGGTCAGGCCGCCCTCGCCGAGCGTCCTGATGACCTGCCAGGTGTCGGCGAGCGCGGGCCCGGTGACCTCGGTGGCCACCGAGCCGCTGATGCCCAGCAGCGCGGCGCCCGTACCGTCGGCGGAGCCGAGCAGCACCTGTCCGAAGGCGCGTACGCCGTAGGTGTAGCCCTTCTCCTCGCGCAGCACGCGGTCCAGGCGGGAGGTCAGGGTGCCGCCCAGGCAGTAGGTGCCGATCACGCGGGCCGCCCACACCGGGTCGTGCCGGTCGGCGCCGGTACGGCCGATGAGGAGCTGGGTCTGCACCGCGCCCGGCCGGTCCACGATGACCACGCGCGCGGTGTCGTCCGAGGTGATCGCCGGGCGCGGGCGGGGCTTGGCGGCCGAGCCGCTCCAGCCGCCCAGGGTGTCGTCGAGCAGCCGCGGCAGGTCGATGCCGGTGAGGTCGCCGACCACCACGGCGGTCGCGGTGGACGGGCGGACGTGGGCCCGGTAGAAGGCGCGTACGGCCGCCGCGTCGATCCTGCGGACGGTCTCCTCGGTGCCCTGGCGCGGCCGGGAGCAGCGCAGCTCCGGTGCGAACAGCTCCTTGGACAGCGCCATCGCGGCCCTGCGGGCGGGGTTGGCCAGCTCGTGCGGGATCTCGTCGAGCCGGTTGGCGACCAGCCGCTTGATCTCGTCCTCGGGGAAGGCCGGGGTCAGCAGCGCCTCCGCGAGCAGGGCGAGCGCCTTGTCGAGCCGGGAGGCGGGCACTTCGAGGGAGACCCGCACACCGGGGTGGTCGGCGTGCGCGTCCAGCGTGGCGCCGCAGCGCTCCAGCTCGGCCGCGAACTCCTCGGCGGTGTGCTGCTCCGTGCCCTCCGACAGCGCCCTGGCCATGATGGTGCCGACGCCGTCCAGACCCTCGGGCTCGGCGTCCAGCGGCGCGTCGAGCAGCACCTCGACGGCGACGACCTGCTGTCCCGGGCGGTGGCTGGTCAGCACCGTCAGACCGTTGCCCAGGGTGCCGCGGTCGGGGGCGGGGAACGCCCACGGCCGGGGCTCCCCGGCCTGCGGCTGCGGGTGGAACGTCATGACGGCCGCGGTCTCGCTCACAGCTCGCCCTCCTGCTCGGTGGCTTCGTCGGTCGCTTCGTCAGTGGTGTCGTCGGTGGCTTCGTCGGTGGCGTCCTCCGCCGCGTCGCCGCCGGTGGGCTCGTAGACGAGGACCGCGCGGTTGTCGGGGCGCAGCCGCGCGGCGGCCACGGCCCGCACCTGCTCGGGGGTGACGGCCAGCACCCGCTGGACGGCGGTGAGGGCGAGCTGCGGGTCGCCGAACAGCACCGCGTAACGGCACAGTTCGTCGGCCCGGCCGCCCACGGTGGCGAGCCGGTCGAGCCACTCGCGCTCGATCTGCGCCTGGGCGCGCTCCATCTCCTCGGGGCTGGGGCCCTCCTGGGCGAAGCGGGCCAGCTCCTCGTCCACCGCGGCCTCGATGGTGCTCAGTTCGACCCCGCTGGACGCCTTGATGTCCAGCCAGCCGAGCGACGGCGCGCCCGCGAGGCGCAGCAGGCCGAAGCCCGCGGCGACGGCGCTGCGGTCACGCCGTACCAGCCGGTTGTGCAGCCGGGACGACTCGCCGCCGCCGAGCATGGTCAGCGCCAGGTCGGCCGCGTCGCCGTCGGCGGTGCCGTCCTCCGGCAGCCGGTAGGCCGCCATCAGCGCGCGCGAGGGCACGTCCTCCTCGATCACCTCGCGGAGCTGGCCGCCCATCACCTCGGGCAGCGAGCCGTCACGCGGTGCGGGCTTGCCGTCGTGGGCGGGGATACTGCCGAAGTACTTCTCGACCCACGCCAGCGTCTGCTCGGGGTCGATGTCGCCGACCACGGCCAGCACCGCGTTGCCGGGCGCGTAGTACGTACGGAAGAACGCCTGCGCGTCCTCCAGCGACGCCGCGTCCAGGTCGGCCATCGAGCCGATCGGCGTGTGGTGGTACGGGTGCCCCTCGGGGTAGGCCAGCGCGGTCAGCCGCTCGAAGGCCGTGCCGTAGGGGACGTTGTCGTACCGCTGGCGGCGCTCGTTCTTCACCACGTCGCGCTGGTTGTCCAGGCTCTCCAGGTCGAGCGCGGTGAGCAGGCTGCCCATCCGGTCGGCCTCCAGCCACAGGGCCAGTTCGACCTGGTGGGCGGGCATGGTCTCGAAGTAGTTGGTGCGCTCGAAGCTGGTGGTGCCGTTCAGCGAGCCGCCCGCGCCCTGCACCAGTTCGAAGTGCCCGTTGCCCTTGACGCTGGCGGAGCCCTGGAACATCAGGTGCTCGAAGAGGTGGGCGAGGCCGGTACGGCCCTTGACCTCGTGGCGGGAACCGACGTCGTACCAGAGGCAGACGGCCGCGACCGGAGTGAGGTGGTCCTCGGAGAGCACCACCCGCAGGCCGTTCGCCAGGCGGTGCTCGGTGGCTGTCAGGCCGCTGGAGTGTGCCTCCGGCGTGGCCGTGTGACCCATGGGCAAGCTGTCCTTCCGGTCGCTGCTGCGTGACTGCGTAGAGTGCTGCCACTCTAGGCAAGGGAGCCGACCGTCCGCGAAGTTCCCGGTCACGCCGTGGGTGAACGTGCCCGTCGCGTCGTGGGTGAACGTGCCGTCCACGGCACGCTCGTACCGGGTGGTGGTCCGCGATGTCGGTAGTGCGGTCCACAATGGTCGGCGTCCCACCCGAGCCTTGTGCCCGTCCGACCGCTCGACTGATCGCTCGACTGATCGTCCGACCGTTCGGCTGATCGCCCGTCCGATCGTCCGACCGGCCACCGCCCGACCGCCCGACCGATCGCCTGTCCGCCCGTCCAGATGAAGGAGCAGCCGCCGAGATGGCCCGCCGCACCGCGAAGACCCCGCCGCCCGACGATTTCGAGGAGCGCATCCTCGACATCGACGTCGTGGACGAGATGCAGGCCTCCTACCTCGAGTACGCCTACTCGGTGATCTACTCGCGGGCGCTTCCCGACGCCCGTGACGGGATGAAGCCGGTACACCGCCGCATCGTCTACCAGATGAACGAGATGGGGCTGCGGCCCGACCGCGGCTTCGTCAAGTGTGCCCGCGTGGTCGGCGAGGTGATGGGCAAGCTTCACCCGCACGGGGACGCGTCGATCTACGACGCCATGGTGCGGATGGCCCAGCCGTTCTCGCAGCGGCTCCCGCTGGTCGACGGACACGGCAACTTCGGCTCGCTGGACGACCTGCCCGCGGCGATGCGTTACACCGAGGCCCGGATGTCCGGCCCGGCCCAGCTCATGGTGGAGTCGATCGACGAGGACACCGTCGACTTCGCCCCCAACTACGACGGCCAGGAGCAGGAGCCCGCGGTCCTGCCGTCCGCGTACCCCAACCTGCTGGTCAACGGCGCCTCCGGGATCGCCGTCGGCATGGCCACCAACATGCCGCCGCACAATCTGGGCGAGGTCATCGCCGCCGCGCGCCACCTCATCAGGCACCCGAACGCCGACCTCGACACACTGATGCGCTTCGTGCCCGGCCCCGACCTGCCGACCGGCGGCCGGATCATCGGACTGACCGGCATCCGGGACGCGTACGAGTCGGGCCGGGGCACCTTCAAGATCCGCGCGACGGTCGCGGTGGACGACGTGACGCCGCGCCGCAAGGGCCTGGTCGTCACCGAACTGCCCTTCACGGTCGGCCCGGAGAAGGTGATCGCGAAGATCAAGGACATGGTCAACGCGAAGAAGCTCCAGGGCATCGCGGACGTCAAGGACCTCACCGACCGCGAGCACGGCCTGCGGCTGGTCATCGAGATCAAGAACGGCTTCAACCCCGAGGCCGTCCTGGAGCAGCTCTACAAGCTGACGCCGATGGAGGACTCCTTCGGCATCAACAACGTGTGCCTGGTGGACGGGCAGCCGCTCACCCTGGGCCTGCGCGAACTGCTCCAGGTGTACGTCGACCACCGCTTCGAGGTCGTCCGCCGCCGCAGCGAATTCCGCCGCACCAAGCGCCGCGACCGGCTGCACCTGGTGGACGGTCTGCTGGTGGCCCTCATCGACATCGACGAGGTCATCGCGATCATCCGGGCCAGCGACAACTCGTCGGCGGCCAAGGAAGGCCTGATGGAGCGCTTCGGGCTCTCCGAGATCCAGACGCAGTACATCCTGGACACCCCGCTGCGCCGCCTCACCCGCTTCGACCGGATCGAGCTGGAGTCCGAGCGCGACCGGCTGAACGCGGAGATCGCCGAGCTGACCCGGATCCTCGACTCGGACGCGGAGCTGCGCAAGCTGGTCTCGGCCGAACTGGCCGCGGTCGCCAAGCAGTACGGCACCGAGCGCCGTACGGTCCTGCTGGAGTCGGCGGGCGCGCCGCTGTCCTCGGTGCCGCTCGAAGTGGCCGACGACCCGTGCCGTGTGCTGCTCTCCTCGACCGGGCTGCTGGCCCGTACGACCAACGGCGAGGACTTCAGCGACGGCGGTGCCAAGCGCGCCAAGCACGATGTGATCGTCTCGGCGGTGCCGACCACGGCGCGCGCCGACATCGGCGCGGTGACGTCCGCCGGACGGCTGCTGCGGCTGACCGTGATCGACCTGCCGATGCTGCCGGACACGGCCGGGGCGCCGTCGCTGGCGGGCGGCGCCGCGCTGTCGGAGTTCCTCACCCTGGAGGACGGCGAGCGGGTGCTGTGCCTGACCACGCTCGACGAGTCCTCGCCCGGCCTCGCGCTCGGCACCGAACAGGGCGTCGTCAAGCGCGTCGTGCCCGACTACCCGTCGAACAAGGACGACTTGGAGGTCATCGGCCTCAAGGACGGTGACCGGGTGGTCGGCGCGATGGAGCTGCGCACCGGCGAGGAGGACCTGGTCTTCATCACCGATGACGCGCAACTGCTGCGCTACCCGGCCGCGCAGGTACGCCCGCAGGGGCGGCCCGCGGGCGGCATGGCGGGCGTCAAGCTCGCCGACGGCGCCAAGGTGATCTCCTTCACCGCCGTCGATCCCGCCGTGGACGCGGTGGTGTTCACCGTCGCGCGCGCCGAGGGCACGCTGGACGACACGACCGAGGGCACCGCGAAGCTGACGCCGTTCGAGCAGTATCCGCGCAAGGGGCGCGCCACCGGCGGTGTGCGCTGCCAGCGGTTCCTGCGCGGCGAGGTCGGTCTCGCGCTGGCCTGGGCGGGTCCCGCGCCCGCCCGCGCCGCCACGCCCACCGGCACTCCCGCCGAGCTGCCGCCGAAGGACCCGCGCCGCGACGGCTCGGGGGTGCCGCTGGTCAAGCCGGTCGCGGTGGTGGCGGGACCGGTGTAGCGCCGGGCCGTACGCGGGCCGGTCGTACGGGGGCGTGCGGCTTGTCGCACAGGGTGTCGTGCGGCCGGTCGTACAGGCTGTCGTACGGCCGGTCGTACAGGCTGTCGTACAGGTCGCTGGATACGGGCGCGGTGGCGGGGGCCGCCGCGCCCCGGGATTCGGGGGCCGCCGGGAGGCAATAGGCTCAGCCGGGTGAGCACCTGCACCAGCGCCTCGGCGTCCCTCGCCGAACCGGTGGCCGCCACCGCGGCCACCGCACGGACGTGGCTGCTGATCGAGCAGCCGGGCCCGTGGGGGGCGAAGGCGCTGGGGGCGAGCCGGCTGGACCCGGCGACCGGCCGCCAACTGGAACGGCTCGCCGACGACACCGGCACCCGCGTCGCCCTGATCCGCCGCCCCGGCAGACACGCCGACCTGCACCTTCCGCGTCGGCACCGGGTCTACCTCGCGCACACCGCGCCGGGCGCCTCCTGGGTCCGTACCGCCGAGGTCGCCGACCCGGCGGAGCTGACCGCGCTGGACTTCACCGCGCTGGGCGCGGGCGCGCACAACGGATTCGGCGACGCGTACGACGGCGCGCCCCTCGCCCTGGTGTGCACCAACGGCAAGCGGGACCGCTGCTGCGCGGTGCGCGGCCGGCCGCTCGCCGCGGAGCTGACCGCCTCGGGCGGCAGCGAGGTCTGGGAGGTCACCCACCTCGGCGGACACCGTTTCGCGCCGACCATGCTCGTGCTGCCCTACGGCTACACGTACGGCCGGGTGGACGCGCACCACGCGAAGGACGTACTGGAGGCGGCGCGCTCCGGGCGAATGGTCCTGGACGGCTGCCGGGGCCGCTCGGTGTGGGACCGTCCCGGACAGGCGGCGGATCTGGCCGTACGGGAGCTGACCGGTGAGGACCGTACGGCGGCCGTGGTCGTGGAAGCCGTGGAGCGTACGGACCCGGCGCCCTCGGGCGACGGCGCCTGGGCGGTGCGGGTGGCGCACGACGACGGGCGGGTCTGGGAGGTGACGGTGGCGCAGGTCGCGTCGCTGCCGCCGCGGCCGGAGAGCTGCGGCGCGGCCCTCGGCACACCCGCCCGGATGGAGGTCACGGGGATCGAGCGGGTGGCCGGGGGCCGCGCGTCGTAGGGCTCTTCGCCGGGCGCTCGTGGCGAGGCGCTACGTGAGCAGGCGTTATGTGAGCAGGCGCTATGTGAGCAGGCGCTACTTGACGTTCTTGACGAACTCCGTGGTGTAGGTCTTCTCCAGGTCGACCTTCTTGCCCTTGAGGTTCGGGTTGAAGGACTTCAGGACCGCCTCCACGGTGGCCGGGCCGTCCGGGGGCATCACGCCGTCGGTGGTGAACATCGGCAGCGTGGCCTTGATGGAGTCGGCGTACAGCTTGGCGCCGCCCTGCGCGTAGTCGGAGGGCATCTTCGCGGCGATCTCCTCGGGGGTGTGCGTGGACATCCACTTGAGGGTCTTCACGAAGGCGTTGGCCAGCTTCTGCACGGTCTCCTTGTGGCCGTTCACCCAGTCGGTGTTCATGTAGAGGCTGGAGGACGGGTAGAGGCCGCCGAGCGCCTCCCGCGAGCCCTCGGGCGTGCGCATGTCGTACAGCACCTTGCCGATGCCCTTGTCGAGGATCTGCGCGACGGTCGGGTCGGTGGTCATACCGGCCTGGATGGAGCCCTGTTGAAGGGCGGCGATGAAGGTCTGGCCAGCGCCGACGGTGACGGGCGTGAAGTCGCTGACCTTGAGGCCGTTGTGCACCGCGAGGTACTTGGTGAGGAAGTCGGTGGACGAGCCGAGACCGGTCACGCCGAGCTTCTTGCCCTTGAAGTCCTTGGCGGAGGTGATGTCGCCCGCGGCCTTGGTGGAGACCACCTCGACCTCACCGGGGGCCTGTGCGAACTGCACGACGGACTCGATCATCTTGTTCTTGGTCTGGAGGTCGAGGGTGTGGTCGTAGAAGCCGACGGCGCCCTGCACGTCACCGGAGACCAGCGCCGTGGTGGCCTGCACACCGGCCGGTTCGCTCAGCAGCGTCACGTCGAGGCCCTCGGCCTGGAAGAAGCCGAGTCTCTGGGTGAGCATGGCGGGCATGTAGATGACCTTGTCCAGGCCGCCGACCATGATCTTGACCTTCTCGGCGTTCTTGCCCGCCGTGGCCGTGGAGCCCGCGTCCCCGGTGGAATCCGAGCCGGAGCCGGAGCCGGACGCGGCGTCGTTGGCACAGGCGGTGAGTGTGGTGAGGGCGAGGGCCCCGGCGAGGGCGAATGCCGGGAGCTTGGCGTACTGGCGCATGGTCACGTCCTTGTGAGAGCGGAGGGTGGGCGCGCGCGGGGGCGCGGGATTTCGGGGAGGGCGACCGCGGCTCAGCGTTCGGCGCCGGGCTGGGCGGGCTTCCAGCGGAAGAGCCGCTTCTCCAGGTAGGTCAGCAGGCCCTCGGCGATGAGGGCGACGACGGCGAGGATCACCATGGCCGCGTAGACACCGGCGGCGTTGAAGGTGCCCTGCGAGGCGGAGACCAGCAGGCCGATGCCCTTGGTCGCGCCGATGTACTCGCCGACGATCGCGCCGATCAGGGCGAAGCCGAAGCTGACGTGCAGGCTGGTGAAGATCCACGACGTGGCGGCCGGGATCACCACCTGGAGGGTGACGCGGCGGTTGCTCGCGCCGAGGACGCGGGCGTTGGCGACCAGATTGCGGTCGACCTCGCGGGCGCCCTGGAAAGCGTTGAAGAACACCGGGAAGAAGACCAGGACGACGGCGGAGGCCACCTTGGAGGCCGGGCCGAGGCCGAACCAGATGAGGAAGATCGGCGCCAGCACGATGCGCGGCATCGCGTTGAGCACCTTCACGTACGGGCCGAAGACGTCCGAGAGGAAGGGGATCCGGCCGAGCGCGATGCCCAGCACCACGCCGCCGGCGACGCCGATGACCCAGCCGTACAGCGCCTCGTAGAGCGTGTACCAGATCTGCTCGCCCAGGGGGCCCTGCGGTGTGCCGTGCATCGTCCACTGCCGGATCTGGTCCCAGATCTTGGACGGCATGGAGAAGTTGAACGGGTCGATGACCCCGGTGCGGGCCGACCACTCCCACAGGCCGAGCACGAGGACGAGGACGGCGAGGCGGCTGGCGTACACCAGGAGGGTGCGGTTGCGGACGGCGCGGGCGCGGGCCTCGGTGCGCTGGGTGCCGGCGCCGGGCCCGGCCGGGACGGCGTCCTCGGGGGCGGCCCCGGTCCGGGGGGCGGCCGGGGCTGCGGACTCAGGCGGCATGTCCGACGCTCCTCTCGCGGGTGATACGGACCTCTTCGCCCAGCGACGACCAGATCTCGCGGTAGATCTCCACGAAGCGCGGCTGGAGCCTGACCTCCTCGACCTTGCGGGGCCGCGGCAGGTCGATCGTGAAGACCTCCTTGACGGTGGCGGGCCCCGCGGTCATCACGACGACCTTGTCGGCCAGTGCGATGGACTCCTCCAGGTCGTGGGTGACGAACACCACCGAGGACCCGGTACCGGACCACAGCTCCAGGAGTTCGTCGGACATCAGGGCCCTGGTCTGCACGTCGAGCGCGGAGAACGGCTCGTCCATCAGCAGGATGTCGGGGTCGTTGACGAAGGTCGCGGCGAGCGCGACGCGCTTGCGCTGGCCGCCGGAGAGCTGGTGCGGATAGCGGTCCTCGAAGGCGGTCAGGCCCACGCGGGCCAGCCAGTCGCGGGCCCGCTCCTTGGCCTCGGCCTTGCCGACACCGCGGAAGCGCGGCCCGGCCATGACGTTGGACAGCACGGTCCGCCAGGGGAAGACGGCGTCCTGCTGGAAGACGAAGCCGACGCCGGGGTTGATGCCGTTCACGGCCTCTCCCGAGACCAGCACCTCGCCTTCCGTGGGCTCCTCCAGGCCGCTGACCAGGGTCAGCGTCGTCGATTTGCCGCAGCCGGTCGGTCCGACGACCGCGACGAACTCACCGCGTTCCACGGTCAGGTCCAGGTCTCTCACGGCGGTGTGCAGGGCGCCGGACGGAGTCCTGAACGCCTTGCTCGCCCCCCGCAGCTCGATGGCGGGGCTCGTTTCGCTGCTCATGGCGGTGGAGGCTAGGAGCGACCACCGCGGCGGCGGCAGTCTTGTGGGCGCAAGGAGCCTTCTGCGCGCAAGCCGGTCTTCTGCTCGTTTTGCTCGCCCGCGCACAACGAAAGCGAAACGGAGTCTGCCCATCCGGCTCTGCGGGGTTTACCTTGCGTTGACGACAGGGCTGTCGACGTACGCGTGGGGTGGGGACGCGGGTCGGCCGCCGCGACTGTCGGCGGACCGGTTGGAATGCGGAGGAGCCCCACGATGCGGATCGGATGGCCGCGCCGTGTCTCGGCGCAGGTCCTGTTGGTGCAACTGGCGATCACGGCGGGCGTCACGGCGCTCGCCACCGGGCTCTTCCTGGCGCCGCTCAGCCACCAGCTCGACGAAGAGGCGATGCACAGGGCGCTGGCCATCGCGGAGACCGTGGCCGTCGATCCCGAGGTCGCACGGGCCGTGGTCTCGTCCCGGCCGACGCCGGACGGCCCGGTGCAGGCGGAGGCGGAACGGGTCAGGATCGCCACGAAGGCCCTCTACATCGTGGTGATGGACACCCACGGCATCCGGTGGTCGCACACCGACCCCAAGCGGATCGGCGAACCCGTCTCGACCGATCCCAGCGTGGCGCTGGCCGGTGACGAGATCATGCAGATCGACCGCGGCACGCTGGGGCGCAGCACCCGCGGCAAGGTGCCGCTGTACGACTCCTCCCACCGGATCGTGGGCGCGGTGTCGGTGGGCATCAGGTACGACGGCATCCTCAACCGGGCGATCGGCCTGGTGCCGGGTCTGCTGATGTACGCGGGCGCGGCGCTGGGCGTGGGCGTGCTGGCGGCGGTGTGGGGTTCGCGGCGGTTGCAGCGGGCGACGCACGGGCTGGCCTTCGCCGACATATCGGCGCTGCTCGACGAGCGGGAGGCGATGCTGCACGGCGTCCGCGAGGGTGTGGTCGCACTGGACCGGCAGGGGCGGGTGCGGCTGGTCAACGACGAGGCGCAGCGGCTGCTCGGGCTCGACGGCGCCGGTGACGGCGCGGCCACCGGGCGGCCGCTGGACGAGCTGCTGCCGCCTGGCCGTACGACGGACGTGCTGGCGGGGCGGGTCGAGGGCGCGGATCTGCTGACGGTCAGCGGCGGGCGGGTACTGGTCGCCAACCGGATGCCGACCGGTGACGGCGGGGCCGTGGTGACGCTGCGGGACCGTACGGAGCTGGAGCTGCTCGGCCGCGAACTGGACTCCACCCACGGGCTGCTGGACGCGCTGCGCGCCCAGGACCACGAGCACGCCAACCGGCTGCACACCGTGCTGGGGCTGCTGGAACTGGGCCTGCACGAGGAGGCGGTGGGCTATGTCGCGGAGGTCGCCGACACCCATCGGGCGTCGGCCGAGGTGATCGCGGACCGGGTGCACGATCCGCTGGTGTCGGCGCTGCTGGTCGGCAAGGCCGCCATCGCGGCGGAGCGCGGGGTGTCGCTGCGGGTCGCGCAGAGCACGCTGCTGCCCGACCGGGTGGTGGACCCGCGCGATCTGGTGACGGTGCTGGGCAATCTCATCGACAACGCGCTGGACGCCGCCGCCGGGCACCGCGTGTCCCCGGCGATGTCCGCCGCGCCTTTCGTGGAGGTCGAACTGCGCGCCGAGGACGACACGACCCTGCTGCTGCGGGTGTCGGACACGGGGCCGGGAGTGCCGCCGGAGGCGCGCGAACTGATCTTCACCGAGGGCTGGTCGACGAAGGAACGTCCGCCGCACCGGGGGCGCGGTCTGGGCCTCGCGCTGGTGCGCAGGCTCGCCGAGCGGTACGGGGGTCTGGCGCGGGTGACGGCGCGGGCGGGCGGTGGCGCGGTGTTCACGGTGGTGCTGCCCGAGGCGCTGGCCGAAGGAGTGCTGGCCGGTGGGGCGCTGGCCGGAGGAGTGCTTTCCGCGGCTGGGGAGGCGGCGCGATGATCGACGTACTGGTGGTGGACGACGACTTCCGGGTGGCGGAGATCAACTCGGCCTATGTGGGCAAGGTGCCGGGCTTCCGGGTGGCCGGGCGGGCCCACACCGCGGCGCACGCGCTGTCGGTGCTGGAGCGCACCCGGATCGACCTGGTGCTGCTCGACCACTATCTGCCGGACGAGACGGGTCTGACGCTGGTCCGCCGGATGCGGCAGCACGGGCACCACGCGGACGTGATCATGGTGACGGCGGCGCGTGATGTCGCCACCGTGCAGGCGGCGATGCGGCTCGGCGCGCTGCAGTACCTGGTGAAGCCGTTCAGCTTCGCCGGTCTGCGGGCCAAGCTGGACGGTTACGCGGCGCTGCGCCGCACCCTGGAGGGGGTGGGCGGGCGCGGCGAGGCCGGGCAGGAGCAGGTCGACCGGATCTTCGGCGCCCTGCGTACGGCGGGCGCGTCCTCGGCCGAACTGCCCAAGGGGCACTCCGCGCCGACCGCCGACCTGATCCGCCGCGTCCTGCACGAGGCGGGCCGCCCGCTGTCCGCCCACGAGGTCGCCGAACGCGCCGGGCTCAGCCGCTCCACCGCCCAGCGCTACCTGAAGTACCTGGAGCAGGCGGGGCGGTTGAGCCTCACCCTCAAATACGGCGACACGGGCCGTCCCGAACACCGCTACGCCTGGGCCGCCACCGGCTGAACCGCCGTTACGCGGCCCCGGCGCCGGTGAGCGAACGCACCTCCGTCTCCGCGTACTTGCCCGCGTCCGCCTCCTCCGGCGACAGCAGGGTGCCGAGCCAGCCCGCGAGGAAGCCGAGCGGGATGGAGATCAGGCCCGGGTTCTCCAGCGGGAAGAGGTGGAAGTCGACGCCGGGGAAGAGCGCGTCGGGCCTGCCGGAGATGACGGGCGAGAACACCACCAGGAGCAGGGCCGGTACGAGGCCGCCGTAGATCGACCAGACCGCGCCGCGGGTGGTGAACCGGTGCCAGAACAGGGAGTAGAGCAGGGCGGGCAGATTCGCGGACGCGGCGACGGCGAAGGCGAGGCCGACCAGGAAGGCGATGTTCTGGTCCTGCGCGAAGAGGCTGAGCCCGATCGCGACGGCGCCGATCCCGACGGCCGCGAATCTGGCCACCCGCACCTCGTCCTCCTCCATCGCCCCTTCCTCCACCGCGTCGGCGGTGACCCGCGCGGTGCCGGGGGCCGCGGCCTCGCGCCTGGCGCGCCTGTTCTGCCGTGCCTGCGTTTCCGCGACGGGGCGGCGGCGCAGCGTGGCGTAGAGGTCGTGGGCCACGGAGGCCGACGACGCCAGGGTGATGCCCGCCACCACGGCCAGGATCGTCGCGAAGGCCACCGCGCCGACCACCGCGAACAGCACGGTGCCCCCTGTCGTCCCCTCCCCGCCGCCCAGGATCTCGGCGAGCAGCGGCACCGCGGTGTTGCCCGCGGCGTTGGACGAGCGGACGGTGTCGGTGCCGACGACCGCCGCCGCTCCGAAACCGAGCACGATCGTCATCAGGTAGAAGGCGCCGATCAGCCCGATCGCCCAGACCACCGACCGCCGCGCGGAGCGTGCCGTGGGCACCGTGTAGAAGCGGGACAGGATGTGCGGCAGGCCCGCCGTCCCGAGTACCAGCGCCAGGCCGAGGCTGATGAAGTCCAGCTTCGACGCCCAACTCCCGCCGTACTTCAACCCGGGAGCCAGGAAGGCGTTGCCGTGCCCGCTGCCCGCCGCGGCGGCGTGCAGCAGACTCCCCGGATTGCCGTGGAAGCGGACCAGGACCATCACGGTGAGCGTCACCGTGCCGCCGATCAGCAGCACCGTCTTGACGATCTGGATCCACGTCGTCGCCCGCATCCCGCCGAAGGACACGTAGAACACCATCAGCGCGCCGACCCCGATCACCGTCCAGGTGCGCGCCGCGCCGTGCCCGCCGAGCAGCAGCCCGACCAGGCTCCCGGCGCCGACCATCTGCGCCACCAGGTACAGGATCGACACCACCACGGACGACGTGCCCGCCGCGATCCGCACCGGCCGCTGTCTCATCCGCGCGGAGAGCACATCGGCGAGCGTGTACCGCCCGCAGTTGCGCACCAACTCGGCGACCAGCATGAGGACCACGAGCCACGCGACGAAGAACCCGACCGAGTACAGCAGGCCGTCGTACCCGAAGAGCGCGATGAGCCCGGAGATGCCGAGGAAGGACGCCGCCGACATGTAGTCGCCCGCGATGGCCAGGCCGTTCTCCATCGGGGTGAACAACCGTCCCCCGGCGAAGAACTCCACCGACGAGCTCCGCCGCCGTCCCGCCCACGCCGTGATCGCCAGCGTCACCGACACGAAGATCGTGAACAGCACGATCGCGAGGCCCTGATGTTCCCCGGCCGAATCCGCCAGATACCCGCCATTGAACCGACCGCTGTTCAACGCACCCGCTCCTGCCCGGTCCTGGTCGCCAGCGTCCAGCGCAGATCGAGTGCCGCCCGGTCCCTGCGCAGCCGCGCGTGCCGGGCGTAGGCCCACGTCAGCAGGAACGTCGTGGCGAACTGCGCCAGCCCCGCCACCATCCCCACATTCACGTCACCCGCAACCTGATGTCCCATCAGGCCCGGTGCCGTGGTGGCCGCCACCACGTACAGCAGGTACCAGGCCAGGAAGCCCGCCACCACCGGGAAGGTGAAGCTCCGGTACCGGTCGCGCACCTCCTGGAACGCCGCG
This sequence comes from Streptomyces sp. NPDC025721, assembly GCF_055558595.1. Taxonomy (NCBI): domain Bacteria; kingdom Bacillati; phylum Actinomycetota; class Actinomycetes; order Kitasatosporales; family Streptomycetaceae; genus Streptomyces; species Streptomyces sp. NPDC025721. The sequence continues at coordinate 63,929 of NZ_JBVHMF010000031.1, read as the reverse complement.
CTGCCCTGCACCTCCAGATACACCGCCGACCGGTCCACCGGCCGTCCGTCCTGGCCCGCCTGCGGTGTGCCCTCGGGCCGGGTCCGCCCCGGCGCGGGGTCGGGGGCCGTCTGATCCGGGACCCAGAGACCGGCGTCCGCCGCGTCCTGCCACGGGTCGTTCACCCGCAGCGCCCCGGGGTCGCCCCCGTCGTGCTTGTCCACCGAACACTCCTCGTTCCATCGGCCGATCGGCCGATGTGCCCAATCATGGACAGAGCGGGAAGATCCAGAACGAACAAGTAGAAACCTTCACCCCATCAGGTGATGCCGTGCCGGTAGGCATATCCGACCGCCTGTGCGCGGTCCCGCGCCCCGGTTTTGGCGAACAGGTTGTTGATGTGCGTCTTCACCGTCGCCATGCTCACGTGCAGCCGCGCGGCGATCTCGGCGTTGGACAGCCCTTCGGCCACCAAGGCCAGCACTTCCGCCTCCCGGGCCGTCCCGTCGGGCAACTCCCCCCGTCCCGCCGCCCCTTGGCCCGGCTTTCCCGCCCCGCCCGGTCCGCCCGGTCCGCCCGGTCCGCTCCCCCGTCCCTCCGGCCGCTGCTCGGGGCCTGCCCCGGTCAGCGCGTCCAGCATCCTGCCCTGCACCGCGGGCGACAGCCCCGCCCGCCCGGCCGTCACCTCCGCGATGGCCCGCGCGATCTCCTCCCCTCCCGCGTCCTTGGTCAGATATCCCCGCGCCCCCGCCCGCAGCGCGGGAAAGAGCGAGCCGTCGTCCGCGAACGTCGTCAGCACCACCACCTGCGTCCCCGGATACCGCGACCTGATCCGCCGCGTGGCCTCCACCCCGTCGCAGCGCGGCATCCGCAGGTCCATCAGCACCACCTCCGGCCGGTGTTCCCCCACCAGCCGTACCGCCTCCTCCCCGTCGGCCGCTGCTCCCACCACCTCGATGTCGGGCAGCAGCCCCAGCAGCATCACAATTCCCTCACGCACCACTGTCTGGTCGTCCGCGACCACCACCCGCGTCACGCGGGCACCCGCAAGCGCACCACGAAGCCCTCCTCGGCCGGTCCGGCGTCGAGCGCGCCGCCCAGCAGCTCCGCGCGCTCCCGCATCCCCAGAAGACCGTAGCCCGATCCGGATGCCCTCAAAGAGTTATCCACAGGCGTCCTGCTCCCGAAGTCCCGGAACTCCAGCTCCACCTCCTCACTCCGGTACTCCAGCCGCAGCGCGACCTTCGCTCCCGGCGCGTGCTTGCGCACATTCGTCATCGCCTCCTGTGCCACCCGCCGCACCGCCAACCCCGCCTCCGCGGGCAGGTACCGCGCCTCCCCTTCCACTTCCAGGTCCGCCCCCTCCGAGGCGACCAGCTCCCGCAGGAAGTCCTCCACCGGTGCCATCTCCCCGCGCAGCGCCGACAGCGCCTGCCGGGTCTCGGCCAGCCCCTCCCGCGCCATCTGCCGGGCCGCGATCACCCGTCCCAGCACCACGTCCCGCTCGACGCCCCGCTCGATCAGCAGCCGCGTCGCCTCCAGGTGCACCGTCTGCGCCGACAGGCTGTGCGCCAGCACATCGTGGATCTCCCGCGCGATCCGGGCCCGCTCAGCCAACGCCGCCGACTCGGCCTCCGCCGCCCGCGCCGCCCGCTCCTGGACCAGCAGCCGCTGCGTGTTCCCCCGTGCCTCGGCGTCCAGCCGCACGACGTACCCGATCAGCCCCAGCCCCGCCACCGTCAGCGTCGTGACCAGCCAGCCGCCGGAGTCGCCGACCAGTGCGTAGGCGGCCAGCGCCGTACCGGTGAGGGGCGCCGCCGCGGCCAACGGCAGTCGCTCCAACCCGAGCACCGCGCAGCCGCACCACAGCAGCGTCGCGGGCACATCGGCGCCCACCGCGTGCAGCCCGAAGGCGGCGCCCAGCATCAGTGCGATCAGTGCGACGGACGGCGCCGCCCGGTGCTCGAGCGTGAACCGGAAGAACGCCCACACCACGACGGCCGCCACCGCCAGCCCCAGCACGGACGCCGCGGTCAGCCACCCGTTGAGGTCCGTGCGGGCCAGGATCCCCCAGAGCGCCGCGGCGGCGAAGAGCAGCCGCACTCCCCGGCCGAACGCCCGCCGCGCGGACGACCGGCTCTCGCGGGACAGCGCCTCCTTCGAAGGCCAGGACGTCCAACCGCTCATGAGGCCGTACGGTACGACGGCGCCACGCTCTGGGCCCGCCAGGCGAGCACCCCGGCGCGTATCAGCAGCGTGGCCGCGAGCGCCATCAGGAACGAGCCGCTGTCCTGGTGGACCCCCATCGCCGTACCCACCCCGTACAGCCCGATCCGCACCGCGACCCCCGCCGCCCAGACCGCGACGGTGACCTTCCCTCCCTGCGCCCAGACCGTCCCGTCCCTCTCGGTCCACAACCGCGTGGTCCACGCCCATGCCAACCCCATCCCCACAGCGACCACCAACTCCACGGCCAGCAGCGCGACCGCCGTCTGCCGGTGCTCCGGGTCGATCAGCCCGTGCTGCCGCAGCGACATGAACACCAGCACCGCCGGTATCAGCCACCACCGCCGGCCGCCCGTGACCTTCCTGGGCCGCAACTGGCGGGTGACCACCACACCGATGACCGCCACGATCACCAGCGCATCGATCAGACCGGACATGACGGACGCCTCCGTAAAGCGACTCCCACGAGGCCGGCGGGTTCGCCGACATCTCAGAATCTACGGAAACCCCCAGCTCAGCGGATCAAACCGGGGGTTGAATCTCCCTCTCCACCCCCGGGTGGAGCCCCCTCCACCAACGCCCCCGTGCTGTGGGCGAACGCGCCGGTCCGGCACCGGTCCGGCACCGGTCCGGCGCCGGTCCGAGCGCCCGCCCGGTGAGCGGATCCCCTGCGTCCGGGGGGCGGTGCTGCGTACGCTTTTCCAGCGACCGGCGATCGGATCGTCGGACAACGGGGAGGGCACCGTGTCGGATCTCGGCCAGCGGAACGTGGAGCGCCGGACACCGCACGGTGGGGAGGCGGGAGCGTGAGCCAGTCCGTACGCGCCGAGAGCGGTTTCGCCTACGGGGTCGTGGGCGCGGACATCCACGTGTTCGGCGACGGCGTCCCGGTCTACCTGCTGCAACGCTGGCAGCCGCCGGTCCTGCCGGACGACGGCTTTCTGCTGAATGTACCGAGCCGGATGCTCAACGCGCGTTTCCGGGTCGTGGAGTTCACCGGACGCACCGCCGAGTTGACCTCGTTACGGCGCTGGCGCGACGGCGGCGGTCCGCTCGCCGTGCAGTGGCTGTGCGCGCCGGGCGGACAGGGCAAGACCCGTCTCGCCGACCGCTTCGCGCAGGAGTCGTTGGCCGAGGGCTGGCAGGTCGTCACCGCCACCCACGGACCGGGGAGCGTGCTGCCGCCTCCTGGCAGTCAGGACCTCCGCGACCGGGGCGACGCGGGTGTGCTGCTGATCGTCGACTACGCCGACCGCTGGCCGCTGACCCATCTCATGTGGCTGTTCGGCAACGCGCTGGTGCACCGCGACAGCGAGCGCGGCGCCCGGGTGCTGCTGATCGCCCGTGGCGACGAGGTCTGGCCGAGCGTGCGCGCCGCTCTCACGAACCAGCAGGCCAGGACCTCGCTGCAACGGCTCGCGCCGCTGTCCGACGAGGTCGGCGGTGACGGCGCCGCCGTATCCCCGCGGTCCGAGATGTTCGCCGTGGCCCGCGACAGCTTCGCCGCGCGTTACGGCGTCTCCCCCGGCGGCATCGCGGCACCGGCTCCGCTCGGTGACGCGGCCTTCGGCCTGACCCTGGCCGTGCACATGGCCGCCCTGGTCGCCGTGGACGCCGACGCCCACGGGCTGCGCGCGCCCACCGACCTCGCGGGCCTGTCCAGCTATCTGCTGGACCGGGAGCAGTTGCACTGGGCGCGGCTGTACGGCGACCCGGATCACGAGATCGCCCCGTCCGCACCGGCGTTCCGCACCTCGCCCGCGCTCATGAACCGCACCGTGTTCACCGCGGCGCTCACCGGGCCGGTCAGCCCGGAGGAGGGACGGGTGGCCATCAGCGACCTCGCGGTCCGGCTGCCGGCCGATCGCATCCTCGCGGATCACGCGGTCTGCTACCCACCGGCCGAGGCCGACCGCGACACCGTCCTGGAACCGCTGTACCCGGACCGGCTCGCCGAGGACTTCCTGGCGCTGACCCTTCCCGGCCACAGGGCCGACTACCCGGCCCAGGACTGGGCCGGGCGCACCGTCAGCGCCATGCTCAGCGGCACCGACGTGGTGAGCGACGCGGTCACCGGAAGCTGGATGCCGCGCGCCGTGGTCTTTCTGACCGCCGCCGCCCAGCGCTGGCCCCACGTCGGCCCCCTCCACCTGTTCCCGCTGCTCGGCACGGCCCCTCAACTCGCCGTCATCGGGGGCAGCGCCGCGCTGGCCACGCTCGCCGCCCTTGACGACATCAGCCCCGAACTCCTCGAAGCCGTCGCGATGTTCTTCCCGCCGTTCAACCGGCGCAGTCCCGACCTGGACCCCGGAATCGCCGCCGTCAGCACCCGGCTGCTCCCGCACCGCCTGGAGCGCGCCAGAAACCCCAACGACCAGGCCGCGGAGCGGCACGAGCACGGCGTCCGCCTCCACCACGCCGGTCGGCTGGAGGAGGCGCTGGCCGAATCCGAGGCCGTCCTGGCCCAGTTCCGGGCCATCGCCCGTGACGGCGTCCCCAATCCCTCGCTCGTCCCCGTGGTCGAAGGCAATCTGGCGTTCGCCCTCAAGGCGTACGCGGACCGCCTGGGCGAGGTCGGGCGCCGGGCAGAGGCCCTGGCCGCCACCGAGGAAGCCGTCGCCGTACAGCGCAGGCTGGCCGCGTACGACGAGCAGTACCGCCCCGACCTGGCGAGCGGCCTGCTCGGTATCGGACGGGATCTGTCGTACGCGCAGCGCTGGGACGACGCGACGGCTGCCCTGGAGGAGTCCGTGACGCTCCTGCGCGCGCTGGCCGCGGAAGAGCCCGGCAAGCACGAGTCGAACCTCTCCGCCGCCCTGGCCGCCCTCGGCGTGTGCCACCTGCGTATCGACCGTCCGCGGTCGGCGGTCTCACACGGCCGGGAGAGCGTCGCCCTGCGCCGCCGTCTGCACGCGAAGGACCCGTCCGCCCACGCCATGTCCCTGGCCAACGCGCTCTATCACCTGGCCGCCGCCCTCGAACGTGTCGGCGATCCCGACAGCGTCCCGCTGGCCCACGAGGCCGTCGAGCTCTACCGCGACCTCGCCCGGGTCAATCCCGCCGCCTACGAGCGCGAACTCGCCGACGGGCTCAACGGACTCGCCGTACGCCTGCTCGTCGCCCAACGCCCGGAGGAGAGCCTGACCGCGGCTTACGAGAGCGTCGCGATCCTCCGCCGCGTCAGCGCCCGCGAGGCGATCGCCGAACAGCACACCTTGGCCGAGGCTCTCGGCGTCCTGCTCGGCGCGCTGATGGTCACGGGCCGCTTCGCCGAGGCCACCGACACAGCCGACGAGTGCGTCATGGTCTGCCGCCGCATGACCGAGAAGGACCCCCTGGCCCTCCACCGCCTCGCGGGCGCCCTGCTCATCGCCGCGGAAGTCCGCGTCACCCGGGCCGACCCCCGCCTCGACGAAGCCCTCGCCCTCTTCGACGAGGCCACCGAGATCATGGACCTCTACGCGATCTCCCCCCAGGGCGGCCCGGCCCTCCACCACCGCGTCGGCTCCCGCCTCATAGAACTCCTCACCGCCGCCGACCGCCCCGCCCCCGCCGCCCGCCTCCGCCGCACCCTCCAGAACCCAACAACCCCCTGACGCCCGGCCCGGCCGCAGGTCAGACGTCGATCCTCGACCGGTCCAGGGTCGTGGCGGAGTTGGTGATGAACCATTCGGCCACCCCTCTGACCTGCGGTGGAGCTGCCGTTTATGCGTTGAGCTGGTGTTTCTCCGATGGCTAGCGTTGGCCTCCGACGGCCGTTTTCGACTGCGCTGCGGACTGTTTGCGGACCGGTCTGACCTCCTCCGACGTGCAATTTCAAGTGGCCAGGACTCAGCTGACCGGGCTGACCGGCACACGTCGCGACGAGCCGGGTCGGTACGGCAAGCGAGCCCTTCGAGGAACATGCTCGTGCGCTGTCAGTGGCAGCCCGTACTCTCCCGCCATGGATTTGGTGACGTCCCCGTGGGAGCCTGCTGAGCGGGTGGAATTCGTCCGGAAACTGGCCGGCAAGGGCGACCTCGCCGAGTTGTCGCGCGCTTTGCTCGTCGCGAAAGACCCATGGCACGAGGGCTTCGGCGTGACGACTGTACTGCGCAGTCTCCCGAAGCCAGACCGATTCGCGCTTGCCCAGTCCTTCGTCGAGGACGCAGCAGCAGAGTCGGCCGACACAGAGGCAGGCAACCGCGGTCTGGTGCTGCTCGCCGCTGTCTCGCGTGACATCGCCAACGCCACATGGTGCGAGGCATGGGAAGCGCTCCTGACGGAGATGGCGGATCAGACCTGGTCCTGCGGCATCTCGGACGAGCTCTGGACGTGCAGCCACGCTCTGCTGGACGCCGACAGGCGCCTGCCCGACGCGGTGGTCGGCCTCCTCCGCCGCTCCGCGCTGGACCACGGCTGGCCCCCGGAATGCGTGACTCCCGTGCTCACCCGCCTTCGCGGGCCCGTGCTCAACCCCGGTGAGCCGTGGGCCGACGCTGTCCTCGCCGGCTTGCCTTCGCTCGGCGACCTCTGGCCCGGCTTCATCGACCACGCCCTGCTCTCACCTGTAGCGCGCCCCACACTCACCTGGGACCGCCGGGCACTGGCCCTTACCGCTCCGATCGACACTGAGCTGCTCCGGCTCACGCTGACCGCCTGGCTGGATCTTGCCGCCGACGGCGGGGGCCGCGGCGATGGTGGCTACGACCGATACAACCTGCCCGCGCTCGCCGGGCTCACCTGGCTGCTCTCCTTGTTGCCCTCGCACCCCTCATCCATCCGCACCCTAGGTGCCCTCGTCGAGGGTCCATCCTCGCGAACCCCGCTGACGAGCACAGCCATACGAGCTTTGGCCCGCGTCCCTCAGCGCCGAGGCCACCCCGAACTGGAGCGGCTGTCCGTTCTTACCCGGGACAAGGTGACACAACGACAGATCCGCGAAGCACTGATCGCCTGAACGCCGCGTCCTCGGTGGGGATAGGTGCCACACACAACGCGGCGCAGAGACTCGGCCTTCGCCAGCCTCTCGTCCGCACCCGCGAGGCAGCTCGCAGACCGCGCACACCCGGGCACCGGTCACAACCGGCTGGATGCAACCGCTGCTGCGCGGCCTCCCGGTCACCGCCCAGCAACTTCGCGAGGACCGAATCCCCGAAAAGGCCGCCGTCACCGCCGCTGATCCGCAGCACCTATGCGCGGTGTTCAACATCACTCCGGAGACCGGACTCCGCTACACCCGCTTCTTCCACCCAGACCCCACGGACAGCGACGACGTATCCGGCTGCAACATGGAGACAACGTGACCGACCACCACGCTCACCTGCTCGCCGCCATCGTCGAGCTCGGCGGTGAGCTGGCGCTCCCAGCTACCCGTAACGGGCGCTTCAGGGGCGCGCGGTCATCCCAGAAGGCTGCGCGGTCAGCGCCGGCCGCCGCCGATGCGGCGGTCGTCGGCCAATGCGGTAAGCGGGCCGAACTCGCGGGCAAGCCGGTTCCACGTCAGAACCTCGCCACAGCGGGCCGGGAACTCCTTCGGGTTGAACTCGGGCATGGTCCAGGTGCCAGTGCCCCGGTCCCTCAGCCACAGGTCCCCGTCACCGTCGACCACAGTCGGCGGGACCGGTACGGGCTCGGCCTGATCAGTGGGCTCCCAGGTGACCCGGCCCGGGTGGGAAACGCGGCGCAGCTCGGTGGTGACCAGCCGCGCGGCCAAGTCACGGGTGGACTCTTCGGCGTCCTTGACCGACGCGAGTCGGAATGCGTCGTCAAGTACGGGCAGGGCTGGATTCTTGCTGCGCTTTGAACTCATACGCTAACTACCTCCGGTAGGGGGCGTCACATCCGTTATGGCACCCCGTAGAGGAACACGGTATCCGAGGCGGGAGCCGGGCCGGCTACGACCACTGTCCAGGTGGAGGCGCTGGCACACCGGGCGGTGGGGCTAGGTGGTGAGCTGGTCCTGGACGTGGCGCAACCCGTGGTGGTAGCGCTCAGATACGGCGGTCCGGGTCTGAGAAGGTGAGGCCGCCGGGGGCGAGCGGACGTCGGGCCGGGTGCGGGCTCGGGCTCGGGTTCGCCGGGCGGCTGGCGGAAGTCGGCGCTGCTCGACCGGCATCAGCCGGCGCCCACCCGCCTGGGCGGGTACGGGAGCGTCGCAAGCGGGCTCGGAGAGACGGGCAGCGAGAGCGGTCGACGGTCGGTCATGATCCCTAGTCGCCGAGGTCCGGCACTGGGGTAGGGCCAGGCGATAATCGCCAACCGACACGCGACGAACGCCCAGGTTCGGGGCGCCGAGTGCTCAGTATTCGCGAATTCAGGCGCTTTAGTTGCAACACGAATTTGATGCACACCATGGACGAACCGGTCGAGGTCCAGGTGCCTGCGCGTGTGCGTGGCGGACGACCAGTGACCCAGCTTCGAAGAGCTCCCGCAGTTCATGGACGGCGTTGGGCGCATCGAGTAGCGCGCCACACCCTCAGTCATCGGGCAGCTTGAGTGGTGGGGTCAAGCGCGACTTCGACGCGCAGATGTCCCACGAGCGGGTCACCGAAACGACCGTCGCAGGCGAGGCGCAGCGCCGGGCGTCGTCGCCTTCCACGGGCCGACGCCAACCGCACGAAAGTCATGGTGCACGTGGAGCGCGACCAGCAGGGCGTTTCAGACTCTTCGAGCACCTCGGCCACGCCGACGCGGCCATGACGGCCAACACCCGTACCCACTTGTGGCCCGACTTCGACGAGCGGACCCCAGGCTCCCGTCGATGAGGCCTACGCGGACCGCCTGGCCGGGGGTGGCATAGAGGCCGAGACGGCGGCGTAACCACTCCCCCGAACTGACATCAGTTCGCCTGCGGACAACGTGCGGAACGCGGAGGGGAGCCCTGCGCCCGCCCTCTGCTCCGCCGTGCCTCACACGTCGATCCGCGCCCGGTCCAGGGTGGAGGCCGAATTGGTGATGAATCAATCCGGCAACGTCCTGACCTGCGGCGGAGCCGCCATCTGGAGGCTGATCTGGCGCTATCCCGACGGCCGTTTTCGACTGTCCTGCGGACCGTTTGCGGACTGTTCTACGGGGCTATCCAACCGGAGTCACACCAAGAGGGCATAGGTCGTTGCTCGACTGCCATCAACTCCTGAACGTCGATATCAAGCCGCGACCTTACGCGGGTTGGCCAGCAGAGTGTCGTCGGCGCGGAGGACCGAGGCGCAGGGCACCGTGTCTGAGGGTCGCACTTCGCATCCGGCCAACGTAACAACGAGCGTCAATAAGTGAGTGCGCCCCCAGAGCTCGGACGCCAGCAGCCGCCAGGCCAGCTGCTGAAGCAGGCCGTCTCACTACGAGTAGTCGGAGCCGGGCGCGGGCGCGGCCAATCGGTTCGTTGGCCGGCTGGCCGCCCACCGCCTTCGCCTTTGCGGGACGGAGAACACGGAGAACGAAAGAGGCAACGGGCAACCCCGCCGAACTCTGATTCTTGAGGCGTGCCTCGTGCCAAACTCGCTCTCGGATGCGAAGCGAGACGACTCCGTCACAACGGGTGCTCACCACCGGTCTTCGCGTCGGCCAGTGAACGCCGAACGGAAGTTCTCCGTGAGGGCGCAGAGCTGTCACGGTCGCTGTCACAAACGGGAGGTTGACGATGAGCACAACTTCACATTTCGGCCCGGAGCTCCGCCGATTACGACACGAGGCGGGGCTGACTCTGACCGAGTTGTCCGTGGCGCTCAACTACGACAAGGGGCACCTCAGCAAGGTCGAGCGTGGGGAGCGTTCCGCGTCCCTGGAACTGGCCCGGCGGTGCGATGCCTTCCTCGGCGCGAACGGCGAGCTGCAGAGTCTGGTCGTCCGCCCCGAGTCCGACCCGGACACCGCCCAAAGCCCCGCCGCCCCGAGCCTCTGGCACATCGGGCGTCGGGCGGTCCTCGCAGCAGGTACGGGGGCGCTCAGCGAATTCAGCCTGAAGCTCGGTGGACAGGCGTTCTCTGCCAGCGCCCCCCTCCTTCCCTCCTTCCGCGCGCAGTTCGACCAGCTACGAATTCTCGGCCAGTCCACCGCGCCGAAGGTTCTGCTTCCCCTCCTGGAGACGCAAACGCGCATGGTCGCCGGGTTGGCAGCCGGCGCCCCGTCCGCCACTCGGACCCCCGCGCTCCTGCTCGCTTCGCGGTTCGCCGAGTTCACCGGCTGGATGGCGCAGGAGGCCGGAGACAGTGACGCGGCGCTCGGCTGGACCGGTGAGGCCGCCGAACTGGCGCGTGCCGGGGGTGATCCGTACCTCGGTTCCTATGCGCTCGTGCGACGCGCCTTGGTCACGCTCTACGCCGGGGACGCCGCGGGCACCGTCACCCTGGCCTGCCGAGCTCAGAGCGACGGACTCCCGCCGCGCATCCGAGGACTCGCGGCCCAGCGGGAAGCGCAGGGACACGCGCTCGTCGACGCGGAACGTGCCTGCCTGCGCAGCCTCGACCGGGCACGGGAACTGCTCGACAGCGACGATGCCCGCAGCGGCGCCGAGCCCGTGATCGGCACCACCCACGTGAGCGATCCGGCAGAGATGACGACCGGCTGGTGCCTGCACGACCTCGGTCGCCCCAAGGCCGCCGCCGAGGTCCTCGACCGGGAATACCGCCGCCTCCCGCCCCACGCGCTGCGTACCCGAGCCCGGTACGGCTTCCGCAGGTCCTTGGCACACGCTGCCTCCGGAGAGGTCGAGCACGCGTGCACGATCGCAGGGGAGCACCTTGGGGTGATGCCTGTCGTGCCTTCGGCGACGGTGAACAGTGACATCCGGCGCCTCGCGCGGGAACTCGCCCGGTTCCGGAGCAGCCGGGCCGTACGCGATCTGCAACCGGCGCTGGCACGGGTCCTCGCCTCGACGCACGACTGACCCTGGCTCCGCGACCGGGGCCCCAGTTGGAGCCGCCCTGCTCGCCGGAGCACCCAGGCTCTCCGGACTCCGGATTCCATGACCCCCAGTGGGCCCATCTGATCCCGGCCCGACGAATCGCACCGCACTGCAGCCCTGCTTTTTCGGGCTGCCCGCGACCGGTCGCGCACCGGGCGACGCGCCCATCATCTGTACGCCCTCCCCGGGGACGCGCCATGCCGTCACCCGGTCGGGACCTCATGGCCTGAGCTGACCTGGGCCTCGGAGCCCCGGTCGTCTCCCGCGAGCCCACACCCTTTCACCCCCGTCTTCCTCTCACGAAGGGAACCTCCATGCCCGACGTCTTCGTCAACTACCGCACAGGTGACGAGGAATCCGCCGCGACCATGATCGCCCGGGAACTTATCCGGCGGTTCGGCGGCGAACGGATCTTCTTCGCCAGCAACTCGATTGAGCCCGGTCGCCGTTTCCCGGTGGAACTGATCAAGGCGGTGGAGCAGTCGGAGGCGCTCCTCGCCGTGATCGGTCCGCGCTGGGCAGAGGTGCGTGGGGCCGACGGCCGCCCCGCCCTCGAAGCCGAGCAGGACTGGACCCGCCGCGAGATCCGGACCGCGCTCGACCGCGGGATCCTGGTGATCCCCGTACTCGTCGGAAAGGCTGCGCGGATCGACCGCGCCGGCCTCCCGGACGATCTGCTGGAGCTGGCGGACTGCCAGTACAGGCGATTCGATCACCGAAACGCCGAGTCGGACCTGGCGGCGCTCGGCGATACCCTCGCCCGGCTGCTTCCCGAGCTGGGCGCAGCGGACCACGACGCCCGCGCGGCGCAGGAGCGGGCGGAAGCGAAGTCCAGCAAGAAGACGGCCCAGGACGCCCGGCACACGAGGATGCGGACGCGCGATGTCGAACAGCGTGTGCATGGCGGCATCGGAAACCTGAACGGAGACCTGTCCGGCACCTTCCTCAACAAGCCACAGGGGCCTGTGAACACCGGTCAGGGACACCAGTACAACGCACCCCACTTCGACGGTGACAACGCCGGGGTCCAGTTCACGGCAGGCGACAACAGCGGTACGGTTCACCAGCGCTTCGAGCGCGAGCGTCGGCACTCGGACGACGGACGATGACCGAGCAGGACCACGTCACCGTCAATGATCCGCACGGCCCCGTGAACAACGGCGAGGGGCACCAGTACGTCTTCTACGGCGTCGGCGCGGACTGGATGCTCCGCAAAGGGGTCGAGTCCCTCCGGATCACCCGGGAGGACCGGGTGCACCTGGCCGACCGGTTTGTTCCGCCGATGGGTTACCGCGTCGCCGCTGACCGCCTGGAGAAGCCCGGATCAGTGGTGCTGCTGAAGGCTCCGCCCGGCAGCGGCCGCCGGGCCGCGGCGATCATGCTGCTGCACGGACTCGGTGAGGACCAGGGTGCCGATGAGGAGGGGGTCCGGTTCGAGGAGCTTCCCGCCACGGACAAGGACGAGGTCCACCTCGCCCCCGGAGAAGGGGACCGTTTCCTCCTCGACCTCTCTGGGATAGCCGACGAGGAGGCGTACACCGAGGCCCAGCGCCGCCTGGCCGTACGCCGGTCACAGGTTCAGGAGGCGGGGGCTCACATGGTCGTCGTCCTGCCGTCGGGGATGGAGCATGCCCACGCGCTGGACCTCGAACAGCACCCGGTGACGCTGGCGCGCCCCCGGGGGATCGCCGTGGTTACCCGCTACCTCCGTATGGACCGGATGAACTTCCGACCCTCGGACCTGGGGAGCGCCGACCTCCAGCGCTTGTACGACCGCTCTCCCATACGAGAACTGGCTCGGCTGGCAGGGCTGGTGAGAACGGCTCGCGACAGCGGCCGGTTCGGAACCGACTTCGCAGAATGGCTCGACCAAGCAATGCACGCGGTGACCGACCGGGCCGGCGACGTGGGACGGCAGATGGCCAAGGTCCGCGCCGCGCCCGACCGGGCCCTTCTGCTCACAGCGGCGGTGTTCGAGGAAGCTGGCGCCGACACCGTCTACGAGGCATGGCAGAGCCTGATGGCCATGGTCAAGGAAGAGGAAGAGGCGACAACCGAGCTCGGGCGGGCGGACTTCGGGGAGAGGTTGGAAGCGCTCGGGATCGAGCGAGCCCCGGATGGACGGCTCCGCTTCGGAAAGTTGGCCTACGCCGACGCGGTGAGGACGTACTTCTGGGCGAACTTCCCCGGCGTGCGCGATGACCTGCGAAACTGGATCGGCCAGACCACCGGTCTCCGCGGTTTGACCACCGACGACCGAGTGAACATCGTCGTCCGCTTCGGCGAGCGGTCCCTGGCCGTCGGGCGGCCCGACGACCTCTTCGACCTCGTGGCGCACTGGGCTGACCGCGCGGCCGGGACGACCTGCGACCCACGAGCCGTGGCGGCCCTCGAACTCGGTCTCAACCACCAGAAGTTCGGGGGGTGGTTCCGCAAGCGGATGTACGACGGAGCGACATCCGGCCGCTTGTCGGATGGTCTCGCCCGCGTCCTGATAGCGGCATGCGTAAAGAGCCTTGGCGCCACACACCCGGATCAGGCGATGGTGCGACTCCACCATCTCGCCGTACGCAATGGGGAGGTGGCGCGCGAGGCCCGGGAAGCCCTTCTCGACCTCGTCGGCCGCGACCGTCGGCTCTACCGGCTGATGATCGACCGCCTGCGGGACTGGACGCGCAGGGAGTCGCGCGGGGCAGAGCCCCAGCTCCAACTACTCACCGAGCTGTTGAGGAGCGACCGGGCACCGGACCCGCTGTCGTGGCCGGACCTGTTCCTGGGCTGGCAGACGGTCTTCTCCCAGCCGCCGACGGAACTCTGGAACCCGATGGTGAGCAGCTGGTTGAACGCCGTGGCGATCGACAGGTCGCGGGAATTGGCGCTCGACGTGATGGTCAGGGCGACGAATGGGCGCACGGCCGCCCTGCACCGCCTGTACGCCATCGCCTGCGGCTGGGCAATTCCCACGAGCCACCGCCGGGCACCCGTCGCCGCCCTCTTCTGGCAGCACATTGACCACGTGCAGTACGCCCCCACAGAGCGTGCGGGCGCCGGACCACACACCACGGAAGAGGCACGATGAAACGCCGCTCATCCAGCCTGCTGTTCATCGCTCTCTGCTGCCTCGCGCCGGCTGTGCTCGGAAGCCTCCTGCACTGGTCGGTGTTGCTGTGGGGCTTCATGTCCATGGTCACGGCCTCGGGCTCCCTGCTGCTCGTGATGACGATCCTCAGCGGTGCCCGCACGCCGGCCGATCCGTACGGGTCCGGGGAATCCGAACAGCCCGCGGAGCCGACGGAACAGCCGTACCAGGAGACCCGGGTGATCGACGCGGCGTTGCCGAGCGCGGCGGAGGGCTACGAGTTCCTCTTCTCCGCCACCGTGTGGTGGAGGCCGGTTTCCGACCACGCCGACCGGTCCGACCATGCCTCCCGAGCCCTAGCCGCTTCCTCGGTGCTCAGCCGGGCCTTAGAAGTCGTCCAGCGCGAGCAGCCCGACCGGGCGAGCTTCGCGCGGTACCTCTTGGAGGGGGAACTGAGCGTCCCGCTTCCGGACCGGAGCGGACGGGTGACGGCCCAGGCGGCCGACGTGACGCTGACCCTGGCTCCGGCCGATCGCGAGCGCCTGCGGAAGTTGAACGACCTTCGCAAAGACGAGGAGATCTGGGAATACGAGCGTCAGCACGAGCGCAACAAGCGGCGCTACCTCGGTGACGACGTGCTCAAGAGCGCGGGCAGCGCGGTGGTTTGGTGGCTCACCCGCCATGAGGACGAGATCGAGAAGGCGGTCAACATGATCGGCCCGCTCGCTCAGATCTCGGCGGCAGCCAACGACGAGGAAGTACCCGAACTCTTCCGCCACCTGCTCGTCCCGCCCGTGGGCGCGCGGAGCGGGGCGACTGTCGGGGGCCCACAGTGGGGCGATGCCGACCAAGAAGGAGGGATGTTCGACCGCGAGGAAGAAGTGGGGGTCTCGGACCGGCTGCTCCTTTTGCTGACGGCGCTGGGGCTGAAGCCGGACATGGACGAGTACACGGTGCTGGTGCACCGGGTGGTGCGGGACCTGGAAGCGACCGGGCTGGGTGAGGCAGCCAAGGAGATCAGGCGGACCCTTCTCCTGACACCCGAGGGTGGCAGCGAAGAGCCGGAGGGCTGGCCCTCGACCGAGGCGGACGCCACTGAGCCCTGGGCGTCGGGCTTCCCTGCCGCCGACGGCTCTCCGTTCACCGACGCAGCCGCAGGCACGTTCACGCCAGAGCTGGCAGAGGACGACGAGGACGAACGGCACCAGGGCCGACGGGAGACGAGCGAGGACGACGACGCAAGCTGAGCCGGTCGTCGGTCGGCTCTCCGGCGCCTCCCTTCGCCGCACACGGCGGCGAGGGGAGGCCGTCTTTCCTGCCCCAAAAGCTGGGCAACATCACAATCCGAGCCCAGCCTCGGCACCGTCGGTTCGGAGCCTTGGCTGAACTCAGACTGAATCGGCTGCCTCGTAGGCTGCGGCCTCGGCAGGAGCGAGGATGACCCTTGCTCCGAGTTCGGCCAAGCGTGGCCGCTTGCCCTGCTTCCGGAAGTTCTTGTCATTGGTTACGAAGACGTCGGCCCTCGCCATGATATGTGTGTGCAGGACCAGCACGTCGAGCTGCTGGTTGCGCCACTTGCGCTCAGCGAGTCTCCGTGCCTCCTCATCCAGGACTGCGGGGACCGCGTCGAGGTAATCGAAGGGGAAAGTGGGGAACAGCACCTCGTGCAACCTGCGGCTCTCCGCCTCGGCTTCGTCATGCGCGAACACGCACCAGTCGAGGTAGGTGAGATCGAACACCGCCACCGGCGCGAGGATCTCCAAATCCCCAAGGCCGAGGCGCTCGATACGCCGCTGGAAGTAGGAGAAGTTGTCCAGCACGGTTCCGTCCCGCTGAGTCTCAGCGGCCATGGTGGCGACCAGCCGCACCGTTGCCAAGCCAGCACGCTGCCGTGCCACGAGGTCACGAACAGCCTTTGCCTCGGGGCGTTCTTCCTCAACTGCGATGAGACAGTTGGTGTCCAACGTGAATGAGAGCATCGCGCCTCCTGGTTCTCCTAACACGCTAGTCCGCCAGAAGCGGCGGCGGCACGAGGATTCCTGTGCACCCCTGAGGGCTCTCCGAGGCGGCTTCAGAATCCGGCGCTGTGATCGTGAGATTGGAACCAGTGAGATGCTGCCCTCAACGTGCTGTTCAATTGAGCGTCTGTGGGGTACGCCTGGGTTCGTCGCCTTCCTGAGCTGGGGAGCAGCATAGGTAGGTGTGCCATGCGGATGTACCTGAATGGGTGCGAACGCAATCCGAACTGCATCCTTCCGATCTGTGGGGTGGTCATCCCATCGCGTCGGCATCTGGAGGGGTGAGCAGCGGTCCTCAGTCTCCGAGCAGTGCCCTGCCCGCGGCCAGGTTACGAAACGGCCCGCAACCACACTCACAGCCCTCCGCCCGGCCCTTACTCTGGTCCGTTGCCCACTAGGAGGTTGTTCCCATGGCCAAGCTGACGGACCCGCTTACCGACGAGCAGAGAGACCTCGTCGCCATCGTGTGGTCGGTGTTCGCCGAGCACGAGATGTTCCCGCACTTCCATCACGTCGCCTTCCGCATGCGGAAGATGGGCCACCGTGATACGGCCAAGGTGCTCTATAGCTTCCCCGCCGCCGGACAGGACCAGGTCTCGAACGGGTACCGCGCCGTCGGCTGGTGGGGCCGCGGGACGACGCCCGACCCAGACGGCCCGGTGTACCTGACGATGGCCGGGCTCTACCACCTGCACCACATCAAGCTCGCCCGAGACCTGGCCACCGGCCTCCTTGGCTACATGCAGCAGCTCACCTGGGAGCAGGAGAAGATCCTCGACAGTCCCTTCAACCGGCCCTACATCGAGTTGAACCTCGACGAGTTCGCCAAGACCGTCGAGGGCGGTCGAGGCATCCTTGAACGCATGGCGGCGATCGCCGACCAGGAGTGGCCGGGCATGCGCTTCAACAAGACCAGCCGCATGGGCCAGCTCGGAACCCTTCCCGAGGCCGACTACGACGTACTAGACCTCTATCTGGCCGACGTTTCCGCCACGCTCGCCCCGGCCGTCCCGCTGCAGACATTTTCATTCAGCGAGCCGCGCGCCCTGCTCCGCGCTCTGAACTTCCTCGACGTCACCCACGAACTTGTCGTCGGACATGCACTGGTCGTCAAACCACCCATGGACCGCTCCAGCCTCCTGGCCCTCGACGTCCATGACGAGGCCGGCTACACCAACGGGCTGGCCGTTCTCACCGACCTGCTGCGTGACCTGAAAGTGCCCGGCAACAAGCCGCCGCAAGGCCATCTGCGACTGCCAATCCACCTCGCGGCGAAGCTGTCCACCATTGACCAGACGGCCGTCGAACGGGCCGTGCAGCTCCTCGACCAGATCCGCATCATCCGCAACTCAGCCGTCCACCCCAAACCGTCAGCCGACTTGGAAACAGCGCACAAGATGCTCGACCTGCCCTGGCCCGTCCAGGACTTCACCGCGGCCTGGGACAACGTCCGTGCCCACGCTGAGCGTGCCGTCCAGTCTCTGCAAGAGGCCATCCAGGACGCCCGCTCCTGACGAGCCCGCCTGCGCGGAAGAGGAGGTGCCCAGTGTCATGGGTCGAAAGAGGAAGTCGGTCTTTGGCCAGTCACGCGAGCGGGACTATTAATGGGAGAGTGAGGACCGAGCATACGCCCTCTCAATCTCCTTTATGTAGATTGCAGGTATGAACGGGCTAAGCCCGGGCTCAGCGCCGGATGGAAACGACTTCGACCTCCGCGTTCATCGCACGCAGCCGTCTGACCGCTTGGAGCAGCGAGACCTGAGCGAAGGCGAAAAGCGAGTCGACGTGAATGTCCTCGCCCTCCTTCAGAAGGATCCCGAAGACCACCCGGAGGGTGCCGAAGTCATGAAGCAGGCGATGGTCTGGCGTGTGCGCGGCCACCTGCTGAAGGAACTTAGCTCGTACTTCGCTGTCGCTGCGCAGCGTCTCGATAGCGACCACGCCCTGGGCGAAGAGGTGGTTGAGGGGGGCTGTGCTGGCTGGCGCCTTCTTGACACAGATCAGCTGATTCTCCGGGCCAAGGACGTCGCAAATCTCAAGTCCCCCTCCTCGGAAATTCTCTGTAACGATGTTCTTTTTGTCAAACAGAAGATACCCGTCAGGCTCAGCCGCCTGGCGATTGAACCAATCCTCGTCGTGAGAGTCGTGACCCTTAGAGTTGGGCGGACCCTTGGTCCAAGGGGGCAATATGACTGTTTGTGGCTGGGCAAACAGGTCGGTGAGCTCTTCTTCCAGGGTCTCGAGGAAGCCGGCGCCCACTTCGAACCACTTGCCGTTGCCGTAGAAGAGACGATCGGTGCCCACCGTGATGTCGGCGATGAGCCACTCTTTTCCACTTGTGGTGACGCTGGTCGGTGTCTGGTAGTCAGCGTCGCTGAACATGGTGACCCGTACTTCACTGAGGGCCTTTAGCCGCTCCCCTGAGGGCTTGTCTTGTACGAACTGCAGCAGGTGGTGCAGTTCTAGATCGTTAGTCTCGATCGTACGGGCGCCTCGTCTGGCACGGAACGCTTGGGCAGAGCTGTAGCTTTCCTGGCATGAGTCGGGTACCCCCATGGTCAGGCGGGGACAGTCCGGGTCCGTGAGGAGCGTTTCCAAAATCCTCAGGGCCTCCACGGCCTTGTGGCTGCGGTTATCGAGCGTGTGGACTCTGGTGACGAAACGCAGTTGCGGCAATGGGTCGGGCTGCGCGCAGACGTCCTCGATCGTCTGAAGGTCACTCAGGAACTGTTCCACGGTGGTGGCCAGGGGGAGCTTTATGGTGGCCTGAGAGCACTCGACTCGAATCTGTCGTGCCTTGGCAGTCTCCAGGGAGGTCAGGGAGAGCCCGCTGACGGTGCCACAGATGCGGCGAACAACGGTGCCGAATCGGTCAAGGCCGAAGTCATTGATCCGTTCGCCTCGTGACACCGAGTACTCGTCGACCCGGCCTCTGCCGTCCATGATCTGGTTGCGGATTTTGATGACTCCGTCGTCGTCGAGACATCGGGTCGCGAACTCCAGTCCGAAATCGTCGTCACGGAAGTAGGGGTCCAGCATGTGCTGCCCTACGCCGTAACTCAATGCATAGGTGCCACGCTGGGTGCGCATGAGGATGATTCCCGCCGCGGCACGGCTGCGTTCGTTGACTTCCAGTCCGGTGATGGATTCCACCGCGCTGCACCAATCTGCGCGCTCTCGGGGAACACCGCCGGTGATCAGCAATCCCTCCATCCCCTGGCGGGTGAACTCTCTTGTCAGGTAGTCCTCACTATCGATGTACCTCTCGCGGACGTACGTGCGCAGTTCCGGGGCAGTGCCCTCGGGAGGCTTCAGCCGGTGAAGGGTGGACTTGCGGGTGGTGGATCGGGGTATGCGGTTATCAGCCATGGCGTCCTCCATGTGCGCGGAGCTTTTGAAGACACTACGAAAGCAGAGAGGGCGTCACCTTCACTGCCGAACGAGTCTATTCGTCCAAAGGTGAGATGAGGTGGGTCGGTCGTGGTAGTCGTGCCTGGTGCGGTGTAGTGGTCGGGTGAGGCTGCTGTTGCAGCTCACTCACGGGGTCTACGGGCTTGGCGTCGTCTTGTGAGTGGTTCTCGTCTTTGTGCGGGGACTGGGTATGGATTTCCGTTAGGTGAATGCACCGCCATATAGCTACCGCCCCGTTCGCGGCTTGAACTGTCTCGGTGAGTCCTCAGTGGTCGCATTGCGTGCATGAGTCGATTACTCACGGCGGTACACACGCTGAACGTCGGCGACCAGCCGGCGGAAGCGCGCGAGCGCAGGAGGTGCCTGGTGAGATCGAGGGGAATAATATTCAGGGGTTGGCTGGCGGACCTCAATCGCTTCCCATTGAAGGTTGTTACTTTGGCGGAGGCGGCTTCCGGTGGACCGAACCGAGGGTTTCGCTCCTTCCGGGCGGCGGCGGAGTCGGCGACCGTCCAGGCGCAGCAGATCGGCCGACTGGTCAGACCCCGTCTGGGCGTGGTATCCCGCCGCCTGATCGCGCCAGCTGCAGCCCTCCGACGGCTTAAGCCCGATCGCTGGAGCGATCGGAACCGCATCTGCTTCGGTAGTAGGAGGCGGAGGAGTCGAGATCGAGCTACCCGTGACCCGCTTTCCAGCGAGTCACGGTGTCGCTCGAGGCCACCGCCAGCTTGGACGGTCGGACACTGTCGATGTCGTGGTGTAAGGCACCGGTTCGATGGCGGCTACGGTGAACGCCTGAGGGAGATCGGAGTGCGGGATGCGGGCGTCTGAGACAGAAGGAACCGGAAGCGCTGGGCAGAGTCTGGTCAAGGCACAGTTGCAGTTACTGCACCAGGCTCCCATCGACGTTCCGCGTGAGCATGATCTCGGTCTGGACCTGCTGGTGCAGGTCCGTGACGAGCGGCGATTCGATTCAGGTCTGCTCCTTGGTGTACAAGTCAAGGCCGGAAGAGCGAGTCGGCCCGGCAAGGCCAAGAGACGCAAGGGAGGGAAGTATTTCTCGGAGCCGGTCAAAGATGGACAGGGCATCGTAACGGGGTGGTGGTTCCGCGAGGGCGACTCCCGGCATCTGGACAGCTGGATCCGTCACGATCTCCCCGTGATCTTGGTCCTTCACGACCTCGATACGAACCTGTCCCATTGGGTGCATGTCCGACCCGAGGATGTCAGAAGGGCCGGCAAGACCTTCAAGGTCTTCGTTCCTCTGGAACAGATCCTCGACAGTAATCATCTGCCCGCGCTATTGACCGTGGCTGCCAGCAAACGTAACAGGTCTTCATGGGAGGGCTCAGCGTGGCGTTACGACGGTCGGGATGTAGCTCCCGGGGACAGGTTGCGGTATGCCCTGCTGGTGCCACGGATGATTGCACCGCACCGGAATACGGGGCGTTCCCACGTGATCGGCCCAGAAGAAGGTCTCGCCCTGCTGGCCCAGGCGCGTCTAAGAGACCTGGATTACTTCGCCGACAAACATCCTGCGGTGCCGACGTTGGAGAGCGCAGGCGGGAGCAGCGAATGGGCCTGGCGGCTGGTTGGCGCCTTCGCGAAGGCGCTGCTGGACGAGTCCGCCGATCCGGTCTGTGATCTGGCAGTCAGTGCACCGGGACCCGCTGAGTGTGCCGCAGCTACAGTCATCGCTGTGTGCGCGCTCATCGAGAATGAAGACCTCGCGAGAGCTCTCCAACTGCTTGACAGCGCCCTCGAAGATGACGCGTGTGATCCGACAGACCACGCCTGGCTGCTGGTCCAGCGATCCCGTGTCCGCGCGGATCTCGATGACCGAGCGGGCGCCGCCGCTGACGCAGCCTCAGCGCGCCTGACCGTGTTGACCGCGCCGCAAGACCCGTCTGCTTCAGCCATCGCCGCGGCGGCCGCCGAGGCCGTATTCCGCGCCCAGGACTGGGAGGGAGGTGACCTCGAGGACTACATCACCGCGAACGACACAGCGGTATCTTGGTGGCGGATGCAAGGTCTAAGCAGCGCTTACGACTACGCCACCGACCGTATGTTCGATACATGGGCGCAGCGAAACGTCAAATACGGATTTTCCGGCCACCCGGCATACAACGAGTTTCTGGCGGCGCGCTGGAATGCCGGCCTATCTGCGAACGTGAGCAGTTGGCGGGCTTGCAGCAGCCTGTTCGCACGCCAACTACTGATCGACAGCGCGAATCAGGAAGATGCCGGAGCAGACACCAATGACGACGTGCGCGACGCCCTGCAGATTCTTCAAGCGAGCGGTGACGCCGAAAGGTTGGGCCACGCCATCAACCGATTGGTGGAACTGGGCCCCCTGGAACCACTTCGGGAATTTGTCGCCGAAGTTCCCACAGGTAATTGGTCTGCCCGGACCTTTCGGGGCAACTTGAAGCTGTGGCGTGGTGCCGGCGACTTGCTCACGACCGACGCCGCCGACAGCGCTGTGGCGCATTGCCTGAGTCTTCTCCAAGGCCAAGCCCACGTGCCGGCCGCTGTGGAGGAGACTCTCATCGTCTCTCGGGCCGTACTCGAAGCCGTCGCTGGGCTCATGCCGTCGGCCGGCGACCATGCTCATCAACGGGTACGGGACTTCCTGATCGACGGCTCGCCCTGGAAGTCCGACGCAGCCAGGGACCTCATCGTCGCGGTGGCCGGACGCTTGCGTGCCGATCATGTGCTTGCAACTGCGGCCGATCGTGCTCGCTGGCGCACGGCAGCGGGGACCTACAGCGATCCCGCATCCGAGATCCGTCTCACCATGCTCGCCAGGATCGCCGACAACGATGACGAAGCCCGAGAGGAACTGAGCAAACAGACCAAGGTCGGCAGCGTCGAAGCCATCTATCTCTTCGGAGATCTGCAAAGCCTTCCAGAAGAGGACGCAGGTGAGGCCATCCGACATCTGAGCACCAAGGTCAACGAGGCAGTGGATCGCCTCCGGCACGGAGGTGGGAGCTCTTCATCTGTACGCAGGATCAACCGTGCCCTGAACGAACTCAACCTCACACATCCCGATCAAGCTCGGTGGGAGCCGCTACTCAGATTTCTGGGTACCGCGCAGGCAACCGATGACTACAAGCGCCAACTGTGCTTTGACATGGCCTCCAGCGCCGCACGCTTGCCGGACTCGGTACACCTCAGGGTGGCTTCGCTCGTCCAAGCGGCCACGCCAACCGACGGAACCGCTCCAGACAGTGGCATCCTATGGCTCGCGGCAGCGATGGGCCTGCTGACCAAACAGCAGGAAACCCACTGGACCGTACGCCTTGTGACCGGCACGGAGCAGCAGCGCCTCCACGCCATCATCCTCATGCAACTGGTCCGACGGCCCGACCACAGCATCGCGCTCGCCAACCTACTGGCAGACGCGAGCGCTGAGGTACGCACCGCCGCAGCACGCGAATGCGCCCGGCGAACCCTGCACAACCCGACGGACGCCGTCGCCGCGGAAGCCACCCTCCGGGCTGCTCAACACTCGTCACTCCAGACCCCCCACGCCGTCGCGTCCGTCTTCGCCTCTACCCGCCCCGTTTCGCCCTCACATGGTCGCGCGCTCAGCAGCACGCTCGCCGCCTTGCAAAACCACCCGTCCAGCCTGGTGCGGCGACTCGCAGATGACGCTGACCGTATTTGGTCGGCGGTGGCAAGCGAAGCAGCCACCGAGCAACAGACCTCGGTATCGCCAGGCTCAGAACCAACGAGATGACGCAAGACGCACTGCGTTTCGGCGTCGATCGGATCGAAGAATCCTTAGCCCATCCAACGTTGGGCAGCCGCCCGTCATTGGCGGTATTAAGCCCTCCTAGAGGATGTCCCGTAACTGCTGGTCAGGGGTGAGATGATCTTGTCGTGGCTGGTGTGATCACGGCGTCGGAGCCCTCCTGGATAGGCCCGTTCACCGGGCTGAGCCCCCGGCAGTTCAGTAAGTTGATCACCGCGTTGCGGCGTGAGGGAGCCGATCCGGTCCGCAAGGGCCGGCCGTGGTCGCTGCCGCTGGAGGACCGGGTGCTGCTGGTGGCCGCGTACTGGCGCACCAACCTCACCCTGCGTCAACTCGGCCCGTTGTTCGGCGTCTCGAAGTCGGCGGCCGACCGGATCGTCGCCCACCTTGGGCCGGCTCTCGCCCTCCAGCCCCGGCGGCGGTTCCGTAAGGAGGCCGTTCTCATCGTGGACGGCACCCTGGTCCCCACCCGTGACCGGACCGTGGCCGCCTCCAGCAAGAACTACCGCTACTCCACCAACCACCAGGTCGTCATCGACGCCGACACCCGCCTCGTGGTCGCCGTCGGCCGACCGCTGCCCGGCAACCGCAACGACTGCCTGGCCTGGCAGGACTCCGGAGCGAAGGCCGCCGTCGGCACCACCCCCACGGTGATCGCCGACGGCGGCTACCGCGGCACCGGCCTCACCATCCCGCACTACCGCCGCCACAAGAACGAGGAACTGCCACCCTGGAAGGACGAGCACAACGCCTCCCACCGCAAGGTCCGAGCCCGCGTCGAGCACACCTTCGCCCACATGAAGAGCTGGAAGATCCTCCGCGACTGCCGCCTCAAAGGCGACAGCGTCCACCACGCCATGCTCGGCATCGCCCGCCTTCACAACCTCACCCTCACCGGATAACAGGCAAACGAGCAGGTCAGCCTGCATGCCTCAGATCATTTACGGGACATCCTCTAACGGCTCTATCCACGAAACACATCGATCGTCACTCATCGTCCAGCAAAGAGCCAGCGAAGTGTTCGAGGCCGACTGAGCGGCTGGCCTTGATTAGAACGACGTCGCCCGGAGTCAGGAGCGGAGTGACGACACCGAGGAGGGTGGCTGCGTGCTCTGCTGTGGCGGTCGCGAGGGCGAGGTTGGCGGTGCGGGCCGTTTCACTGAGGGTGGTGATCTCGGGGGAAGCGCCGACCGTGACCAGAGTGTGAATGCCGAGAGCAGCGATCAGGCGGCCGATCGTCTCGTGGGAAGCGATCGACGTCGGCCCGAGTTCCTTCATCTCGCCCAGGACGACAACCGTGCGACGGCCCCGTGCCAGAGACACGAGGGTTTCCAGGGCGGCGCGGGTGGATTCGGGGTTGGCGTTGAAGGCGTCGTTGAGGATTGTGACGCCGTCTGGGCGTTCGAGGATTTCCAGGCGGGCGGCGGAGATCGGTGCTGCGGAGGACAGGGCTTCAGCGATGGCGTCCGTCGCCATGCCCAGGGCGTGGGCAGTGGCTGCGACGGCCAAAGCATTGTGGACCTGGTGGGCACCGAGGAGTTGGAGGGTGACCGGGGCGTTGCCGTCCGGGGTGTGGAGGCGGAAGGCGGTGCGGCCGGCGGTGAGTTCGACGTCCGTGGCGCGGATGGTCGCCTGCTCGCTCGTGCCGTAGTACGTGACGGCGGCCTTCGTACGGTCGGCCATCGCCGCGACCAAGGCGTCGTCGGCGTTGAGGATGGCCACGCCGCCCTCGGAGGCCGGCGGGAGGGCCTGGACGAGTTCGCTCTTCGCCTCGGCGATGGCCTCGCGGCTGCCGAATTCGCCGACGTGGGCGGAGCCGACGTTCAGGACGATGCCGATGCGCGGCGGGGTGAGGCCCGAGAGGTAGGCGATGTCACCGACGTGGCGGGCGCCCATCTCCAGCACCAGGTAGCGGGTGTCCTCGTCGGCGGACAGAACAGTCAGGGGCAGGCCGATCTCGGTGTTGAAGCTACCGGGCGTGGCGACCGTACGCCCGTGCCGGGCCAGCACCTGCGAGAGAAGGTCCTTCGTTGTGGTCTTGCCGGCCGAGCCGGTCAGGGCGACAACCTGCGCCCCCGTACGCGTCAGCGCGTACTGCGCCAACCGCCCGAGCGCGGCCGTCACGTCCGGTACGACGACTGCGGGCAGGCCCACCGGGCGGGAGGCCAGGACGCAGACGGCACCGCCGGCCACGGCCTGCTCGACGAAGTCGTGGCCATCCACCCGCGCGCCCGTCACCGCGACGAACATGCCGCCCGGCCCGACTTGCCGTGAGTCGCTGGCGCTCGGGCCCGTGACGCATACCTGCTCCGGTTCGGGCGCGTCGTGGACGGTGCCTCCGGTGGCGTCGGCGATCTCGGCAAGCGTCAGTGTGATCACGGTCAGAGCCTTTCTCAGTGCAGGGGCGGGAAAGTGATCGCGCGGCCGGAGTACGAGGCCGCGACCCGGCTGAGCGGTACGCGGTCGTGGGTCTGGCCCCATCGGGACGGGTCACGGATGAAGACTGCGGGGTCGGGAACGTCGTCGTAGCCGCGTACGACGATCAGGTGTCCGCCGCGACGGCCGTCGTCGGGGAACTGCTCCGTGATGGAGACGATCAGCGGCGCTTCGGCCGCCCGTGCGAGCAGGTCTTCCACCGCGACGGGCTCGGCGCGGCCGGGTACTCCGTGCGAGGCCGCCAGTTCCGCGAGGCCCGCGTGGAGTGCGCCGCGCGGCGTCATGACCTCGTTCTTGAACGCGAGTTTCAGCAACTCGGTGACGGTCGGTGCCCGGCGGCCGTACGCCAGGAGGATCATCCTCAAAGAGGCGAGCCCGCAAGCTCGGTCGGACCACTTCTCCCGGTCACCGAGTTCCCACCCGCCGTGCTGCTCCCATTCCTCCGGCGCGATCAGTTGGCGGCACATGGGCACGTCGTGGAGATGGGGCACGGTGGCGGGCTCCCGAGGGCGTGTCAGGCAGCGGTCTCCCCCGCGTCCGTCGCAGCGCCGAGCACGGGAGTGGGCAGGGGGACATCGTACGGTTGGCGCGTCAGTGCCTCGTGGAGGATCGCCCGTACGACGTCCACGTGGCTCAGCCCCGCGAGACCCGCGCCGACGGCGAAGTTCGACGCCGTCGACATGCCGGGCGTGGTGTTCACCTCCAGGGCGTACGGCTGGCCGGCCCCGGTGACGATGAAGTCGATCCGCGCCCAACCGCGGCAGCCGAGCCCTTGCCACAGTGCCAAGGCGTGACGTACGAGGTCGGCCCGGACGCCAGCAGGCAGGTCCGCTGCGGTGACGGAGACGTCCCCGCGCCCATCGGCGTCAAGCTTGGCTTCGGCGTCGTAGAA
Organism: Streptomyces sp. NPDC025721; assembly: GCF_055558595.1. Taxonomy (NCBI): domain Bacteria; kingdom Bacillati; phylum Actinomycetota; class Actinomycetes; order Kitasatosporales; family Streptomycetaceae; genus Streptomyces; species Streptomyces sp. NPDC025721. Next base: position 37,247 of record NZ_JBVHMF010000031.1, on the reverse strand, counting down.
CTCCGCTCCGATCGCCTCAGTGGCCAGCGGCGGGGAGACCAGAAGGCCTCCCGGCAACTGGAGCAGACCGACGGTCACCGGCAGGCCGACCACGTACTCCTCGACCAGGACGTGGGACGGGTCGCACGCCCACGCGTACTCCAGCGCGGGCGCGAGCGCGGCCTCGTCCCGCACCAGGCTCATGCCGAGGCTGGAGCCGCCGAGCACAGGCTTGGCCATCACCGGGTGGCCGCGCCACTCCGTCTTCTGGCCCGGCCACCACACCTGCCAGTCAGGCGTAGGAACGCCGATGCTCCGCATGAACCGCTTGCACAGCAGTTTGTCCGCGCAGATCGCGGACGCGGCGACGTCGCTTCCGCAGAAGGGGACGCGCAGGTAGTCCAGCAGTCCTTGGAGCCGGCCGTCCTCGCCGTAGGGGCCGTGCAGGTTCGGCAGCGCGACGTCGAAGGCGGGCAGCGACCGTACGAAGCCCGGTTCGCAGGGGTCGAGGACGGCGAAGTCCGCGCCGATCTGCGTCAGGGACCTGCTGAGCGCCGTGTCCGAGCGCTGTTCGGGCGGGCAGTGCGCCAGATAGAGCCGGTCCTCGGCCGACAGGCCGCCGTAGAGCAGTGCCACCTTCGGCGGCTCAGCGAGACCGTCCTGCCATCGCCGTAGCGTCTCGGCCTGGCGGTTGACGGCGGCACGGTCGCCGATGTCGATCACGGGCATCATGTGAGTTCTCCTCGGTAGACCTGGTTGACCGGGCCGCCAACCCAGAAGGCGCTTCGGCCTTCGGTGTGCGGGCGCACCTTCAGCGGCGTTCCCGAGCGGTTGTGGACGGTGACCTGCTCGTCCCCGACGAGGCCGCGCTGCTGGGCGATCACGACCGACGCGACGGCACCGCTGCCGCACGACAGCGTCTCGGCCTCCACGCCGCGCTCGTAGGTGCGGACGCGCAGCTCCTGTCGGCCGGTGACCTGGACGAAGTTGACGTTGGTGCCCGTCGGGGCGAGCTGTGGGTGGTGGCGCATCATCCGGCCGCAGCGGTCGGCGTCGACCGAGTCGACGTCCTTCACGACGGCCACGACGTGCTCGGTGCCGGTGTGCGCGAGGTCGTACCAGAACGCGCGGCCGTCGATCACGCCCTCGACCTGCCGGAGCGCCGTCGCGCCGACCTCGGCTGTCACCCAGACGTCGTCGCCGTCGACCAGCGCCTCGTGCTTCACACCGGCCATCGTCAGAGCCGGCGTCCGGCAGTCGTACGTCTCGGCCGCGGACCAGGCCACGCAGCGCAGGGCGTTGCCGCACATGCTGGCCGCGGAACCATCGGCGTTGAAGCACGCCACGTCGAGGACCAGGGGGTCGGTGCTCGTCACGGCGGTGAGTACGAGGCCGTCCGCTCCGATGCCGGTGCGCCGCGCGCATAACTGCCGCGCCGTCGCGGACCAGTCCCGGTGTACGTCGGGGAGAGGGCGCGCGAGCAGGACGAAGTCGTTGCCGGCGCCGTGGAGCTTCTGGAAGGACACGGTTGTACCTCTCTCCTTCAACTGCGGACGGGCGAGGGGTGGTGGGCCGCCCAGTCCGCGCGGGCGCTGAGCAGTAGGGGCCGCACGTCGTTCTCGATGCGATCGGCGAGTGTGCGCAGGGTGACGGCTAGGGCGACGAGCGCGTCTGGGTCGAGTCCGGTCATCCAGCAGTCGGGGGTGATCTGGACCTCGGCGAAGGGGAGGCGCGGCTCGGAGGAGTCCGGGAAGGGGTGGCACATGATGCTGCTAGCGAAGATCATGACCGCCTCCGGCAGGCCGGTCGCTCCGCCCGTTTCGGCGGTGTGCGCACGGAGGGAGGCGCCCTCGAAGTCCGCCCAGTGCGTGATGTCGGCCATGCGGGCGGGAAGTTGACCGGCGGGGACACCGTGGGCGGTGGGGTCCTCCTGAGCCCAGTCGGGCAAGTGGCCCGCGACGACGGAGCCGTCGTCCGCGGTGATCATCCAACGGTTGGAGACCGTGATCGTCTCCGATGCAGGCGGTGAAATGGGAGCGTCGAACGCTTTAGGTGCGGAGTTACGGGTCCGCGTAGCCGTGGCGGCAGGGGGCATGGAAGTGAGTCCTTCGTGAGGTGGGAATCATGAGAGCCGAGTCAGGCGTCGGGCTCTGCCAGCGATCAGGCGGAGCGCTCAGGCGCAAGGAGGCGCGAGTCAGCCAACTCCCAGCTGTGGCCGCCCGGGTGGCCCTCGAACTCGCTGCACGCTTCCCCGAGCCGTACGGCCGGACAGTCCGGCAACTCGACGACGGCGCTCGGTTCCGCGCCGTCACGCCACACCGTCCACAGAGATCCTGCGTGGGGGCCCCGGAGACCCAGCACGACCGCCTGGTGCTCCGAGTTGTCGTGGCTGATCGCGCAGACGAGTTCCTGCTGGGCGTCGTCGTCCGAATACGTTCCCGGCATGAGGGCGTTGGCCATGGTGAGCGCGGCCCTTACCAGCGCCGGCGGTGAGACCACCTGCCGGCCGCAGATGAGCCGTTCCTCCTGGGCACCGAGCATGAATTCGTGTTCCTTAGGTGAGTGGAGCCGCCTTCGGCGGCATACGGGCGGGGCGGCGGCCGGCTCGCGGTCATGGCGACCGGCACACTCCGGGCGCGACGCGGTAGGTCGGCAGCGTCATGTCCCAGCTCCGACAGCGACGACGGACCGCGGCAACTGGTCAGCTTGATCGGCGGCAGGCACGCCGCCCCGTGCCGCCTCGTCCGCTACCGCGCGGGGCAGGGAGAGTCGGGCCCAGACGAGTTTCCCCGCGCCGTGAGTGGCGTAGGCGAAGCCCCAGGCACCTTCGGTCAGAGCCGCGACGAGCAACAGCCCGCGTCCGTTCTCGGCGTCCTCGGACGGAGGCCGGAGGATCGGCGCCCGCCGACTCGCGTCGTGCACCACCACGTAGAGGTGACCAACGACGACCCGCAGTTCCAGAACGGAAGTCAGCGGCGGGTGGCATGGGCGCGACTCCCCGGTCTCGGCGTGCCGGATGGCGTTGGCGACCAGCTCCGTCACGATGCTCAGCGCGTCGTCCAGTACCTCATCGGGCATGCCCCACTCGCCGAGAACATCCCGCGCGTGACGCCGGGCGTCGCCGACGCCAACCAGCTCGTGCCCGAGATCGAGTCGACTGTGAAGAACCGCCGTTGCGGAAATCATCGCTTCACCTCCCTGCTGCGACATGCACCACGGAGCCGGCCTGTCAGCCGCTCCACCGGGTGTGCTCGCCAGTCAACGGCGACGGCAATGAAAGCGGCAGCGTTCACCGGGGAGTTCGCGAGTACGGGAGGTTCACCGTGTGTCGAGGGGGTTCACCCATGAACCCCCTGCCACGTCCGACCGGAGCGTGACAGGATTGCCACTCGCCGTCATCGACCGATGGCAGGGGGACCATGGACAGAGAGCCCAACCGCCGCCTCGCCGCGTTGATGGCCGAGGTCGGAGCGTCCAACAAGGGCCTGGCCCGACGCATCCGCGATGTTGCGCTGCGGCACGGCGTCCGAGTCGGCACCACCCACGTGTCAGTACAGCGGTGGCTCGACGGCGCCGGCATCCAGGCCGAGAACGCGGCGTTCGTGGCAGAAGCGCTCGGCGCCAGGTTAGGCCGCAGGATCACCCCCGCCGACTGCGGCTTCTCCAGCCCGACGATCAGCCCCGCTCCGAACGGTACGACCTACGCGGCGACTCTCGCCGAGGCCCTGGGCGTACTCGACGGCCTGACGCAGCTGCGGCCCGAGGACAAGCCACCGGCTGTCGAGTTGCTGCAGGACAACGAGGTCAACGCCGCCGTGCTGTCCTGGCTCGTCACACGACCGGACGGGGTTCCCTCTGACCGGGCCGCGTCCCGTCGCATCGGAATGCGAGATGTCGCCGCCGTCCGGACCGCGGCGGAGATGTTCATGCACTTGGACTTTCTCTACGGGGGAGGTCACGGTCACAAGGCGCTGCGTCACTACTTCCGGCACGAGGTCCTGCCGTTGCTGGACGCCGGTTACAGCGAGCGCGTCGGCTCCGCCCTCTTCAACGCCGCAGCCGAGATTTCCCAACTCCTCGCGTGGACCGCCTATGACAGCGGCCACCACCGCCTCGCGGACCGGTACCTCCTGTCGACGCTCAGGCTGACGCAGGTGACCGGCGACCGGATGATGGGGTCGCGCATCCTCGCCAACATGAGCCACCAGGCCAATTACCTCGGGCAGGTGCCGCGAGCGGTTCGGCTGGCGAGGGCTGCGGTCGAGGGCGGCGGCAACGGTCGGGCAACTCCGCGCGCGATGGCAATGTATTCGGCTCACGAGGCACGCGCCCTTGCGACGGCCCGGGACGTGAAAAGCGCGCAGCGTGCCATGCTCGAAGCCGAGAACCATCTGGCTCACGCGGGTGACGGAGGTGATCCGTCCTGGCTGGCCTACATGGACGAGGCCGAGCTCGTGGGCGAGTTCTGCCACTGCTTCCGTGATCTCGGCGCATCAGCCCAGTCAGTCGCCTACGCCGAGCAGGCGGTCGCGCTCACCGATCCGAAGTACGCCCGGTCACTGGGTTTCTGCCGGATGGTGCTTGCACAGAGCCAACTTCTGGACGGGCAACTGGAAGCGGCCGTCACGACCGCGGGTCTCGCGGTGACGGCGGGGGACGCTCTTCAATCGGCTCGCTTCCAGCGCTATGTCCTGGACTTCCAGCGCGAGGTCTCGGTACACGCCGGCAACCCGGAGGTGCAGCAGTTCAACGACCACGTACGGACGGCGCTCTCCGGCCTGGACGACCAGTAGCGGCGACGTCAGCCCGGATGCCAGTTCCGGGACGCCTGATCGTCGCGGAGGGAGGCGATACGGCGCGTGTACTCACTGGCGACCTCGTCGCTCTCGCCGACGTTCTGCATGAGCCAGGTGGTCATCTTGAATTCCTGGACCGCCCGCAGTGTCGGAAAGCTTGGCCAGTCGCGCAGATCGCGCCCGTACGCGCCGACGAACTCCGCGTACTGGTCGGGCGTCTGCCAACCCAGGCTGTCGTACTCCGTGGCCGTCACCATCAGATCCCATTCGGGATGGTCGCGGCAGAAGACTTCGAAGTCGATGAGGATCACGCGGTCGGAGCGGTCCACCATAAGGTTCTGGACGTGTGCGTCGCCGTGGACGGGACCGACCGGGGAGGCGAACGACAACTGTCCGATCTCACGCTCTAGTTGCCGGTGGCGTTCCCGCAGGAACTCTCGATCGGACTCGGGAATGCCGGCCGCCTTCTCGATCCTCAGGACCGACCGGCCCATCGGCTCGAACCTCGGGAGAGTCAGCGCCTCCGGTACCCGCAACGCGTGCAGTTCGCGCAGGATCGAGCCGAGTTCACCGTACGTCGCCGCCCGCCCGCTCTCCTCGATCCGACGCCAGAACGTCACCGGATGACCGGACACGACGACCGCCTGCTCGATATCCTCCACAACCTGTACGGCCGGGAACCCCTCGTCCGCCAGCCACCGCGACACTCCTACTTCCCGGCGCGCGGAATCCAGATACTCCTCCGAGCGCGCGATTCGTACGATCACCGGCTGGCGTTCCAGCCGGAACAAGGCGTTCTCGCCGAGGCGAATCAGACGCGCTCCCTCGGAGTCAAAGCCCGCCACGCCGCATGCCTCCACCATGACCTGGCGAGCACGGGACGAGGTGAAGCCCTCGTGACCGCGTCCAGCACCGGACATCGGCATTACGCGACCACTCCCAGCTTCGATCGATGGCATACCGCTGACGGCAGGCGAGCCGCCATGACGTACGCGGTGGGCTGCGCCTGCGATCCCGACGGTATAGAAGCGCGAGCCTGTGCGCGTACTTGGGCAGGCGTCGGATGGTCGTGGGTGTGCGACTACCGATGAGACCGCGCGCGGTCCGGAGACGGGGCGGGACGTGAGGAGATCGGCGGAGAGGCCGTCGCCGAAGGAAACGCTGGGGAGACCGTTTGCGAGCGGAAGCGGGCTGCTTCGGCGCGGGGGTTGGGTGCGGGGTTGCGGCTGGTGTGTTGGATGCGGCCGAGGAGGACGCGGGCGGGTTGGCGGGCTGTGGTGAGTTCGCGGCGGGCGGCGGCTTCGGCCAGGAGGGTGCGGGGGTGGTGGCCGGCGGCTTGGGCGTCGGCGAGGACGGTTGCGAGGGCGGGCCAGGTGGGGTCGGTGAGGATGCGGTCGGCGTGGTCGGGGACGGCTGCGCGGATGTGGGCAGCGAGGGTGTGGGTGATCTCCATGTTGGGCTGTCGGTGGATGAGGGCTGCGAGGTGCGGGGCGGCGGCCTGGTCGTAGGCGGCTTGCAGATGGATCACCGCGGTACGGGCTGCTTCGGCCTGCTGCTGGTGGCCGCGGGCCTGGTGCCAGCGGGCCGCGAGGATCGCTGACCAGACCAGGGCGGTGAGCAGGACGGCGAAGGTGCTGCCGTCGGGGCCGTCGCCGGCGTGGGCGATGTCGCGGGCCGCCTGGCGCAAGCCGGTTGAGGTGCGGTGGTCGGCGCGGATGCGGGAGCGCTGGGCGCGGGCGAACTCCCGGCTGGCGGAGCGCAGTTGGTCGCGCAGTTCGGCGGGTCCGGTCTGGGCGGTGGCGTCGATGATCTCGCCAAGCGCGGTGATCTGCGCCTGCGCCCGCGCGTCGTCCCACGCGTACGGGTGCTGGGTGAGGTGGTCGTGGAGGGTGTCGAGGGCGCTGGTGGTGCGCTGCCAGCTGGTGCTGCGGCGGTTGCGGCGGGCCGTCGGCTGCTCCTCCGGCGCGCTCCCCGCGAGGCGGTCGCGGAGCTGGGGCAGGGTCAGGTCGGGGGCGACCTTACCGCCGGAGATGAAGAGCTGGGTGCCGTCGGCTTTCAGGTCGCCGGGACGGCCGACGCTGTAGCCCTGGAGGTCGCCGGAGGGCAGACGGCGGACCTTGACCTCGACACCGTCGGCCTCAAGGTAGGCGAACAGCTCCTCCACGCTGGCGGCGTGCGGGATGGCGGCCCGGATGCGCTCCTGCAGCCATTGGCGGCTGGTCTGCTCCCAGCCGAGGCGGTCGGCCTTGTGCATCTCGGCCTGGGTGGGGCGGCGCTCCCCGGTCCGGTCGCCGGGCGCGACCTGGTGGAGGCCGAGTTCGGTTTCGATGAGGCGGGCTTCGGCCTGGGCGCGCATGCCGCAGTTGTGGAGTTTGGGGCGGCGGCCGTCCTCACGGACGGTGGTGGCCAGGATGTGGATGTGGTCATCCGCGTGACGCACGGCGATCCACCGGCAGGCCAGCGGATCACCGTCTGGGGCGATGCCTGCGGCGTGGACGATACGGCGGGCGATCTCGCCCCACTCGGCGTCCGACAGGTACCGGTCGCCGGGCGCGGCGCGCACGGGGCAGTGCCACACATAATCGGTGACGGGCTTGCCGAAACCTTCGTTGCGGAGGCGGACGGGGACGTCGAGAACCTTGCCGAGAGCGGTGAGGGTGGCGTCGGGGTCGCGGCCGGGGTCGGGCAGGCCGCGGGGGCTGAAGGAGGCCACGATGTGCGGGTCGTAGTGCTCGTCGTGCCGGCCGGGCCCGTAGAGGTAGGCCAGCAGCCCGCGGGTGTTGCTGCCGGGCTTCTTCACCGAAGGGATCACGCGTCCTCCCCGGCAGTGGGCTCGGCGGGCAGGAGCAGGGCGCGGGCGATACGGGTCAGCAGCAGGTCCAGGTGCTCAAGGCGTTCGCGGATGTCGGGCTCGATCCGGTCGTCGCGGTGCAGCACGTGCACCATCTGGTTGATGTTGACCCCGATCCGGTTGATCTCGTACCGGATCTGCGCGCGGAACTCCTGCACCGCCTGCCGGTCGGTGTGCAGCGGAAGATCGACGGTGAACGCACCCCGGATGAACGCCAGCGCGATATCCGCCAGGTACCCCGACAGCGTGCCCTCGTACCCATGCCGCTCGGCTGCCGACAGCAGGTCGGCGTGCTCGGACTCCGTGAAGCCCACTGGCCCGACGCGCAGCCTGCGGCGCTTGCCGTTGAACCGGCGGATCTTCCCCTTGGGCATCGTTTGGGTGCCGACGGGTACGGCAAGCGGCGGCACATCGAGAGCGGGGACGTTGGCGTGGATGAACGCTGCGTCTTCCTCGATCGCCGGGGCGGCGGCGCTGGTCGGCGCGGTTCGGACGCCTTCGTCGGCGTGGGCGGCAGCAAGGACGATGCGCTGGACGACGTCGAGTTCATACGTGCCGCCAGCAGTGCCCGCTTCCCGGTCCGGCGCGCCCTCGCGCCGGACCTCCTCCGCCACCCCCGGGGCGGAGGACCCCAGACTCCGGCCAACAGTCGGAGACTGGGTACAACTGGCTCCGCCCGGGGCCGTGCTGGTGAAGGCCCGCCGCCACAGACCAGCCAGTTTACGGCCCTTGGCGGCGGGTCCGGGGCTTTCCTCGGCGTCCGTGCCGGTGTCAGGGGTGGTCCTCACGGTGATCTCCAGCGGGGCGTTTTCGGTATGACGGATGACGGTGCGGGTCCTCTCGTTGCACGGGTCACGGTCCGGACGGGTGGCGGTTTGGCCGAGCCGGATTCGGGGTGTATGGGGAGCGGCGTCCGGATGTGCGGAATTCCCATGCGGGAGTTCCGCACATCCGGATCGCGGACATGCGCGAGCGCTGCTCGCCGGAGCTTTGGTCAGGCGTCCGCTGGATGCGTCCGCGCCGGTTCCATCGCTTCGGCGGCGGGGGCGTGTTCGTCCTTGAGGTGCTTCATCAGCTGGGTCAGCCGGGAGCTGGCGACCGGTGTACCGGTGTCGCTTATCGCCTGCTTGACCACGGCCAGGCTGAGGCCGTGTTCGGCGACAGCGGGGCGGGCTATCGCGATGAGCTGGTCCATAGTTGCCGCCGGCGGTCGTCCGGTGCGTTTGCCGGTCGGGGCGCGCTTAGCGCTCTCCGGTCGGCTACGGGCGGGTGCCGGTATTCGGTCCGGGGCTGTGGCCTGTGCGCGCTCCGGCTGCTGGACCGCAGCCGCGACCGCTGCGTCGGGTGCGCGACCGGCGCTGGTCGGAGTCGTGTCCGTGGCGGTGGGTGTGTGGAGGTGGCGGAGCAGAGTGGGGCCGACGGTTCCCCAGCCGAGAAGCAGCGCCGGGGCGACGGTGTCCAGGGCGGCGCGGCCGTAGTGCCTGGCGAGCAGGGGCTCGGCGGTGTTCAGGGCAACGGTCAGCAGCCCGCACAGGTGCATGAGGCGGGTGGCGGAGCGCAGGTGGGCGGGGTCGGTGCCGTGGGCGGCGAGGTAGTGGAGGGCGACGAGCAGGCCGACCACGGACAGGTCGACCATCGGAGCTATCAGCGGCGCGATCGGGCGGGGCACGCCGAGCCGCAGGGCCAGGGCCCAGACGTTGCCGAAGGAGAACACGAAGGCGAGCGCGGCGATGACCGCCATCACGACCGTGATCGTGGTGCGGGCGAACGCACCCGTGGCGACCGGGGCGGCGTTCGGTGGTGTGCTGGGCATGCGGGAGAACATCCTTACGGACGTGGGCTTGCTGGAAGATCCGTCTTGGCGTCTTGGCCGTTGCAGCCGCAGGTCAGGGCGGTCACGGCAGTGGGCCGACGGTGCCGTCTTGGGCACGGCAGACTGCCGTCACTGATCTGCCCGGCGGGACGGCGGCGCGCTGGGACGGCGAGTGCGGTGCTGCCGTCCCAGCCACGCCATGTGTGACCTGCGGCGGTACGGCGGGGACGGTCTAGACGGCACGGGACGGGTATGGGCGCTGTCCCAGGGCGGCAACGTGACCGGGTGATGATCGCGTTGCCGTCTTGGCCCGGTTGCCGTCTTGCAAAGACCCTTGTTGGCCTGCGGTGTTACGGCAGGGACGGCAAGGACGGCAACCGGGGGTGGCGGCTGGGGTCAGCCCGTAGCGGGTGCTGGGCTGCCAGCGGCGGGGTGGACCGTGGGGCAGTAGCGGCGCCATGGGTCGAGGAACTTGCCGCGCGTGTAGCCCTTGCGCTGGGTGCCGTCGGCGATGCGGACGTTGCCCGAGACGATCCCGAATTCCCGCAGCAGCGAGCCGAGGTCTCGTGCGGACAGTCCGGCCCTCCCCCACTCCCCCCATGGCGCCTCAGGATCTGCGCGGAGTTCAGCGAGGAGGTCCGTGGTGGTCAGGCTGTCCGGCTCGCGGCGGGCGAAGAAGATCCGCCGGATGTCCGCGAGGACCCTCGCGCCGCCGGGGTTGTCCTCCTCCGCCTGGGCTTCGGCGGCGACCATCCGCACGCATGCCTGCCGGGCCAGGTCCGGCCACGGTCCGCCCGCGAGGTCGGCGACGATGACCAGCGGCTCCCAGGTGTCGGCGGCGCGGTCCTCCACCGGCAGCTCCGGCTCCAGGTCCGCGGCCGTGTCCACCAGCGGTCCGGACCACGAGACGATGCGCTCCCGCAGGGCGTGGAGAGCGGGGGTGTCGCGCCTGGACCGGTACGGGTGGACCCGCTCGCCCTCGGCCCGGCGGCGCATCCGGATCACCACCGACCGGTCCATGATCGTGTCGGGAAGGTCGCCGATCCCGGCGAGCGCGGCCATGGCGAAGGTGGCGAACCGGTGCGGGGTGTGGTCATTGCCGACCACGCGGGTGACGTAACGGTTGCGCTGGTGACCGGCGTTGAGCAGGCCGCGCAGTTCCTCGTTCTTCTCCGCGACCTTCACGCTGCCGAAGATCGTGTCGGCTTCGTCCACCAGAAGGGTTGGCGGCTGGTCGCCGATGGACCGGAAGACCGCGGCCGGCGTCGTGTTGACCGTCAGCATCGGCTCGTGAACCGTCTCGGTCAGCACATCCAGCAGCCGGGACTTGCCGCACCGCTTGGCTGGGCCAACGACCGCCAGGCGCGGGGCATGCTGCCAGGCGGCCTGCAAGTGCGTGGCCGCAACCCACAGCGTGGCCGCGTCAAGCGCGTACGTGGAAGGCAGGATGACGAAGCGGGCTATCTGCGACCGCAGGGCACCCAGCAGCCGCGAGCCCTCAGCAGCACCCCAGTCCAGGGGCTTCGGCGCCACGACGGGCGATACCTCCACCACCATCTCCGATTCGGCCCGCTCGGCGGGCATCTGCCGGATCTGCTGGCCCGGCACGGTGACCGGTGGCCACGGAGGCAGCGGGGATGCGCCGTCGGGAGTCGGGGGCGTAGCATTCATCCTGAACTCCTCTCGGTGAGGCTGTGGCTGGCAGGCCCGCCTTCACTGTGGTGAATCGATAGCTCGGTTGCTGGGATGTTCACGAGGCCCTCGGCGTTGGTAGCGCCGGGGGTCGTTTCGTTTTCCGGGGCTGCGCGCATCAGGCCCCCAGGGTCCAGTCGTCGCGGCTGGGGCTCTGCTGGGCCAGGCGCTGCTCGAAGAGGGTGAGTTCGGCCTCGCTGTACAGGACGCGGCGGCCGATCCTCACCCCCTTGGGCCCGTAGCCGATGTGGCGCCAGTACCGCACGGTGCTGTCAGCCGTCCGGTAGCGCTCGGCCACCTCGGCGGTGGTCAGGTAGCGGTCCATCTCTCCTCTTCGACTAGGTCGCTAGCGGTTTTGAATAATCGTCCCACACGAAGTGCCGTTATGCAAACCGCATAATCCGTGGTACATTTTGACTAGCCCCAGGGGAATCCGACCATACCGGAGAGGAGACACGAACGATGACCGGGACCGACCACGGCAGCGCCCCGCTGCTGTACAGCGAAGGCAACGCCGCCGCACGCATCGCCCTGGAACGCGAGACGAGAGGCTGGAGCACCACCGAACTGGCCGCCCGCATGACCAAGGCCGGCGTCCCGATGAACCAGACCGCCGTGTGGCGCATGGAGAACGGCAAGCCCCGCCGCAAGATCACCCTGGACGAAGCCCTCGGCTTCGCCCGCGTCTTCGAACTACCTCTGGAAGAGCTCATGTCGCCGCCGTTGGACGGCATCGACCTCGAAGGGCGGCGCTTCGTCCAGGAGGCCGTCGAAGCGTTTTACGAATGCCGCGACGCCCAGGACCGCCTGCACAGAGCCGTCACCACGATCGCCGCCTACCTGAAAGCCCACCCGGACAGCTCCACCGCTATCCACCAGCAAGCCCTCCGCCTCATGGGCGAGGAGCGCGACGCACGTGCCCTGTCCGAGTACATCGAGGACGGGAGCTATTACTGACCCACAGGAAGAGAGCCTGACTTGGCCAACATCCAGAAGCGCCCCAACGGCAAGTGGCGCGCCCGCTACCGCGATCCGAACGGCAGGGAGCACTCCCGCCATTTCGACCGCAAGGTCGACGCCCAGCGTTGGCTCGACGAAGTCACCGCGAGTGTCCTCACCGGCCAGTACGTCGACCCGAAGTCGGCGAAGAAGCCGTTCAAGGAGTACGCCGAGCAGTGGCGCGCCGGCCAGCCGCACCGTCCCTCAACCGCGCGAGCGGTTGAGCAGCACCTCCGGTGTCACGCCTATCCCGCCTGGGAGGGACGGACCTTGGGAGGCATCAAGCCAGGCGACGTCCAGAGCTGGATCACCGGCCTGACGACGACCCACGGCCTCGCCGCCAGCACGGCACGTACGGTGTTCAACACCGCCAACGCCGTCTTCACCGCGGCCGTCCGCGACCGCATGATCCCCAACAACCCCTGCACCGGCGCCAAGCTGCCGACAGTGCCGAGGAAGCGGATCGTGCCGCTGACTGTCCCCCAGGTGCGCAACCTCGCCGGGCAGATAGCCCCGCCTTATAAGGGCCTCGTCCTCCTGACGGCAGCCACCGGGCTGCGGCCAGGCGAGGTGTTCGGTCTCCAGCGCCGGCACCTGGACCTGCCCCAGGCGGCCCTCACCGTCGACCAGCAGGTCCAGCAGACCAAGCACGGGGTGTTCGTGGGCCCGCCCAAGACCGACCGCTCCTACCGCGTCGTGCCGCTCCCGAGGATGGCCATCGAGGCCATGAAGGACCATCTCAGGGTGTTCCCGGCGCCGGCGCCGCAGGACTGGCTGTTCACGGCGCCCCAAGGCGGCGCTGTGGCGTACAACGAGTTCATGAAGCGGGTCTGGCGCCCCGCGTGCCGGAAAGCGGGCATACCGGACGGCATCGGCCCGCACGCACTCCGGCATCACTACGCCAGCCTGCTGATCAAGCACGGCGAGTCCGTGAAGACCGTCTCCGAGCGACTCGGCCACACCAACGCGGCCATGACGCTGAACATCTACACCCACCTGTGGCCCGACTCCGAGGAGCGCACCCGGGCTGCCGTCGACAAGGCATACGCGGACCACCCCGACGACGGCGACACGCCACCCCAAGAGGGGGCGTAGCCACTCCCCCGCACTGACGTCCTGTCAGTGCGGCTGCGGACTGGGTGCGGACCGCTGGGGCACCCGCACAGCAGGCCGCTTGCTCCGCCGCAGGTCAGACGTCGATCCTGGCCCGGTCCAGGGTCGAGGCCGAGTTGGTGATGAACTCCTTGCGGGGGGCGACCTCGTTGCCCATCAGGAGGTCGAAGGCCTGCTCGGCGGATTCGAGGTCGCTGATGTTGATGCGGCGCAGGGTGCGGTGGCGGGGGTCCATGGTGGTTTCGGCCAACTGGTTGGCGTCCATCTCACCGAGGCCCTTGTAGCGCTGGATGCTGTCCTTGTAGCGGACGTTGCGGCGCTGGAGGTCGAGGAGGGTCTGGCGCAGCTCGTTGTCCGAGTAGGTGTAGACGTACTTGTCCTGGCCCTTCTTGGGCTGGACGAGTTCGATGCGGTGGAGCGGCGGGACGGCGGAGAAGACCCGGCCCTGTTCGACCATCGGGCGCATATAGCGCTGGAAAAGGGTGAGCAGGAGGCAGCGGATGTGGGCGCCGTCGACGTCGGCGTCGGCCAGGAAGATGACCTTGCCGTAGCGGGCCTGGTCGATGTCGAAGGTGCGGCCGGACCCGGCTCCTATGACCTGGATGATCGCGCCGCACTCGGCGTTCTTGAGCATGTCCGAGATGGACGACTTCTGGACGTTGAGGATCTTGCCGCGGATCGGCAGCAGCGCCTGGAACTCGGAGTTGCGGGCCAGTTTGGCGGTGCCCAGTGCCGAGTCGCCCTCGACGATGAACAGTTCGCTGCGGTCGACGGCGTCGCTGCGGCAGTCGGCCAGCTTGGCGGGGAGCGAGGAGGTCTCCAGCGCGGTCTTCCTGCGCTGCGCCTCTTTGTGCTGCCGGGCCGCGATGCGGGTCCTGGCGGCGGCGACGGTCTTCTCCAGGACGGCGCGCGCCTGGGCCTTGGCGTCCCGCTTGGTGGAGGTCAGGAACTCGCGCAGTTCGGTGGCGACGACATTGGCCACGATGCGGTTTGCGGCGGAGGTGCCGAGCACTTCCTTGGTCTGGCCCTCGAACTGCGGCTCGGCCAGACGCACGGTGATCACCGACGTCAGGCCCTCCATGGCGTCGTCCTTGACGATGTCGTCCTCGGCGACGCGCAGCAGTTTGGCCGAGCGCAGCACCTCGTTCATCGTCTTGGTGACGGAGCGCTCGAATCCGGTCACATGGGTGCCGCCCTTGGGGGTGGCGATGATGTTCACGAAGGACCTGGCGGTCGTCTCGTAGCCGGTGCCCCAGCGCAGCGCGATGTCGACGCCCAGCTCGCGGGTGACCTCGGTGGGGGTCATGTGGCCGCGGTCGTCGAGGACGGGCACGGTCTCCTTGAAGGTGCCGCTGCCGGACAGGCGCAGGACGTCGCAGATCGGCTTGTCGGGGGCGAGGAACTCGCAGAATTCGCTGATGCCGCCGTCGAAGTGAAAGACCTCCTCGACGGGCTTGTCGGTCTCGATGCCGCGCTGGTCGCGCACCACGATGGTCAGGCCGGGCACCAGGAAGGCGGTCTGGCGGGCGCGCTGGTGCAGGTGGTCCAGGGAGAGCTTGGCGTCCTTGAGGAAGATCTGCCGGTCGGCCCAGTAGCGCACGCGGGTGCCGGTGCGGGTCTTGGGGACCCGCTTGGCCTTGGTGAGCCCGCTGGCGGGGTCGAAGGGCGCCTCGGCGCCGGATTCGGTGAAGATCCCGGGGACCCCGCGGCGGAAGCTGATGGCGTGCGTGGCGCCGTTGCGGTCGACCTCGACGTCCAGCCGGGCCGACAGCGCGTTCACCACGGACGCGCCGACGCCGTGCAGACCGCCGGAGGCCGCGTACGAGCCGCCGCCGAACTTCCCGCCGGCGTGCAGCTTGGTCATGACGACCTCGACGCCGGACAGGCCCGTCTTGGGCTCCACGTCCACCGGGATGCCGCGGCCGTTGTCCCGGACCTCGACCGAGCCGTCCTCGTGCAGGATGACCTCGATGCGGTCGCCGTGACCGCCGAGCGCCTCGTCGACGGAGTTGTCGATGATCTCCCAGACGCAGTGCATCAGACCGCGACTGTCCGTTGACCCGATGTACATACCGGGCCGCTTGCGAACCGCTTCCAGCCCTTCGAGGACGAGCAGGTGCCGCGCGGTGTAGTTGGAGCCGTCGCGATCTGCACCCGTCAGCAGCGCAGAGGACGGCACGGATGTTTCGGCGGTCACGCGGGCAGCTCCTCGATCAGGAATGTTCTGAAGTTTTTTTCAGCCGTGTCGGTGAGAGGGTACCGATGCCGGGAGGGGTGACAGCGCCGCGACCCGGTATCCGGGCCTCAACACGGCCCTCGTCCCGGCTTCCATGCTAGCCCTCTTCGAGCATGCGTTCGATAATCCGCGCGAGTGATACACATGTCACGTTCCCAAAGAGGCATGAACCATTTAGGCTCCGGGCACGTCCTCAGCAACAACCGGCAAGCCAGCCGGGAGCAAGTCCGGACAACAGCTCCATAAGCGACATCTGACGCAACTGACTCCTATTCGCCGCCAATCGGTAACATCCAGTCACCCCGAGGTCGGTTTTCGAGGAAAAGCTGAGAGCGGGAACGTTTTCGGCCTGGTTGGATGTTGACCCTGGTACGACAGCTCGTCGAGCTAGAGAAGAGGCGACGTGACTACTGTTCTGACCCCCGCGAGTCCGCTGACAGCGGCAGACCGCTGCGACCGTTGCGGCGCTCAGGCATACCTGCGCGTTGTCCTCATCAGCGGTGGTGAGCTGCTCTTCTGCGGACACCATGGACGCAAGTTCGAGCCGGAGCTCAAGAAGATCGCTTCGGAAATACAGGACGAGACCGGACGGCTGACCGACACCCCGGCAACGGCGGGAGAAGACGAGCGCTGACACTTCGCATCAGCGACGAATTCGAGTCGGCGGGCGGACAGACCCCTCCAGGGGGTGTCCGCCCGCCGTCTTCCGTTCAACCGCGGCCCGCCGCAGCTCAGCTGGTTTCCGCCAGCACTCGACCGCGCTGCGCCAGCGCTCAGCTACTGTGCGCCGCCACCAGTGAGGCCATCGCCGAGACGCGCGTGTAGACCCCTGGATAGGCCGCCTCCGCGCAGCCACTGCCCCACGAGACCAGACCGACGACCCGGTCCCCCACGACCAGCGGGCCGCCGCTGTCGCCCTGACAGGCGTCCCGGCCGCCGCCCTTGGCACCCGCGCACATCATCGAGGCGCGCACATAAGTGCCGTCGAAACTCCCCGGATACGCCTGCGCGCACACCGTGTCCGCGAAGACCGTGACCGTCGCGGAACGCAGCGTGTTCGAGTACGTGCCGCGGCCGGTCGTGTCACCCCACCCGTAGACCTGCGCCTGAGTGCCCGCCCGGTAGTCCTGCTCGTCGGAGGAGTCCGCGATCGGGATCGTGGCGCCCTTCGGCAGCGCTGTCGCCAGCGTGATGACCGCGATGTCGCCGGAGTTCGTCGTCGAGTCGAAGCCGGGGTTGACCCACACCTGCGACAGGCCCAGTTCCTGCCCACGACCGCCGCTGAGGTCCGTACGACCGGCGATCACACGCAGGTCGGGCAGTTGGTGCCAGTCGCTCGCTCCGAGCGCCTCACGGCCGAAGCAGTGGGCCGCGGTGATCACCGTACGAGGCCCGACGGCCACCGCGCCGCAGAACTGGCCGGACCTGCCGGAGCCGAAGCGCTTACGGCTGGCCAGGGCCATCACCCATGGCGTGCTGTCCGTGCTGGCCGGGTTGCCACCGATCACGACGCCGTTGGCGGCGGCCGGGGTCGCGGGCGCGGCCAGCGAGACGGCCAGCACCGGCAACAGCGCCGCCGCGAGACCGCCGATCACAGCACGACGACGACCGGTCACGGCACGGAAGGGGAAACGCATGCGGCCTCCTGACCCTGTGGAGCACTCTGGACACCCAGAGTGATCGATAGGGCCGGAGGCCGCATCCGCAAAGAGGCCGTGTCGCCCGAAAGACGTCCGCGGAGTTCTCCGGAGGCCCGAAGGGCTCCGGAGAACTCCGCGGAAATGACGTCGGGTCAGCCCGGCCGGGTCAGTCCAGGTAGTCGCGCAGCACCTGGGACCGCGACGGGTGACGCAGCTTGGACATCGTCTTGGACTCGATCTGCCGGATCCGCTCGCGCGTGACCCCGTAGACCTTGCCGATCTCGTCCAGCGTCTTCGGCTGCCCGTCCGTGAGGCCGAAGCGCATGGAGACCACGCCCGCCTCCCGCTCGGAGAGGGTGTCGAGCACCGAGTGGAGCTGTTCCTGCAGCAGCGTGAAGCTGACCGCGTCGGCCGGCACGACCGCCTCGGAGTCCTCGATGAGGTCACCGAACTCGCTGTCGCCGTCCTCGCCCAGCGGGGTGTGCAGGGAGATCGGCTCGCGGCCGTACTTCTGGACCTCGATGACCTTCTCGGGGGTCATGTCGAGTTCCTTGGCCAGCTCCTCCGGGGTGGGCTCGCGGCCCAGGTCCTGGAGCATCTGGCGCTGTACGCGGGCCAGCTTGTTGATGACCTCGACCATGTGCACAGGGATACGGATGGTGCGGGCCTGGTCGGCCATCGCGCGGGTGATCGCCTGCCGGATCCACCAGGTGGCATAGGTGGAGAACTTGAAGCCCTTGGTGTAGTCGAACTTCTCGACCGCGCGGATCAGACCCAGGTTGCCCTCCTGGATCAGGTCCAGGAAGAGCATGCCGCGACCGGTGTAGCGCTTGGCCAGCGAGACCACGAGGCGGAGGTTGGCCTCCAGCAGGTGGTTCTTGGCCCAGCGGCCGTCCTCGGCGATGATCTCCAGCTCGCGCTTGAGCTTGGGGGCGAGCTTGTCGGCCGCGGCCAGCTTGTCCTCGGCGAAGAGACCGGCCTCGATGCGCTTGGCCAGCTCGACCTCCTGCTCGGCGTTGAGCAGCGGGACCTTGCCGATCTGCTTGAGGTAGTCCTTGACCGGGTCGGCGGTGGCACCGGCGACGGCGACCTGCTGTGCGGGCGCGTCGTCCTCGTCGTCGTCGGAGAGCACGAAGCTCTCGGACTCCGACTTCTCGGTCTCCTCCTCGCCGCCCTTGCCCGCGGCGGCCTCCTCGACCGTCTCCTCCGCGTCGACGGCCTCGTCCTCGCCTGCGGCCGTCTTCTTGGCCGCCACCTTCTTGGCGGGGGCCTTCTTGGCAACGGTCTTCTTGACGGCGGCCTTCTTCGCCGGCGCCTTCCTTGCTGGGCTCTCCGCCTCCACCGATGGCTCCACCGTGGTCTCGGCCTCGGCCTCCGCCTCCGGGGCGGCGGCCTTGGGCGCAGCGGTCTTCTTGACAGGGGTCGCCCTGGAGGCGACCGTCTTGGTGGCAGTACGCTTCGCCGGGCTCTTGGCTGCGACGCTCTTACGGGTGCGCTTGGGCGCCTCAGCGGCAGTCACCATCAGCGTCACACCCTCCTCGTCGAGGACCTGGTTGAGGCTGCGCAGAACGTTCTTCCACTGGGTTGCCGGAATCTGGTCCGCTTCGAACGCCCGACGCACGTCGTCGCCGGCGATCTGCCCCTGGGCCTTACCCTGCTCGATGAGCGCCATCAGAGACTCGGACTCGGCGATCTCGGACGGGAGCGTACGGGATGTGCTGGCCGACACGAACAACCTCTCGGAACGATGGGAACGACTCGGTGGAACCGCACAGCCACTCAGCGTCAAAATCGTCGCTGAATATTCCTTGTGCCGTGGCCACCTCTTAAGTCATCGCGCTGCCTCGCCAAGCGTTACGCCCACCCTACGTGGCCCGAGTCACACCCTAAATCGTGCAGATCGGTCATAAATCCGGACACATGACCCGTCCGGCCGTGCGAGGGCGCGGGAGAGCGGCCGGGAGAGCCACGGGGGACCACATGGGACCGCCGCCGACCCCAGGTGTTCCGGGGTCCGCGGCGGAGGGCGACACGGTCAGTGCTGCTCGCGCGGACCGGGGACGACGTGGTCGGCGGGAGCGGACTCGGGCTGCTCGGGCAGGACGGTGAGGAGCTGGCGCATCGCCGCCTCCGCCGTGCCGCCGTCGCTCTCGGCGAGCGCTTCGACGATCCGCTGGTGCAGGCCGACCGAGGTGTCGCCGGGGCGGTCGCAGCCGGTCACCGGGCCGCCGGACACGTGCAGCGCGGAGGAGACGATCCCCGACAGGTGCTCCAGCATCCGGTTGCCCGCGACCTGGAGGAGCAGGGCGTGGAATTCGGCGTCGGCCCTGGAGAAGGTCAGCGCGTCGCCCTGTGCGGCGGCGTGCGCCATGATCTCCGCCATGTCGGCGAGGCGCTGCTGTACGTCCTCGCGGCCGTGGCCCGCGGCGAGCCGGGCGGCCAGCGGCTCGATCGTCCAGCGCAGTTCGAGCAGTTCGCGGCGCTGGTCGTCGCGCTGCGGCCCGAAGGCACGCCATTCGATGATGTCGGGGTCGAGCAGATTCCAGTCGCTCACCGGGCGGACCCGGGTTCCGACGTTGGGCCGGGCGCTGACCAGGCCCTTGGCCTCCAGCACGCGCAGGGACTCGCGCACCACGGTGCGGGAGACCTCGAAGCGCTGGCCGATCTCCTCGGGGACCAGCGGGCGGTCGGCGCCCAGATCGCCGGAGACGATCATCTGCCCAAGCTGCTGGACGAGTTGTCCGTGCAGTCCCCGGCCACGGCTGCCGCCGGCCCGGCGGCCCATCCGGTTCATATCCGGCTCCATGCCCTCCCAGGACGTCAGTCCAGGTCGGTCGGTGCCAGGGGCTTCGGCGTACGAATAGCGGTCCAGCTCGCCCGATCCGGCGATTCCGGAGTCGGCAGAACGAGCCGCGGTCATCATGGTGTGCGCAAGGGTACTCACGCATCCTTTGTCGGCGATGCCGATGCGCGCCTTGAGGGCTTTGCTGAAAAGCACACGAAAGGGTGAGCGCTCATCACCTCATAATTGACGTTTTATGGCGATGAATCATCCCTTCTTGCTGGTAAGCGGCGCAGTTCGGCTGACGCGTGGGGCAGTTGGGCGGCGCCAGCGTCGCCGTCCGCGCAACGCGGTTGCCAGATAGGCGCAGACCAGCACGGTGAGTGACAACGACAGCGCGGAGACCACCGGTTGGGCGGCGAAGCGCAGCAGTCCCTCGACCGTTCCGCCGCCGCCCTGCGAGACCCCGCTGACCACCGACCACAACGCTCCGCCCGCGTCGGCGAGTTGTCGTGCCACCGGCCCACCGAACAGTCCCCGTACGGCCGGAGCGACCAGCAGCGGTACGGCGAGGACGGCGGCCACACCGAGCGCGGTGGTACGGAACACCCCCGCCGCGAGCACCCCCGCCCAGGCGCAGCCGATGGCGAGCGCCGCCCAGCCGCCGAGCGCGGCAGGAAGCGTCGTCAGATCCGGCGCCTTTCCCGGGCCGAGGGTCAGCCGCAGTGCCAGGGTGTCGGCGACGGCGGCGAACGCGGCGAGCAGCAGCGCGCAGACTCCGCTCACGGCGAGTTTGGCGCCGAGCAGCCGCAGGACCCGCGGCTCTGGGCCGTACCCCGGCGCGAGGGCGGGGTAGCGGAACTCCTGCCCGTAGGCGAGCGCGCCCAGCACGCCCGCGCCCACGGCCGCCGCGGGCAGCGGCAGCCGGACCGCCCATCCGGAGATCAACCGCAACGGCGGTACGGACACAGCCCCGGTGCGTGCCATCAGGACCGTGCCGAGCACCGAGCCGACCAGTGCCGCTCCGGCGATCGGCCACGGCGTGAG
Organism: Streptomyces sp. NPDC025721; assembly: GCF_055558595.1. NCBI lineage: Bacteria > Bacillati > Actinomycetota > Actinomycetes > Kitasatosporales > Streptomycetaceae > Streptomyces > Streptomyces sp. NPDC025721. Next base: position 16,299 of record NZ_JBVHMF010000031.1, on the reverse strand, counting down.
GACCCCGAAGGCGCGCCGCAGTTCGTACCGCAGTGGCCGGACCGGGCCGTGCTGCCGTGCCGGACGCCGCCGCGGCTGCGGCAGGGCGGGCGGTACGGAGGCCGCCACGTCGCCTTCTGCCTCGGGAGTGGCGTCCGGGGTTGTGACGCCGTTTCCGCTCTCGTCGGCGAGGTGGTGCAGCAAAATGCCGTGGCGGTAGGCGGTCTCCCCCACCGCGGCCGAGGTGGTGCCGTAGACGGCGATACGGCTGCCGGTCGCGGCGATCACCTCGGCGCCGTCCTCGGTGAGCAGCGTGGCCAGGCGCTCGGCGTAGGGCGAGCGGACGGCCACGTACGGGCGCATCCTCGTGCGGGCGAAGTGCGCGGCCGACTGGTCCGCGACCAGGCGCCCCTTGTCGATCGCGATCACGTGGTCGGCGGTCCGGGCGAGGGCTTTGGTGTCGCGGCCGGTGAGCAGAACCGCGCCCCCGGCGGCGACGTGCCGTCGTACGAGCGCGTGCACCCAGGCGGCTTCGCGGGCCGGGAGTTCGCGCACGGGGTCGTCCAGGATCAGCGCGCGGGGGTCGGCGAGCAGGGCCGCGGCGAAACCGAGACGGCGGTCCATGCCCAGCGAGTACGTGCCGAGCCGCTGTTCGGCGACCTCGACGAGGCCGACCTGGTCGAGCACCTCGTCGGCGCGGGCGGCGGGCAGTCCGAAGGCGGCGCAGAGCATGCGGAGGTGGCTTCGGGCAGTGCGTCCTGGATGTCCGGGCACGTCACCCAGGAGGGCGCCGACGACGCGGGCCGGGTGGGGGAGGTCGCGCAGCGGCCGGCCGTCGACGAGGGTGGCGCCGCGTCCGCCCTCCAGCCCGAGCAGCAGGCGCAGCGCTGTGGACTTTCCCGATCCGGCGGGACCGAGCAGGCCGGTGACTTCACCGGCCCTGATGTCGAACGTGAGGTCGGTGACGGCGGGCGGGGCGTTGCGGCGGGGCATGCTGGTCAACCCGATGGCCTGGATCACCCTTGCACCATAGCTCCGCAAATGGGCGTTTTGCGGAAGGAGCCGGTTCTACACCTCGGGCCGCAGCATCGGCGGATTGAGCAGTGCGGCCCCGCCCGCCCTGAACAACTGCGCGGGACGGCCGCCCTGACGGGTCGTCGTCCCTCCGGTCGGCACGAGGAAACCGACCGTGCCGGTCACCTTGCGGTGGAAATTGCGCGGGTCGAGCGCGACACCCCACACCGCCTCGTACACCCGCCGCAGCTCCCCCACCGTGAATTCGGGCGGGCAGAAGGCGGTGGCCAGCGACGAGTACTCGATCTTCGACCGCGCGCGCTCGACCCCGTCCCCCAGGATCCGGGCATGGTCGAACGCGAGCGGCGCCGTCTCCCCCGCGTGCTCCTGCCCCCCTTCGCCCAGCAACGTCCCGACCGGCGCCCAGCGCGCGCTGCGGGCGTCACCGCCCGCCCGGGGGACGGGCAGGTCGGGCGCGAGCACCAGATGCGCGACGCTGACCACCCGCATCCGCGGATCGCGCTGCGGATCCCCGTAGGTGGCGAGCTGCTCCAGATGAGCGCCGCTCTGTGCTCGGAGCCCAGTCTCCTCGGCCAGTTCCCGCGCCGCGGCCTGGGAAAGATCCTCGTCCTCGCGGACGAATCCGCCGGGCAGCGCCCACCGCCCCTGGAAGGGCGGCTCGCCGCGCCTTACCGACAGTGCGCACAGCGCGTGATGTCGCACGGTCAGCACAACCAGGTCGACGGTGACGGCGAAGGGCGGGAAAGCCGACGGGTCGTAGGGCGACATGGCGCGATCATAGTCGTCTGCCTGACGATAATCAGCCGGATCGGGAGCCTGATCCCTATCGGATCGATACGTTTTCCCGTCCCTCCCCGCTCGGTCCCCGCCCATGGTCAGGTCCCGAGGCGCAGTCCCGGCGCCGCCTCCTCGATCATGGCCATCCCCAGACGGCTGACCCGAACGGAGAACGGCTGCTCCGCGACCCGCAACCCCGTCAGATGCACGGCTCCCAGCGGCGCGGCGCTGATCGGCCGGACCGCCACCGTGCCGCCCGGCGCGTCCGGCCGCACCCCGGCGAGCGCCGTCAGCAGATGGACGGCCCCGGCCGCCGCGACCGCCGCCGGACGGCACGCCATGGGGTGCGGGCATGGCGCACCGCCCGCATAACGCTGCTCGCCCCCGTATATCTCCGGCATCCGCAGTCCGAACTCCGCCGCAGCGTCCAGCACCCCGCCCACCAACGCGGACGCCTCCTGCTCCAGCCCCGCCGCGGCGAGTCCGGACACGGCGAGCGCCGTCTCATGGACGCGCACCGCGCCTCCGCGGTGGCCGAAGGGGCTGAAGCCGGGCGTCTTCGCCGACATCGTCCGCAGACCCCAGCCGGAGTTCATGTCCGGCGCGGCGAACAGCTTGCCGAGCTGTTCCGTCTGCCCCTTGTCCAACAACCCGGGAGCGAGCGCCCCTTCGCCGAGCAGCCCGGTGTCGAGGAGGTGCGCGAGCGACGAGGACAGCACCGGCACCGGTCTTCCCCCGGCGGCCAGCGCCAGCGCGGGCCGCCCACCGCCCGGATCCTCCAGCCAGAATCCCCGCCGGAAGCCCGCCCGCAGCGCCGCCGCGTACTCCCGCCAGCCGTCCGCCCCACTCCGTTCGTGGGCGTCGAGCAGATCCGCACCCTGCACCGCCGCGCGATACGCGTACGCCTGTACCTCCGCCCGCACCGGACCGTCCGCCGACGGGTCCACGACAAGGCCGGAATCCGTCGTCGCCGCCCGCATCCAGCCGAGGCACCGCTCCGCCGCCGGGAGCAACGGCTCCACCTCGCGGGCCGGAAGCCCCCAGCGTCGGGCCTCGGCCAGCACGGTCACGAAGAGCAGCGTCGCCTCCACGCCCGAATCCAGCGGCGGCAGGTGCGGTCCGGAGTGCCGCGGCACTCCGGGCACACGGCCCGTCGCGGGGTCCTGCAACCTGGCAAGCATGCGGAGCGTGCCCGCCGCCAGCCGCGTGCCGAACGGCAGCAGCATTCGCGCCGCCCACAACGCGTCCGCGGGGGCCAGCCCCATCCGCCAGGGCGCCCCGGCCGCGACGTAGAGGTCGGCGGGATGTTCCGGCGCGCGGAGCAGCAGGGCCTGTGCGTCCCCGAGCGAGGCGTCCAGCAGGACACCGGCTCTGGGGTCGTCGCCCTCCAGCCGCGCGTCGGCCCACATCGGCGGCGGTCTGTCGCCGACCGGTGCCCGCGCGCTGCCCGCCGCCGTGGCCGCCGGTGCCGGCTCCACTCGCAGCTCGATCGTCCGTGCCGCTCCCGGCGCCACCTCCAGGTCCCACCTCAGCAGTCCCGACGCGCCCAGCGCCGCGTCCGGCGCGGGAGTCGCGGTGACCCGCGCCGATTCCCCGCCGCTCGACCAGCGCAGCCCCGAGCCGCTGACGCCGGCCGTCAGATCCGCCCCGGCCTGCCCTGCGGCCACCGCGGAGAGCGCCGCGAGATCCGTGCCGAACGCGATCTCGACGGGCAGCGCCACCCGTACCGGCCCCGCGTTGGCGAACGTGATCCGCTCACCGCCCTCGGCGGTCCTGACGCGCTCCACCGTGACGACCGGGTCGGGGCCACGGTCGCCGGGTGTCCGGACGACCGCCAGGAAACGTGCCCGTCCCGCGTCGAGCAGCCTGGCCTGCACGGTCACCGGTTCGGCTCCCGCGACCGTCAGCTCGCAGCGGCTCAGCAGTCGCCTGCCGTCGCGGTAGAAGCCGTCCAGACCGTCGCCGCGCATCTGCCCGTGCTGTGCGGACACCGCGAGGGCCGGCGCCGCCACGCAGATGACGGCGTCGTGGACGGGTACCGGGCCGGGTGCCGCCCGGCGCGGTGCGACGACCGGCGGCGTGCTCACCGGGCTCCGTCCTTCGCCGCGCGTGCGGCCCGGGCGACGGCCGGAGCCGCCGCCCGCTCGTACGGGATTCGTCTTCCGGGAGAGTGCTGCACGCCGGGTGAACGCCCCGCCGAGCGCACAGGTCACGGCCCGTCTACCGTTCCTGAACGGGAGGCCCGGCTCCCCGCACGGCCCGCACCCCCGAAAAGAGACTCCATGACCGTCCACCGCCAGCCAGGCACCGTCATCACCGACCACACGTTTGCCGTACCGCTCGATCACTCCTCCCCGGACGGGGAGCGGATCGAGGTCTACGCCCGCGAGGTCGTGGCGGCTGGCCGGGAGCGCGAGTCGTTGCCTTGGCTGCTGTATCTCCAGGGCGGTCCGGGCTTCGGCTCGCCGCGCCCGCTGGGACGGGACGGCTGGCTGCCGCGCGCGCTCGACGACTTCCGGGTGCTGCTGCTCGACCAGCGTGGCACCGGGCGCTCCACGCCCGCCACCCGCCAGACGCTGCCCACCCGTGGCGACGCCGCCGCCCAGGCGCACTACCTGTCGTACTTCAGGGCCGACTCGATTGTCCGGGACTGCGAATTCATCAGGCGTCAGCTCCTCGGAGAGGACGCGTGCTGGAGCGTGCTGGGCCAGAGTTTCGGCGGCTTCTGCGCGGTCACCTATCTGTCGTCGGCGCCCGAAGGTCTGCGGGAGGTGTTCGTCACGGGCGGCCTGCCGGGTCTTGATGTGACCGCCGAGGCCGTCTACCGCGCCGCCTATCCCCGCATCGAGCGCAAGAACGCCGGTCACTACGCCCGTTACCCCGAAGACGTCGAGACGGTGCGCACCATCGTCCGCCGCCTGCGCGACGAGGCGGTGTCGCTGCCCGGCGGAGGCCGCCTCACACCTGAGGCGTTCCAGTCCCTCGGTCTCATGCTCGGCACCGGCACCGGTTCGCACACCCTGCACTACCTGCTGGAGTACGCGTTCGTGACGGGTCCCTCCGGTCCCGTCTTCTCCGACTCCTTTCTCTCCCAGGTCCAGCAGCATCTGTCCTTCGCCGCGAATCCCCTTTACGCGGTGCTGCACGAGTCGGTCTACGGACAGGGGTCCGTCTCTCCTCACGGCACCGGCTGGGCCGCCGAGGCCGTCCGTGGTGAATTCCCGCGGTTCGACGCCGAGCGCGCGCTGGCAGGGGACGCTCCCGTGCTGTTCACGGGAGAGAGCATCCATCCGTGGATGTTCACGTCCGATCCGGCGCTCGCACCACTGCGCGAGACGGCGGAGCTTGTCGCGCGCCGCGAGAAGTGGCCGGACCTCTATGACACCCGCCAGTTGGCGGCCAATGAGATTCCGGTGGCGGCGGCGATCTACCACGACGACATGTACGTCGACACCGCCCACTCGCTGGCCACCGCGCGTGCGGTGCGCGGGCTGCGGACCTGGGTCACCGACGAGTTCGAACACGACGGTCTCCGGGTGAGTGGCGGCCGGGTCCTCGACCGGCTGATCCGACTGGCCCGCGGCGAGCTGTAGTCGAGGCGATCACGCGCTGCCGCCGCTCCTGCCGCAGGCTCCGCCGCAACAGCTCAGGGTCCAGACCCTCGTTGACGGAGTGGTGGAGCAACCGCGCGAAGGTGTAGTGGGGTTCGAGGTCCAGCGCGAGGCCGAGGGCGACCCGCGCCTCGGCCTCGTCGCCCGAGGACCAGGCGACCCAGCCCGCCAGGGCGAGCGGGGCCGCGGCATGGTCCGCGTACGGTCCTGCGCAGCGCCGGGCGAGCGCCCGCCACAGTCGAAGGGCGGCGTCCGCCCGCTCGGGCTCCATCCATTCGGCGGCGCGGTCGCGTGCCGTGCGGTCCTGGAGGCCGAGGATGACCGCCGCGGCCTCGTTGTCGGCGAGGAGCCGGTCGTCCCGCCGGTCCGCACGTGCGGGATCGTCGATCCGCGGCGCGGAGCGGAACTTCTCAAGTGCCGCACGGGCCAGGGCGAGTGTTCGCTGCCGGACGCTCTCGCAGTCACCGTCGTCGAGCATGCGGGGCACCAATTCGGCGCAGGCCGCGTCGAGGGCGATCTCGTGATCACGATTCCGCGCCTCGGACGGCTTCAGCCTGGCTTCCATGTCCCGCAGCGAACCCGGCGCCGGGATTCCCGCGTAGGCGCTGGCCGCCGCCATCGTGGACCGGCCGGGCGGAGCCAGGACCGTTCCCTCCGCCGGGACGGTCTCCGCGGGGCGGCAGTAGGACCACCAACGGCCGGCCGAGACGCACAACGCCTCGACGACGGGCACGTCCAGCGCCCCGCAGGCCACCCGGATCCGCTGGGCGAGCGGCCTCAGCCTTTCCATCACGGCCGACGCGCGCTCTCCTTCACGCGGGTCCCGGCACAGGAACAGCACGATGGCGTCGGGTCGCCCACCGCGACGGGTGCTGTTCCTCACGAGGCAGTCGGCGAGTTGGTCGGCGGTCTCCGGCCACTCACTCGGGTCCTCCGGCAGGCCCAGTCGCAGTCGGCCGCCGAAGCGGCCGTGCTCGCCGTGCAGTGCGACGAGCACGACGGAGTCATTGGGATGAAAACCCATCAAGTACGGCAATGCGTCGGCCAGGTCGGCGGGCCCGCGCAAGGTGACTTTGACGTCGGCCGCTTCGGATGATGACTCTCCATGCTGAATCTCGTTGCTCTGTGTCATGAGATCGACGATGCCGTAATCGCGCGAATCACACCAGACCCCCCAAAAACCTGTGGATAACTTTCGGTGGAGTTATCCACAGGCCACGGAGCGGGGTTGGCGCGATGTCGGTGCGATCAGGTTGCATGGGGGCATGACCGAGACCCCCACCGCGCTGCGTTCCGCGGCCGACACCGTACTGAGCCGACTCGTCGGCGCCAAGCCGGGCACCGCACGGCTCCGCGAGGACCAGTGGCTCGCCGTCGAGTCGCTGGTCGCGCACGGCCGCAGAACGCTGGTCGTCCAGCGCACCGGCTGGGGGAAGTCGGCCGTGTACTTCGTGGCCACGGCGCTGCTGCGCGAGCGGGGCAGCGGCCCGACGGTCATCGTCTCGCCGCTGCTGGCCCTCATGCGCAACCAGGTGGAAGCCGCCGCACGCGCGGGCATCCGGGCCCGCACGATCAACTCGTCCAACACCGAGGAGTGGGGCGAGATCGAGGCGGAGGTCGCGGCGGGCGAGGTGGATGTCCTGCTCGTCAGCCCGGAACGCCTCAACAACCCGGACTTCCGCGATCAGGTGCTGCCCAAGCTCGCCGCCACCACCGGCCTGCTCGTCGTCGACGAGGCGCACTGCATCTCGGACTGGGGTCACGACTTCCGCCCGGACTACCGACGGCTGAGGACGATGCTCGCCGATCTGCCGCCCGGCGTCCCCGTGCTGGCGACCACGGCCACCGCCAACGCCCGTGTGACCGCCGACGTCGCGGAGCAGCTCGGTACCGGCGCCACCGGGGCCGATCAGGAAGGCGCCCTCATCCTGCGCGGGCCGCTGGACCGCGAGAGCCTGTCGCTCGGCGTGCTGCGACTGCCCGACGCCGCCCACCGGCTGGCCTGGCTGGCCGACCACCTCGAAACGCTTCCGGGCTCCGGCATCATCTACACCCTCACCGTGGCGGCGGCCGACGAGATCACCGCGTTCCTGCGGCAGCGCGGCTTCCCCGTCGCCTCCTATTCGGGGAAGACCGAGAACGCGGACCGGCAGGCGGCCGAGGCGGATCTGCTCGCCAACCGTGTCAAGGCACTCGTGGCCACCTCGGCCCTGGGCATGGGCTTCGACAAGCCCGACCTCGGATTCGTCGTGCACGTCGGATCGCCCTCGTCGCCGATCGCCTACTACCAGCAGGTGGGCCGCGCCGGACGCGGCGTCGACCACGCCGAGGTCCTGCTCCTGCCCGGGCGCGAGGACGAGTCGATCTGGCGGTATTTCGCGTCGCTCGCCTTCCCGCCCGAGGAGCAGGTGCGCCGCACCCTGGAAGTGCTCGCGGCCTCCGACCGCCCGGTGTCCATCCCCGCGCTGGAAACACGCGTCGATCTGCGCCGCTCCCGCCTGGAGATCATGCTGAAGGTGCTGGACGTCGACGGCGCGGTGCACCGGGTGCGCGGCGGCTGGACGGCGACCGGGCAGCCGTGGGCGTACGACACCGAGCGGTACGCGTGGGTGGCCCGCCAGCGCGAGACCGAGCAGCAGGCCATGCGGGACTACGCGACCACCACCGGATGCCGGATGGAGTTCCTGCGCCGGCAGTTGGACGACGAGCAGGCCGCGCCCTGCGGACGCTGCGACAACTGCGCGGGCGCGCGCTTCCCGCTGGAGGTCTCGAACGCCGCGCTGGACGCGGCACGCGCGGCGCTCGGGCGCCCCGGAGTCGAGCTGGAAGCACGCAAGATGTGGCCGACCGGTCTCGAGGCGATCGGGGTCGCGCTCAAGGGGCGTATTCCGGCGACGGAACAGGCGTCCACCGGGCGGGCGTTGGGCCGTCTGTCCGACATCGGGTGGGGCAACCGGCTGCGGCCGCTGTTCGCCGAAGGAGCCGTCGACCAGCCGGTTTCGCCGGAAGCGGTGGACGCCGTGATCCAGGTGCTCGCCGACTGGGCCAAGGGGCCCGGCGGTTGGGCCAGCGGCGCGCCGGACGCCCCCGCACGCCCGGTCGGCGTGGTCGGTGTCGCCTCTCGCCGCCACGGCGTGCTGGTGGAATCGCTCAGCACCCGTATCGCCGAGGTCGGCAGAATGCCCCTGCTCGGCCGGGTCGAGTACGCGGATCAGGGAGACCCGGGCGGCGTACCGCGCAGTAACAGCGCACAGCGGGTACGCGCCCTGCACGGGGCTTTCGTCGTACCGCAGGAGTTGGCCGCGGCCCTTCAGGCGAATCCCGGTCCCGTGCTGCTGGTCGACGATCTCTCCGACACGGGCTGGACACTGGCGGTCCTGGCCAGGCTGCTGCGGCGGGCCGGTGCGACGGCTGTCTTCCCGCTGGTCCTGGCCGTTCAGGGGTGAATGTGCGTGGCGAGGCGCCGGACGGGACAGGATCTAAGCGGCGGACAGGTCCATACCGGTCGGCGGCTTCAATTGCCCGTTGCCGCGGGGCAATACGGGAGCGAGAATTGATGCCGGATCCCCTATCGGCTCATCGAGCCATCTGACCGGCGTGCGCCCGCGCCCGGTCTACGGGTGCATCCATGAAAGGAGGACCGTGACCATCGGCTTCGTTCCGGAGACGTCCTCCGCCGCAACTTCCCTCGCGTCGCGCACTCTGGAGCCGGCCGAATGGGCAGGCATCGGCGTACCTTTGCTGGCCAATCCGCGTGACGTGATCAAGGACCTGCACGCTCGGCACCTGCCGTCCCCGTCCACCGCGGTGATCGCGGTGTACGACCCGGACGGCCGGATCCGGGCCAGCGCCTCCTTCACCGCCCGCAGCGGGGTGGTCGACGGCTGGGAGCGGCGCAATGCGCTGCTCTCGCACCTGCGCCGCGTCATCCCGCACGATCTGCGACTGCGCAAACCGGTACGCACCGCTGTCCTGATGGTCTGCCGGGACGGTGGTCCCGGCTGGACCGAGGAGGACGGGGCGTGGATGTGGGGGCTGCGTGACGCCTGCACCCTGCACGGCCTTCGCTCCGGGTCGTACGTCACCCTGACCGCCGATGGCTGGAATGTGATCGGCGAGAACCGCGTCGGCCGCACACCGAACGCCGCTTCCTGGTCGCGGCGGCCGGGCGACGCGGCGCACGGCATCCCCGGTGGGACGACGCAGGCTCTTCGCCGCGCGGCCGCGCGCTGACGGTCAGGCGCTGGCGCCCAGCAGGGAATTGACCCTGGCCGGGTCGCCGCAGACGATCAGCAGGACGCCCGCATTGGCCAGTGCGCCCGCCAGCGCCCTCGGCAGCGTGTCGTCGCTGCCGCCGTTGACGGCGACGACCACGACCGGTCGCCCGGTGGTGCGTTCGGCGGAGATGTCTGCGTAGAAGACGTCGTCGGCCGCGTCGTACTGCGCCCAGTAGGACGCTTCGCCGAAGGTGAGTTCGTGCGCCGCCCACGGGTGCTGGTCACCGGTGGTGAGAACCAGGATCTCGCCGGGTGCCCGACCCGTGTCAAGCAGCAGGTCGACCGTCTCGTCGGCGGCGTCGAGCGCACCGTCGGTCGGCGCGGGGATAATTTGGATCTGGGCCGCGGCGGGCTCTTGGGCGCGCTGCTGCGGCACGGTGGGAGGAACCGCCGTCGCGGCCGGGGTCACCGGGCCGGAGGGTGCGGCGGGACCAGGGGTACCGATGGGACGGGCGGGGCCGTGACGGCCCGGACCGACGCCTGCGGCGGCTTCCCTCGGCGGCGCGGGACGCGGCGCTGCGGGCCGCGGCGGACCGGGGACAGGACGGGGGGTCGACGCACTGCGGCCGGTGGCCGGAGCTGTACGGGGACCCGGGACGCTCTCGTGAATCTGAGGCTCCTCGGGGATGAGAGGCATGAGTTGATGTCTATCAAATGCCGCACGGATGCGCAGCGGGGGGTGGCGTGTGGATCAGAAATCGAAACCGAGTTGTTCCCCTGACTCGACCGGCTGACGGACCTTCTTGAGGTGCTGCCAGCGGGGCAGCGCGTCCAGATACGACCACGACATCCGGTGCTGCGCGGTGGGCCCCAACTCCTCCAGGGCCGCACGGTGAACAGGTGACGGATATCCGGCGTTGTCGGCGAAGGCGAACGGCGTGTAGTCCGCGCCTAGTTCGGCCATCGCCGTGTCCCGCTGCACTTTGGCGATGACGGACGCGGCGGCGACCGCGACGCAGGACTGGTCGCCCTTGATCACGGTCCTGACCTTCCAGGAACCGCCGAGGTAATTGTGCTTGCCGTCGAGGATCACCGCGTCCGGCCGGTCCGGCAGTCCCTCCAACGCGCGTACGGCCGCCAGCCGGAGCGCGGCCGTCATCCCGAGGTCGTCGATCTCCTCGGGTGAGGCGTGCCCGAGGGCGTAGGAGGTGACCCAGTCGCCGAGGACGGCGGCCAGTCGGGCCCGGCGCTTGGGGGTGATCAGCTTGGAGTCGGTCAACCCCTCGGGCGCGCGACGCAGTCCGGTGACAGCGGCGCACACGGTGACGGGTCCGGCCCAGGCGCCGCGGCCGACTTCGTCCACACCCGCCACGGTCCGCGCCCCGAGAGTGGCACGAAGGGAGCGTTCGACGCTGTGGGTGGGTGGTTCGTACGGCATGGCAGTACCAAGCCTACCCCGCTGCTTCACGCCGTCCCACGGTGGTCGGTCAGTCGGACAACGCCCAGTCCGGGAGGACTTCGGTCCGCTCCCGCCAGTCGACCGGCGGTTGGCCGCCCGGCCGGGACGCGACGATGCCGCCGACGATCGCGCAGGTCGTGTCCACATCTCCACCGGCCCTGGCGGTGGTCCAGAACGCCTGCTCGTAGTCGTCGAGATGGCGGGCCGCCGCCCACAGGGCGAAGGGCACGGTGTCATGGGCGCTGGTGCGCCGCCCGCAGCCCAGCACGGCGGCCACTGTGGCGACGTCCGCGTAGTCGAGCATGTCCCTGGCCCGTCGGATGCCCGCGTGCACCGCGCTGCGCGGTACGAGGTCGAGAACCGCGCCGAGGAGGTCGGACGGGGCCTGGGGTCCCGTGGGGTCGGCGACGAGGGCCGCTGCGGCGGCGACCGCCATGGCCCCGACGACCGCCTCACGGTGCTGATGCGTCGTGTAGGCGGAGATCTCCGCCTGGTGGGTGGCCTGGACGGCGTCACCCGCGTACCAGGCACCAAGGGGCGCGACCCGCATCGCGGCGCCATTGCCCCACGAGCCCTGCCCGTTGAACAGGCCGGCCGCGAGTTCCCGCCAGTCGCCGCCTTCCTGGCGGATCAGCCGCAGCATCCGGTTGACAGCCGGGCCGTAGCCGCGGTCGAAGTCGTGGTGCTCGGCGAAGGAGTGGGCCAGGGCGTCCTGGTCGACGCGTCCGTGCTTGATCAGCACGGAGACCACCGAGCAGGCCATCTCCGTGTCGTCCGTCCACCCCCATGTGCCGGGTGGCAGTTGGCCGTTCTGAAGTGCCGGGTAGTTGGCGGGGACGAAGAACTGCGAGCCCAGGGCGTCGCCCACGGCCAGCCCGCGGAGGCTGGCCACGGCGCGCGCGGCGCGGTCGGTTTCAGTGGTGTGAGGGGTCATGGCGTCGGAAACTCTGACATCGTGTTCAATCCCGGTCAATCTCCGTGTGCCCAAAGTCACCGGCCGACTTCACCACTCCCCGCCGCCAGGCGGGCCGGGCGTCCGCCACCTCGCGAACGGCCGGTCCAGGGTATAGCCGCCGGAGGGGCCGAGCAGGAGTGTGCGGGTCTCGGCGTTGTCGGGGTTGGACAGCGCCTCGAACTCCTCCACCGTCCAGTGGAACCAGCGCATGCAGAACAACCGCATCGTCAGCCCGTGGGTGACCACCAGCACGTTCGGCGGGAAGTCCTCCTTGTCGAAGGCGCGGTACAGCGTCTCCAGGAAGGCCCCGACCCGGTCGTAGACGTCCGCGCCGCTCTCCCCCATCGCGAAGCGGTAGAAGAAGTGGCCGTAGGCGTCGCGGGCTTTGCGCTGCCGCTGGATGTCCTCGACGTCCTGCCAGTTTCCCCAGTCCTGTTCCCGCAGGCGCGGCTCCTCCTTGGCCCGGGTCAGCCGGGGGTCGAGCCCCAGTGCCCGGAAGGTGTGCCAGGTGCGGCGGTACGGAGAGACGAATGCCTGGACCCGTTCCTCGCCGAACAGCTCACGCAAGCCCGTTCCCGCCTCCCTCGCCTGTTGAAGGCCGGTGGCGGTGAGTTCCAGGGCGTGGTCCGGCACCCGCTCGTAAATGGTGTCGTCCCTGTTTCCCTGGGACTCGCCGTGCCGAATGAGCACAATGCGGCGAGGGCGTCCCATGACGATCAGCCTATTGCGCGACTGTCGCTCCGGCGCGCTGATCCGGGGGTCATCCGCCTCACAGTCGCGCCGTCAGCTCCTCCGACAGCTCCCGCAGCCGACGTCGGGCGTCCCCGTCGTACGCCTGCCGGTCGGCCCTGGCTTCCCGGGTGCCGTTGAAGTAGCGGCCGGTGCCGACATCGGTGCCTTCGATGAGCCGCAAGGTCGCCTCCCCGCCCTCCTCCACCGAGCTCCACGGCGCTATGCCTCCCTCTCTGACCATGGTGGTGTCCATGTACGTGGCCGGATGCAGCGCATTCACCGTCACACCGGTGCCTTTCAACGCCTCGGCCAGGTCGAAGGTGAACATGACCTGTGCGAGCTTGCTCTGCGTGTACGCCCGCCCGCCCTCGTAGTCCTTGGTCAGCATCGGGTCGCCGAAGTCGATCGCCTGCTGACCCGCGGAGGCGACGTTGACGATGCGGGACGGCGCCGACGCCGTCAGCAGGGGCAGGAGCCGGTGCGTGAGCCGGTACCCCGCCAGGTAGTTCACCGCGAACCGCCGCTCCACGCCGTGCTCGTCCGCCTCCCGCGCTCCGCCCGGCGAGGCGGTCCCGATTCCCGCGTTGTTGACCAGCACGTCCAGCCGGTCGGCACGGGCCAGCACCTCGTCGGCGAGCCGGTCGACCTGCCCGAGATCGGAGACGTCGGCGAGCAGCACCTCCGCGCGGTCCTCACCCGTCGCCTCCCGTATGGCGTCGCGAACCTCCTCGGCCCGGCGGGCGTCGCGGCCATGGATCAGCACACGGGCTCCGTCGGTCGCGAGGCGTATGGCGAGCCAGCGACCCAGGCCGTCCGTGGAACCGGTGATCAGGATCGTCCGCCGGGAGTCGGTTTCGGCCTTGCCCTCGGGGCGCTCCCCCCGGCCGCCGACAACGCGTTCGTTCATTGCGAGCTCCATTTACGAGACATGCTGACTCGTTAAGAGTATGCGAGACACCATGCCTTGTAAAGTGGATTCGTGGACGAGACACCCGCGCGGGGCAGACCCCGCAGCGAGACCGCCCGCCGCGCCGTGCTCGACGCGGCCCTGCGGCTCTGCCAGGACGGCGGTTATCAGGCCCTGACCATGAAGGGCATCGCGGAGAGCGCGGGGGTCGGCCGCCAGACCGTGTACCGCTGGTGGCCCGCCAAGCAGGACGTCCTGCTCGACGCCCTGCGCGACCTGGGTCTGCGCAAGGCGGAGCACCTGGACCCCGACAGCGGCGACACGCTGCGCGACGTCCGTACGCTGCTCGACGCCACCTTCGTGCTCACCCGCAAACTCACCGGCAAGGCCCTGGTCGGACTGATGGCCGACGCCCAGCACGACCCGGACCTCTCACAGCGGCTCCAGTCCACGGTGATCGGGCCTCGGCGGCAGGCGCTCCGCGCGCTCCTGGCCCGCGGGGTGGAGCGCGGTGAACTGGCCGGGGAGGACCGGACGCTGGAGCTCGCGGTCGACTTCGCCTTCGGTGCCATGTGGTACCGGCTGATCGGCCACCACGCGCCGGTGGACGCGAGCCTGGGGGAACAGATCACCACCGCCCTGGCAAAGCTGCTGAGCGCGGACGGACCCACCGGGGCACGCGCGACCACAAGCGTAGACGCGAGCACAGGCGCGGCCTCATCGGCGAACGAGCAGGTGAGCGCGCAGGCGAAAGAGCAGGTGAGCGCGCAGGCGAAAGAGCAGGCACCGGTCAGCGCCGCAACCCCCGCCGCGCCCACTGTCGGTTGAGGAACACCAGTCGTCCCGGATCGGCCACCGTGCGGATGCCGACCAGCCCCTGCGGCCCGAACTCCGGCGCCACGACGGCCACCACGACATCCCCGGTCGTCGCCAGCACCGCCGCGTCGCCGTTGATCTCGACGATCCGGCCGCGCGTTCCCGCCGGTGCCTGGCTGATCAGTCCGGCCAGGAAACGGGCCACTTTGGCGGCTCCCAGGGCGGGACGCCGGGCCGTCCCGGGGACACCGCCGCCGTCCGACCAGGCCACCACGTCGTCGGCGAGCAGTTCCGCCAGCGCCTGCTGGTCCGCGTGCGAAGCGGCCCGCATCAGGTCCTCGGCCAGCTGCCGCCGCTGCGGCCAGGGCAGGTCAACGCCGGTGGCGGACTCCCGCACCCGTTGCCGTGCCCGGCGCCGCAGGGCGCGGCACTGCACTTCGGGCAGTCCGAGGACGACGGCGGTTTCCGCCGACCCGTAGCCGAAGGTCTCCCGCAGGACGTACGCGGCCCGCTCGGCCGACGACAGGCGTTCCAGCGCGACCAGCCGCGCCATGGACACCGATTCCCGGCTCTCGACCGTCTCCAGAGCGCCCAGGGCGCCCAGGGCGCCGCCCTCGGTGAGCACCGGTTCCGGCAGCCAGGAGCCCGCGTGCGCTTCACGCCGGTGCCGCGCCGCCTGCTCGGGCACGGCTCGTATCGCGCCGAAGACCTCGCGGACCAGCTCGGGCAGCGCGTCGCCCGCGTCGGTGTCGGCCGTACGGGTGAGCGCGTGCCGTACGACCTCGTCCGCCGCGCACGCCGATCCGAGCATCCGATAAGCGGCCCCGAAAAGCCGCACCTGGTGCGAGGAAAGGGCTTGCGTATCGTCGGCCGCCACTGCTGTCACAGCGGCGACTTCCGCCCCACCCGTGACAGCGCGGCCTATATCCGGCGCGTGGTCGGCACCACCCGTGTCACCCGAGCCATCCGCTCTCAGACCGTCCACCCCTGCACCACATCCACCACGTCACCCGCCACGGACACCACATCGGTGTCGAGTTCGGCGCGCTCCGACAGCCGCGTCACCGCTCCTTCGCGGTATTTACCGCGCTCCGTCGCCGAATTCCACATGGACAGCACCAGGAAGTCGTTTCCCGGACCCTGACCGAAGACGCCGCGCAGCATGCCGGGAGAACCCGCCATGGCGGGATTCCACACCCGTTGCTGCATCGATGTGAAGTGGTCGACACGGTCCGGCCGCACTTTGCACAGGGCGACGCGCAGGACATCGACGTCGGCGAAGGTCGGTTCAAAGCCGACCTTGACGTCCAGCCGGTGCTCGAAGAGATTCACCGCGAGCATCTCGTAGGTGTCGCCCTGCGACGCGGCGATCCCGTCGTGCGGCCCGGCCATGAAGGCGTCGTAGGACCGCCGGCTGTCCCAGAAGGCGAAGAGATGCGCCATTCCGGGCTGGGCACGGCTCCAGCCGCCGCCCTGCCCTCGGAAGCCGGGCTGGTCCTTGAGCGCCGCCCACCTGCGCTGCCCCCGGTCGAACCCCGCCTGATCCACAACCCCGCAGCGCATCCACTTCACCAACACCGCGCCATCGTAGTGGCGTTGACGCCGGAGATCGTCCCTGTGCGGGGGAGGCAATCGCGTGAGGGACCGGAAGGGCCGGAAAAGGGCGGTGGGGGGGGGGGGGGGGGGGGGGGCCCCCCCCCCCCCCCCCCCCCCCCCACACCCCCCCCCCCCCCCCCCCCGGGGCCGTACATAGGCAGCGGGCGGCTGGGGGCCGGGTGACGGGCGAGCAGGCGGGCGGGCGGAAAAGAACA
>NZ_JBVHMF010000030.1:0-113739 GCF_055558595.1 Streptomyces sp. NPDC025721 | reverse complement strand
CCGCGGCAGCGGCACCCCGGCAAGGGCCCGCCGCAGCCGCGCGACATCGAGCCCGCCGCGGTTGAGGCCGGCATACAGGGAGCCGTGTCCGCGGCCGACTCACCGGGCGCACACAGCCCGCCGCGTGAGACTCCGCCCCGGCCACGACGACGGCCCATGACATGCGGTCTGACGAGCCGTCGTACGCCGCTCGACAGCATGCGGAGTCGGAGTATCCGCGTGGCCGGGGCGGCACCACTCCCCCTTGTACCTCAGATGAGCAGAGCACCGGCAACACCCCGGGGCGGCAAGCCCCGGGCGGGCAGAGGTCCCCGGTTCACGTCCGGGCAAGGAGTCCCGTCAGCCGCTGCCACACCCTTCACAACCCCTCGACTACTTCCACACCCCGGCACAGGCCGACGCCCCCTGGGGCGCCCTGTTCCGGAAAACGTCCTGCGCGGTCGCCTACGCCCACGGGGAGGCCGACTACAACGGCCACTTCGGCATCCAGGAACTGTGCGACATCTGCCCGAAGAAGCAGTTCGGCCGGTGCGAGGAAGCCTGGGTCCGGCCCGACCTCGACGCCGTCACCCGGCAGGCCCGCGACCTCGGGGCAACCGGCGACGTTGAGATCACCGACCGCGCCATCATCGTGGAGGGCCTGGACGAACCGCCGCGCTACTTCCTCCAGCACGGCAACGGATTCCAGTGCCACGACCGGGGCAAGCCCCACCACCACCGCCAGCACGGCCGGGCGCCCATCGGCTGGCCGGATCAGAACGGATAGCCCGTCATGAACTTCAGCACCTGGCCTCCCTTGTTCGTCGTGGACGTCGAAGGCAACGGCGCCACGCCGCCGGACCTGGTGGAGGTCGCCGCACTACCGGTGCGCGACGGACAGTCCGACACCCGTACCGCCGGGGCCTGGCTGATCCGCCCGCCACGACCTGTCACCCCGTTCGCGGCCAAGGTGCACGGACTGACCAACCAGGTACTCGCAAACGCCCCGACCTGGAACCAGACCTCAGCCGGTGTCCACCAACTCCTCGGCACCGCGTGGATCTGCGCGCACAACGCCCACACCGACTACCGCGTGCTGTCCGCCCACCTGCCCACCTGGCAGCCGGCCGGCGTCCTGGACACACTCCGCCTGGCCAGAGCCACCTACCCGGGCCTGCGCTCCTACACCCTCGACGCGCTGATCGAGCACCTCCAGCCCGACCTCACCGCAGCCCCCGCACAGCGCCATCGCGCCACCTTCGACGCCTATGCCACCGCCCGGCTCCTGACCACCATGGCCGCCCGCTATGCCACCTGGGATCAGCTCGTGGCCGTCGCCGTGCCGCCCACCCTGCCCGGCGCCCCCCAACCAGAACAGGACCCGACCCTATGGTGAACACCCCCGTCCTCATCGGAGTGACCGGCACCCATTCCACCGGCAAGACCGTCCTGCTGCGGCGGATCGAAATGGAACTCCGCGCCCAGGGCGTCACCGTGGGCCGCACCGGCGGCCTCGCCAAACGCGCCGCCGCGCTCGGCCTGCCCAAGATGCAGCACCACACCGCCGCCTCCGCTGAATGGATCATGGCGCAGACCATCGCCGACGAGATCGCCCAAGCGGCGCAGGGTGTCCAGGCCGTCCTCGCCGACCGGGCCGTCATCGACGCCCTCGCCTACTTCACCGCCGCCCTGGAATACCGGGGCGAACCGGGCAACGGGCCGGACGTCAAGCGGCTGACGCTCCTGGCCTCCACTCAGGCCGCGAAGTACGACCTGCTCCTGGCCACGGTCCCCGACCCCGCCCTCCTCCCGGCCGCTGAACACGGCTACGACGCCCGCTACCGCGCCCTGGTCGACCGCCACGTCCACCGCCACCTCGCCGACACCGCGGCCAACCACCTTCGCGTCCCCAGCAGCCCCGACCGCCAGAAGTCCGCCATCCGCGCCGCCGTCTCTCTCGCCCTCACAGCGGCCCCCGCATGACCCCCGCGGCACCCGGCGGCACGATCACCATCGCCGGAAAAACCGTCTCCCGCCTGGGACTTGGCACCATGCGCCTGACCGGCCCCGGCACCTGGGGCCCTCCGCGCGAGCCGCACAAGGCCGTCGGCCTGATCCGCGAAGCCGTCCACACCCACGGCATCACCCACATCGACACCGCCGACGCCTACGGCCCCCACACCGCCGAACAGCTCGTCAACTGGGCCCTGTACCCCGACCACGTGCTCGTCGCCACCAAAGTCGGCATGGTCCGCCCCGCTCCCGACGTCTGGACATCCTTCGGCCACCCCGCCTACCTCCGCGCGAGCGTCGAATCGAGCCTGCGCCGCCTCGCGCTGGACCGGCTCGACCTGTGCTACCTCCACCGCATCGACCCCGCCGTCCCGCTCGCCGACCAGCTCGGCCTCCTCCGTGACCTCCAGGACGAAGGAAAGATCGGGCACACCGGCCTGTCGAAAGTCACCCCCGACACCATCCGCGAATCACGCGAACACATCACCGTCGCCGCGGTGCAGAACGTCCTCAACACCGCCCACCCCCACGACCCCGCCGTGGACCTCTGCCGCGAGCTGGCCATCCCCTACGTCCCCTACCGGCCGCTGGACGCCGGAACCCTGACCACGACATCCGGTCCTGGACCCGCCCTACGCTGGCTGCTCCAGCACGGCGGCCACGTCGCCCCCATCCCCGGCACCAGCTCCGCCACACACCTCGCGCAGCTCATCACCGCCGTCACAGCCCAGGCCGCCTCATGACCGCTCCCGACGGCGCCAGACCACCCGAACCCGCCGCCTCACCGGCATCCGCCCGATACGAGAACTGGCGACCGCCGGTCCGCTGGACAGCCGTCCTGATCTTCGTGGGACACGACCGTCTGATCCTCAACCAGGCCGCCGGAAACGGCCCATTCACCCTACCCGGAGGCCCCGTCGCCGAGAACGGGTCACCAGCGGAGGCCGCCGCCCACGCCATGCTCGGCGCAAGAACCGGCCTGCCGATCCTCCGTGAACTCGTCACCGACACCACTCAGATGCGGCGGCGCCAGATCCACGTGCACCTGCTGGCCACCACTCCCCTGGCCCCGGTCCAAGCGGCCGGCCTACGCCCGACCGACACCCGCGCCAACCTCCACGTCCTCCCGCTCCCCGACGCTCTCGCCCGGCTCCGCCCCCGAGGGCGTCACCGCCTCGAAGCAGCTCTGGCCGCGCTTGCCACCGGACAGACCCTCCGGCTCCAAGCAGGGCACATCCAGGTTTACTAGGAACGCCCGAGACGCCAGCAGGACTTGGGGCGGGCAGCTTAGCTACGGCCTACCGGCAGCCGCTGTCCACGGCTGCCGCCCCGCTCAGGCTCCCCAAGACGACTGGTCCTGGGCAGCCACTCGGTGCCCCGCAATCACCCGGAGGAGATATCGCCCCCCAAAGCAGTGATCCAATCACGACCGTCCGCGACGCATGCCGCCACTTCTGCTCGCCCGGTCCGCCCGCTACCAGAGCAGCCGCGCGTTACAGACCCGCGTCGCCGTCAGTGCTCACGAAGCGGCCATGTCCCGCGAACGCGGTGACCCCCAGTGCGGGCTCCCTCCGGCGTGTCGCCGGCGGCAACCTGGACCGCAAGCGTGGCGGTCTTGACGGCGGCGCATCGGAACTGATGCCAAGGAGGAAGCGGTGAACTCCTGCCCGGCCTTCGAGTCGGCTGTCTTGCGTATGTAATCCGGTGGCGTTCATTCCGCTTGGGGACCGATTTTTCCGCCGCCGGTTTGACGGAAAAAAGCTTGCCCGCTCCGATGCCAGTTGCATAAGTTTACGGCGTCCAGGAACAGCTGAGAGTGGGGGCATTTTGAGGTCGCTGATTCGATTAACCCTGGCGCTCTGCATGGCGCTCTGCATGGCGCTCTGCATGGCAAACGCCGGTCAGGCGGAAGCGGAGGAACCAGCACCGACCGGCTCTTCCGTGAAATATGAAATCGTCCGCGCCGGTGCGGCGCGTAGTCCAGTGAAAATGCGGTCCGTCTCCGGTCCGCGCGGCCTGAGCCCGCGCGACAGGAAGCGCTACCCTGTCGAAAACCCTTCGCAGGCCAAGGCAAGGATCGCGCTTTCCGAGAAGTTCACGCAGATGAGGAAGCAGGTGAAGTCCCCGGCTGCCGCGCTCAATGTCGGCCTGGATTTCTGCCGCACGGACCCGGCCGCGGCCGACCTCGGCGGTCACCCCATCGATCACCAGGATTTCTGCCAGGCGGACCGCCTGAGTCTACTGAAGAAACTGTGCCCCCTCGACCCTGCCGAGGGCCCGTGCAAGATCATCGGTGAGATCGACTTCAGCATGACCACGGTGGGAGCACCGAAGCTCGGCAAGCGGCAGGTGGAGTTCATCACCTATCTGGACAACTTCGTCCCCGTGGTCGGCGACATGTCCGAGGACATACTCCGGGTCGACATGACATGCATTCCGTCCAAGGGTGAATCCTGCGGCCCGATTCCCGGCAACGTCAATGGCGCCGGATCAACGGTAGCGGCGTGGGAGATCAACGGCCAGACGTACTTCGGATTCGATTCCCCGACCACCGGAGTCACCACCGGACCGGATCTGATCAGTTGGTACAACTTCGACACCGTCTTCACGCTAAACGGGGTGGAGACCCTCGTGGAGCAGGGCAACGACTTCCGCTGCGACTCGGCCTCCTACTTCGCCTCCACCAATGGTTGCGTGTTCGACGCCAGCGTCGACACATGGACTCTTATTGCGACCGCCGATGTGAAGCAGACTGCCGCTCACATCGAGTTGGCCCAGACGAACCCCAATGCGACAGTCCCCTCGATACCGAACAAGAAGATCCCCGGTAATCCGTTCGCCAGCATGAGCTCTCCGCTGACCAGAGTGAAGGGCACGGATCCGCTCTATTCGGCGAACCGCGGGCGTGCGCGGACCGAGTGCCGGCGTGCGTGGGGAGGAAACTACTCGCAGAACCTCAAGTTCGACTGCGACGAGTACCCCTTCGCGAGCACGTACCAAGGCGGCGCGAGCGGAGGGGAACAGCAGCCGAAGGACTTCTCGGTGCGGGTCATCAGCTCTGCTGACAACCAGGCGGCGGGCCGCAGACTGGGCACCTTCTACGACGAACATCGCCTCCTCGACAGTGACCCGTTCTGGGTGACGGTGGCCCTGGACTCCACAGGCACGCCACTGCCGGCGCTTCCGGCACCACCGGTGCGCCCGTCGAACGGCGGGGACATGAATGGCGACGGGAAGCCGGACGTGGTCGCGGCCGGGAAGGACGGCCAGCTCTGGTTCTACGCCGGCGTGGGTGACGGGAAACTTGCCGCGAAGAAGAACATCGGGACGGCAGGCTGGTCGAATCTCATGATCAGCCACCGCGGTGACTGGACCGGCGACGGCATCGAGGACCTCTTGGTCCGCGACCCCAACAGCGGCCAAGCGTACGTCTATCCGGGCAGGGGTGACGGAACGATCGGTGCCCGGGTCGCCCTTAAGGGCCTGCCGGCCGTCCCCGATCCCGCCCTGCCGTACCGCGCCTTCGTCAGCGTCGGCGACCTCACGAACAAGGGCTACCCCGACGTTATCGAGACCTACGTCTACAAGGACATCCAGTCGCTCGACCTCAACGTCGGAGACCCCTCCAACAAGCCGGGGGTATCGGGTGTGAAGAACCTCGGTCAGGGTGGGTGGGGAAGCTACACCCTCACTGCTCCCGGTGACGCGGACTATTCCGGCCGCGTCGACCTCCTTGCCCGCAACACCAGCACAGGAGTCCTGTACTTCTATCCGGGAACCACCGCAGGCGCGATCGGGACCCGAACGGTCTACGGCGCCGCCGGATGGACGGCCTCGAACCGGCCGCTCATCGCGTCGGGAAACGATGCCAACGGTGACGGCCTTCCCGACCTGTGGGCCACCACCCCCGATGGCCAACTCCTCTTCTACTCCGGCGGATACGATGCCTCTGGCCGTCCCGTTGACGGGCCGTCAACCGTCGTGGGGACGGCCGGCTGGAACGCCATGGCCTCGATAAGCTGACCGTCCGCGACAAGACCGAAGGCGCGGGGGCCGTCGCTGGCCCGGCCCCCGCGCGTACGCCCCAAGACCGCCGAGGACAACCGCCACTCATGACGAACACACCCCGGGCCAGTGTCGACACACGGCCTCTCGTCCAGTACCGGTCAGTCGTCGTATCGGACGCGGAGTGCCCGCAACCGGGCAGCGACGCACCCTCCGCGAACGGGACTGACCGGGCCCAGGCCGGACGCCACGGCATCATCCTCATGTCCGACGGAAACGACTTCTACCCCCTCGTCCGGCTCCGCCACTGGGACTCTCCGCCACAGCCACCGGAAGGCACCTGGGACGAATCCCCCACCTTCGCCGTCGAATTCCCGACCGGATCCATCTCCGTCAGGCACCTCCTCGGAGGGACCGCCGGTGACAGCATCCCGGTGCCCACCGGACTGTACGAGATCAAGGCATACCGACGCGGAAACCCCAGCAATTCCTACACCGGCGACATGCCCACCCGCCCTCCCTCCGAGGTCACCGAAGAGTGGGTCGTCGACTTCTGGCCCGCTGGTCGGTGACGTAGCCGAAGCCGGGAGGCAGCCTGGAGGACGCGACGGTGACGTCGTGCCAGCGGACGACGATCCTCCTGAAGCCGCCGAGCCGACGGATCCGGATCCGGAGGAAGCGCAGGAGCAAGAACTCAAGCGGGCCGGGCCCGCCAGAGCGGACTGCGATACCGGACAACAGCGTCGGCAGCCGAGTGATCACGACTCAGCAGACCGGAGAGGGGCCTCCTGATCCAACTCAACCTTGCGGTAGGGACCGAGCCTGTTGGAGACGTTGTACCGCTATCGGTCCACCCCGCACACCTTGCCGGCTGGTCGCCTGCGGCACCGACGTTGTTCCGACGGCAAGGACGCGAGCACTGCTCCGACGTGGCGAAGACGCCAATGAATCCCCCGTACCGGAGTGGCTCCAGCTGCCCCTCGGTGCTCCTGGGCATCGCAGTGTCGGTGGTGCCTCGTACTCTGCGCGGGTGAGCATGAATGGTGAGTACTTGCGTGTAACACCGGCCGAGCTGGCCAGGGCAGTCAAGGACCCGGACTGGGCGTTCGAGTACGTCATGGAGATCATGGAGACAGACGGCATCAATGACGTCGCTCCCTCAGACGCACGGCAGCTATCGACTCACAAGGCGTTCGACGCCATCGCATTCCTCCTCGAACGCGCGAGTTTCCCCGTGGACATCGTTCATGGCGGGCAGACGTTCACCAGCGAGGACTGGGGCTATGGGCCGGCCAAGTACCTGGACGCGGACCAGGTCAAGCTCGCCGCCGGAGTCCTGGCCGGATTGTCCTTCCAGGACTTGATCCGGGACGTGGATCCCGAGCAGATGACGGCCGCGCAGATCTACCCGCTCCTGTGGGATGAGGCCGACGCCCTGGAATGGGTGCGTGGGTGGTTCGACCCGCTGGTTCCGTTCTTCGGCGCCGCCGCCCAAGCAGGCGAGGCCATGCTGGTCTGGCTCGACTGAGTCGTGCAGCTCCGCCTCGGCAGAGGATTCCTGGCAGCCACTGGCCGGCCGCTCGGCCCTGCGCCTCACCCGCTTTCGAGTGAATCCAGGTACTCCGTTCGGCAGCCGCGCCAGGGTGTGATCCAGTGATCACGGCCTGTCGGGGGCGCGCTGACGGCGACAGCCGCTGCCTCAAAGCTACCGTCACCCACCCACCCCACCACCAGCGCAACCACCCGATCGTGGTGGGGCCAAATCACCTTGCTACAGGGGCGCGAACCACCTCACCGCACGCCCCCAGACGGGCGCCACTGGAGCCAGATCAACTTCCTCAAACTGGCGCCAAAACACGTGCTTGGAAACAGCCAGCCACTGCGTAGGCGGTTCGTCTGTAATGGACTGTCCGCGCGAAGTATCCCCGCAACACGTGTACGGAGCCCGGCGCCTGGCGACGGATGGGGAGATGCACCTCCCCATCGTTGCTCCGATGCTCGCGACGCCCGGTCGGCTTCCGCTCCCGGGCGGCGACGGCCGATGGGCGGTCGAGACGAAGCAGGATGGGCAGCGTGCCGTCGTCCATGTGCCCGGGGACGGGATGGCGACGGTCAGGTCGAGGAGCGGTACGGAGATCACAGCGGCGTACCCGGAACTGCGCGGCCTGGCCGCCGCGACTGGCGGCACTCCTGCGGTGTTCGACGGCGAGATCGTCGCCCTCGATGCCAAGGGGCGCCAGGATTTCCAGCGGCTCCAGTCCCGCATGGGCCTGGAGCGGTCCCCGGCGCGCGCCGGGCACGCCGCAGCCCTCACACCCGCACACTTGGTGATCTTCGATGTCATGTTCCTCGGCACACGGAACCTCACGTCCCGCCCCTGGGCCGAGCGCCGGGAGGCATTGCTGTCGCTGGGCCTGTCCGGGCCGACGTGGTCGGTGCCGGCCGCCGTCGTCGGGCACGTCGCAGAGGCGCTGGAAGCAACCCGGGCTGCGGGGCTGGAGGGGATTGTCGCGAAGCGGATCGCGGGCACGTATCAACCCGGCCAGCGCTCACGCGACTGGGTCAAGATCAGAAATGTGCGGGTTGCCGATGTGATCGTCGGCGGGTGGGTTCCCGGTGCCGGACGGCTCGCGGACCTGCCCGGGGCGGTCCTTGTGGGCGAGGTCCGCGACGGCGGCCTCCACTACGTCGGGCGCGTCGGCACGGGATGGACTGACCAGGAGCGGCGGGAACTCGCGGGGCTGCTGATGGTCGCCTCATGGCCGACCTGCCCGTTCGCGGCGGTGCCGCCCGTGCCGGGGGCCCGGTGGGTGCTGCCGCAGCTGGTGGCGGAGGTCCGCTACACCGCCCGCACCCCTGCGGGACTCCTGCGGCACCCCTCGTGGCACCGGCTGAGGCCCGACCTTGCTGCGGGTGACCTCGGCTGACCGCGGTTCTCCGTGCGCCTGTCTGCCCTATGCCGGTGCGTCGAGCCGTGTCGCCGCCGGGCAGGCGGTACACGCCCGCGCGTCGCTGGCGTCCACCAAAGGCGCGGGCTTCGGCATGGCCTGCCAGCGCATGGCTCTGGTCGTCGAGTCGGCTCAGGCATTCCCCGTAGTGCACCGTCGTCCGGTGCCAGCCCCGCTCGATCGTCCAGCCCGCGAGCGCGCGCTTCCGCTGCTCGGCGGCGGCAGCCGCGCGTGCGGTCTGGTCCCGCTCCCGCTCCCGGGCGGAGATCGCCTCGCGAGTGCGCTCCAGCCGGTACGCGAGCCACTCCTCGACGGCCTTGAGCTTGTCCAGGCGGCTGAGCGTCGGCCCCTCCCTCTCTTTTTCGATCACCAGTTCTAATATAGTGCGGTGGTGGGAATCTCACCGTCCAGGGGCATCGTCGATGCGCACCCTCACCCCGCCCGACCCCGAGGTGCACCGGGCGAGCCCGGTATGGCTGACGGCCGTCCTCAGGGCTGCGGTGACCGCGGCGCCGGGACTGGGCACCCCTTACCTCCACACCCTCGTCAACGGTGGCGTCGTAGTAGGCGTGTGCTTCGCCGACAGCCTGCCCCCGGCCCGAACACGCCCCCGTCTACGCCGTGATGATCCGCGCCGAACACGTCCGCCGGACCCTGCGCGAGCACGCCGTACGACTAGGACAGCTCGCCCACGACAGCACCCTTCCCGAACCGGTCGCCGCCGTGCTGGAGCAGGCCGACACCCTCGGGCGGTTCCTCGACAACGCCGAACCCCACTGGCCGCGCCAACCCGGCCCGGTTCCACGAGCGGTTCCGGCGGCAGCAACCCGGGCGCCGGGCGCGGAAGACCTCGGCCACCTCAACTGGCTGCACCCCGAGGACTTCCGCCTCCCCCTGCACCAGGGCCTGTACCGGTGCCTGACCGCCATGGCCTGGCACGGCGACCCCGTCGACCCGATCACCGTGCTCTGGCGGGCCCAGCAGCACGCCGCCCTGCACGGAACCGACCCCGCCCACATTCTGGAATTCCTGGGGCAGGCCGCCGGCTCCACCGAACACTGGGCCGAACACCTCTACACCCGCGCCCTGCTCACCACCGCCCACACCGCCGGACACGAGATCACTGCCCTCACCCACGACCCCGCGCACACTCCCCACCACCTCATCCCCGCCGCCCGCCGCGCCCTGGCCCCCCTCACCCGCATACGCACCCGACGCCGCGCACCCCCAACCACTGTCGCGTCGCCAGTGGCCGCCCCGCGGCCTCCGGCGCTGACGATCATCACGCCCCTGCGCGCTACCCGCTGACCAGTGCACGCCGGATACGGGCCAGCACTACGCGCCAGAGAATCTGCTGATCACGCTCGACGCCGCTGGGCACGCATCCGTACCGCCCAGGACAACGACAGCGGACGCCGCGGGCGCTGGGGTTCACGGGACACGGCGAGGCTCCGCGTCCGATGCATTACCTCCTATCCGCCCGCACCCACACCGCAGCGGTCACCGGACCCCTCTCGGCCTTGCCGCCCTGCCAGACGACTACCGGGAGGTCACCGAAACCGGGTACGCGTCGGGACAGTGTGACGATCACTCCCGCCATCTCCCCTGAGCCCGGCCGGGCAGGCGCGGACATCCGGCCGGGCTCAGAGGAGAACCCCCTGAAGCGGCCGAGCCGCGACGCGTCGGCCCTCTGGCCAGGATTTACCTGGTTCCCCAAAAGAGCTACGCCAGAGCACTTCAGGATTCAATCAAAATTGCAACGAAATAAGGTTTCTACAACCACCACTCGCGGGTCGCAATTTTCTGCACAGAACGCTCGAAATGGGCGCTTTTCAAAATAAATGCATTTGCATTCGGAAGAATGGATTCCATATAAGAATCTACTTGCGTGGCACAGGCGTGATCGGTTAGTTTCAATGCGTAACCGGCTCGGGCGTGGAGAAATTGCGACCGCAGGGAATATCCAGCCACGGCACACGCAGTGGTCGGCACTCTCGCTATCAGGGTGAATTCTCTTCCCTGTACACCTTCCATGCTTGGCCGATACGCATCAAAAAGCACCCCGCAGCGGTAGGACGCCACGGGGTGCGAGCACTCACTTCCCTTGGAGAGGGGCACGCGTGAGCACAAGAAGCATCATAGCAAGGGGGGCCGTTCTGGCGGCAGGCGCCGTCGGGGCACTGGGCCTCGTAACGGCACCGGCGTCAGCGTCCGGCGGCTCAGTCTTGGCGATCATCAACGGCGGCGCCGCATCCATGTCGACACACTGCAACGCCGTCGGCTACGGATCGACCACCGGCACGCTTCGCTGCGTCCTGCGGGCAAACGGCGTTCTGGTGCACGACGACAGGGCGACGTTCACGGGCTCCGGCAGCACCGTGACCAACGTCTTCTGTCCCATGCCCGGCAAGTGGTCACTGGATGCGACCGGCCCCGGAGGCGCTGAGGACTTCGAGGAGAGGGTCATCTGATCCAGGCGTGCCAATGCTCCGGGGCGGGGTACCACCCCCGCCCCGGAGTGGCCGTCCAGGTTTTCGACACTGCCACGCTCTCCGTAGAGGCGCCTCCGCGCAGGCCACGACAACCTATACTGACCGGTGCCTTCATCCGGTAATTTCCTCTTTTCTAGGAGATTTCGTGGCACTGCGAGAAGACATACTGGCGAGCTTTCCCGTGTACGACTGCGAAAGCTCGCTCGCTCCCGTCACCTCCCCGATGACCCTCTGCGGAGACGGTGACCGTAAGGTCACGGGAATCGGGCTCACGCGAGGAACTCGGACCCGCACCGAGCCCTGGATTTCCATTTTCTCGTTCTCTCCCCAATTCAAGCGGGGCGTCGAGTTCGCAGACTACGCAAACTGGGCATTGCTGCACCTGGTAGAAGACCTCTCCCTCGATCTTCCTGAGGGACCGGTACGCAAGTGGGTAATCCGCGATGTCTCGTACCTCACATCCATCGACCCCGACGGCCAACCTCACTCCATCACCATCGACGGAATCGCAACCCCCGCGCGGCGCTGGAACGTTCCGGGAGAAGGCTGGGTGGTGGCAGCTCCCCACCCAGGCGGCGGAGTAGCTGTCAGCGCACACTGCGTCGACGAAGTACCCGAATTGATCCGTGCCGAAGAAGCCGTATGGAAGTCAGCCATCCAAGCTGAAGTGCGGGAATTCACGAACGGCGCGATCTAGGTTTACCGGCGACGGCGTCACTCGACGCCGTCGAGGAAGGCTCAGAATCCACCATGCGTCCACGCGACACCAATCCCAAGCCGACCGCACGCGAACGGCTGCGGCTTGAGCGGGAACAGCAGGCAAAGCATGACCGGATACGCCGACAACTAATTGCCGGTGGAGGTGTCGTCACGGCACTGATCATTGCGGCAGGCGTCACCGTGTTCGCCACGACTCGGGACGACGCAGAGGCAACCGCAGAGAAACCGCTGGTCCAACCCGCCAACACCAGCGGGCAGGAAGGCACCACCTTGGTACTGGGCCACGCCAAGGACAGGTTGGACCTATACGAGGACCCACGCTGTCCCGTCTGCGCCGAGTTCGAGCAAAACGTAGGGCCGGAAGTTCTCAAGGGGTACCGGAACGGCCGCTACCGCCTTTCGTTCAACTTCGGCAACTTCCTTGACGCCAGGTTCGGGGGACACGGGTCACACAGGGCACTCGAAGCACTCGGAGCCGCCCTCAATGTCAGCCGGGAAGCATTCTTAGACTATCATGCCGAGCTTTATTCCAAAGAGAATCACCCTTCGGAGGAAAATGACAGGTTCAACAGCACCAGCTATCTCCTCAAGATCGCGGAGAAAGTGCCGGCGCTGAAGGGCAGCGCGAAGTTCGAGACGGCAGTGAAGGAGGGCACCTTCGCCACCTGGGCCAACCGAATGGTCGAAAAGTTCAACACGAGCAAAATCGCCGGCACGCCCACCCTGAAGTACAACGGACGAACCGTCGCCGGATCGAGCGGCACAGCACCTTTGACGCCCCAGGACTTCACCCAGGCGCTGAACGCCGTCAGCGAACCGTAAGCCACGCCACCGAAGACAGGCACACGGTTGGCTCCTACCGGGAAAGGATGTTCGGCGACGGCCAGACGGCCCTCCGCCGAGCCCTCACCTCCCTGGTCCACGCCGCCACATACAGCAATGACGTCGCCCCTGACTTCCGCGAACTGGTCGAGAACGCCGCAACCTTGCAGGCCGCCAGCACCCCCACCGCGAACGAGCGCGGCAGCGGAACCACCACCGCCGAGTTCGTCATGGCGATCCAGGACATCCTGGACTTCGGCAAGAACGCCCGCCCCAACAACCCGCGAGTGGACCTGGCACTGCAGCGCTTAGCGATGATCCTCGCCGACTACAAGGCGTGGGCCAACGCAACCCGCTGACCCGATCTCCTCCTGCTGGCCGGCGACCTGCGGTTGTCGGCCAGCCGCATGCCGTCGGCGCTGACACCTAAGGACTGTCCCGCAACGTTGAGGCGGGTGGTTGAGTGACCGATAGGTCGCCGCATATCCTGCTGTGGTGCAGCTGCCCCGGGACTCGTCGAACGTCGCCCCTGCGCTGACGGCAGCGTTTCCGACCCGTCTTGCCGACGACGTGCGCACCGTCCTGGCGGTCATGCCGGAGGCCAGGCATGCGCCGATGATGCCCTTCGAGGTCGAGGTCGAGGTGCAGGGCGAGACCGTCGCCATCCCGTCGCGCATCTACAACGATGAACCGGGCGTCGGCTCGGATGGGCAACTGTCCGGGACACAGCAGGTGATTCTGCACTGCCTGTACTCCCGGCACCATGATGGCCTGGTCCGCCAGCGGCACCTTGAGCGGATCGTGGCGTCGGACGAGCCGTGGGTAGTCCCGTTCGTGGTGCAGTTGGCCGGCGAGTACGTGCTGGAGATCATCGAGGCGATCGGCCGGGGCCTTCCCGACGGGCTCGCGGACCCCGGCTCGGTCCAGCGCCGTGCCTACGGTGAGTTCATCGCTCGGAATGCGGCCTTCTTCGCGCGCACGGAGCGGCGCGTGGTGAGCTACTGGTCGTGCTACTACCGTTGGAAGTACCAAGCGTTTGGGACGTACCCTGGAAGCGTCCTTTTGGAAGCCTTCCGAGCCGCTGTGGTGGAACAGGTGGGAGCGCAGTGGCCGCGACACACTCCGCGCCCGCCGACGGACGCGGGTGAGAACCTGCGGGAGTTCGGCTGTGGTCCTATCCGGCAAGGTTGAGGTTGTGCAGGCGGGCGATGCCGCGCATGGCATGGTGGACGCCGTCGCCTTTGGGCCGGCAGTCGCGGAGGATCTTCCAGGTCTTCATTCGGGCAAAGGCATGCTCCACTCGTGCACGGACCTGCTTGTGTGAGCGGTTGTGCTCCCGCTTCCAGTCGGGCATTTCCTCGTGCTTGGTGCGGCGGTGCGGCATGATCAATCCAGTCCCTGGGTAGCCGCCGTCAGCTATCACGGTCGTCCGTCCGACCGCTGACTTGGCCCCTGATTCCTCCCACGCCTTGCAGCCGTTCCGGTTGCCGGGCAGCGGCCGTCCGACCACGACGACCAGACGGGTGTCGGCATCGATGACTACCTGGTGGTTGGTGGAGTACCGATAGTTCTTCGACTGCTCGGCCACCGCGTGATCGCGGGTGGGCACCAACGTCCCGTCCACGATCAGAACAGTGCCCCTCGCGAACCGGCGTCGGGGCGGCAAGGCCAGCAGGGGCCCGATGTGGTCGATGATCCGGTCGGCCGCCGACTTCGAGGTCCCGAACAGCGGAGCCAGTTGGCGCATGGTCAAGTTGGTGCGCCAGTAGGCGGCGACCAGGAGAATACGGTCCTCAAGCGACAGGCCCCACGGACGACCCGTCCGTGGTTCGGCTGCGCTCTCGCGCTGCACCGCGGTCACCAACCTGCCGAAGGAGCGCGGGCTCAGCCCGGTGAACGGACGTATCCAAGACGGCTCCGACGCCGTGATCACACCAGCCACATCAAGATCATCTCAGCATGACCGGCAGTTACGGGACACCTCTTAGTTGGCCGTGCGCCACAGACTATCCCTGTGGCGCACAGCCAGTATCCCTAGCTATCCGACTATGAAGCAGGAAAGCCAATCGATTTCAGGAGAAGTCTCCTTTCTCATCCGTATGAGATAACGTCGGCGTTGTACTCGGTAGTTGCGACACCAACGCCGCAACTACCCACCAATGCTGCACCAGTCCCTACCGGGCCGTAGAGGCGGGCGTATTCAACGATGCCACTCTCTGATGCGGCGCCGATTCCTGCGACGCAACCCTCTGCATATCCAGCGATCTCGCCCACCTTATCTACGGCATCACTGAAGGAGCTCAGTGAAAGGGCTCAATCTTTATGCCCCCGCCCGCCCATGAACAAATAGAGAGCCAGGAACACCAGGATTGCGGTCCCGGCTCCGAGTGCGCCGGGCCAGCCGCCTACAGCGCTCACTGCCCTCCTCGCCTGCGTCGCATGTAGTCACGCATGCCGGTCCCTTGTGCCCACATTCCGAAGCCCGCCACTGCCGCGACCGCGATGATGACGATGACCAGTACCACACCGTGCATCGCATACTCCTTGCTGTGAGTGGCGCCCGGGGCGATCTCGCCCCGGCGCCGACCATTATTTACAGGAAGCTCTTAGTACTCCAGCGGCAGATCGTGATCTTGTCGCTGGGAGTGACCTGCTGCCGCCTGGCCTGCGTGTACTGGGTTGGCTGATCTCCCAGGATCAGCCGCTCGGCTCGGTGATCGTGACATCGATGGCCGTGGCGTTCAGCCCGGGCGAGTCGACTGCGACGCGCACGTTGAACTCTCCGCGGTCGCCGATCCGGTGGACCAAGCGAGTCAGTTGCTCGATGTCGCCGACGGCTACGCGGCCGTCGGGCAGCAGGAGCGAGCCGTCGAAGACCGTGGTGAATGCCTCGTCGGGCCCTTCGCTCCCCGGCTCCTGCGGCTGCGTGAAGAGACGTACTTTGATGAGTCCCCTCTGGGCGCGGACCCGCACCGCCACGTGCGTCTCGCAGCTGGCTGCAGGGGCGGCCCCCAGGGCTAGCGAGACCGGAACCCACTCGGTCGCCCCCAGGTGCAGCACGGGATGGTTCACGTAGATGTCGATCCCGGCGACCTGCACCATGCTCCTCGTCTTCCACGATGGAAGCGGCTGCCGTTGATCATCGGTGTGTGGAGACAAACGATCATGCGGTGGCCGCCGGTCACAGCGTAGACCCTGCCCGCTGACAGGCATCATTCGACGCCTTGATGGGGCGGATCGCGGGCCGGTTCACGCGGGTCGAACCCCGCCGCCGCATACGGTCGCTCGTGCTCGGCCTGCTCGCGGACCTGCCGCGCAAAGAACTGCTGGACTATCGCCGAGTGGGCCGGGGACCCGACCCCCGACGCCATGCAGCACCTGCTGAACCGCGCGAAATGGGACGCCGACGCGGTCCGCGACGACCTGCGCGACTACGTGGTCGAGCATCTCCACGACGACCAGGCGGTCCTGGTGGTCGATGAGACCGGTGACGTGAAGAAGGGCAGCCACACCGTCGGCGTCCAGCGCCAGTACACCGGCACCGCCGGCCGGATCGAGAACTCCCAAGTCGCCGTCTACCTGATCTACTCGGGAAAGCACGGACATGCCGCGGTGGACCGGGAGCTCTACGTCCCGCGTTAGTGGACCGACCAGCCCGACCGCTGCCATGCCGCCGGGCTCGACCCGGACACCGCGTTCGCGACCAAGCCCGAACTGGCAGCCCGCATGATCGCCCGGTTTTTGGACTCCGGCCACCACGCCCCCTGGGTCGCCGGCGACGAGGTCTATGGCGGCAACCCGAAACTGCGAACCGCCCTGGAGCAACACGGCGGCATCGGATACGTACTGGCGGTGGCCCGCACTCACGAGGTAACCACCAGGGCCGGGAAGCTCCGCGCGGACACCCTGGCCAAGAAGCTCCCCAAGCGAGCCTGGCAGAAGCTGTCCGCCGGAATCGGCGCCAAAGGGCAACGCTTCTACGACTGGGCCCACATCGACCTGCTAGCGGCGCTCCCGGGCGCCGCCACCTGCTGATCCGCCGCAACCGCACCACTGGCGAACTCGCCTACTGCCGCTGCTACTCGCCCAAGCCGGTGCCCCTGGCGAAACTCGTTCGGGTCGCGGGATCACGGTGGCGGGTCGAGGAGACATTCCAGTCCGGAAAGGGGCTGGCCGGACTGGACGAGCACCAGGTCCGCCGCTACGCGTCCTGGTCCCGTTGGGTCACCCTCGCAATGCTCGCCCACGCCTTCCTCGCCGTTGTCCGTGCCGAGGAACACGCACGCGGTCCCGCCCCGGACACACTGATCCCGCTCACCTGCAACGAGATCGCGCACCTGTTCATCGCCCTCGTGGCCCGACACGTCCACGACTCCGCCCACAGGCTCCGCTGGCCCCACTGGCGACGCCGCCACCAGGCACGATCCCAAGCAAGCCACTACCAACGACAAGCCGCAGCCCCAGCATGATGCCGAGGGCGGCGGAGTATGTGGCGCGTTTACTCTGCCGCCTTGGAATGTGATTCTGACCCGTGATCAGAAGATTCGAACCGTCGTGACCTGCGCGAGTCCGCTGTCGAAGCTGGCCGTCGAGTTCGGCGCCAGTTTCGGTGTGCTCTTGGGGCCGTTATGGCTGACCTCTTCGAAGTAGGTCACCTGAGTTGTCCAGTTTCCCGAGGTGACGCCGGTCCGGGAGTGCCAGCCCTCAGCGTCGTAATTCTGCCCCGCCCCGTAGAAGCCGTACAAGGCGTAGGGCACAGGGGCCTGGAGAATCACGTCTCCGACTGCGGGAGGGTTCCGCACGTTGGTGGTGAAGGGCACGACGCCCGTGCGTCCGGCAGTCTTACCGGTCGCTCCGCCGATGGCCCGATCGCGATAGCCTGTGAACGTGATCGTGCCCCGAGCAGTGTCGACACTGTACGTCGCCGCCCTCCCCGCAGGCACCGGCTGTGCCGGATCGCGGCCTATCCAGCGCATTTCACTCGCCGACTGGTTCGAGGGCGTCTCCGCAAGGGAAGCGGGCGCGGCGCCGCCCAGCGCGGCGGCTACGGCCACGGTCAGTATTCCGACCCTCATCTTCATTCTCTTCACGTGTGCGTCCCTTCTGGAACTCTCTTGAGAGTTTCTTGGTCGCGCATTAATGAAATTCACTCACACAAATAGACGCATCGGCAGGCCACATGTTTAACGCGAGCGCATTTCGGACAGTGGAATTAAGGCGCGAGGACGAGACTAAAAAAATCTTCGGCCGACGTGAAGCGGAAGCTGATTCTCCGCGATTAACCCGCTTCGGGGTGATCTTGAGCGCCGCTCTATTTGCACTGGCGGGATGCACGAGCGCCCACCCGCATGCCTCCACGGAGAGCCGGAAACCGGAACGGGCGGCAGGCGCGGAAGCCGAAGCAGGAAGAGAACATTCCGGCCATCCGAAGCTGAGTGTTCCCACGCTCACCCCGAGAAGGAATGGCTCATTCCGCTATCAGCCATCTGATTCCCCATCCTCTGGTGCCGCGGTGCCGCACCGGTATGAAATCGACGTTGTCACAGGAAAAGCCTGGGAGGTCAGCGGCCCGTGGCATGTCCCCGTGGCAGTGGACAGCGTCCCGGCCGACACGACGTCACAACCCCGCCCGAGCTGCCCTCCCCCGTCGCCCCCCACAGCCCCTCCGCCGTGCGCCCAACGGTGAGGGGCGGTTCGGGGATTCTTGCGACACCGGGCGCGCGGCTCCGGTGTGCCGTCTTGTGATGCCGGCCGTGGGGGCGTCGGGTGATGGCGGGCCCGTTCGCGCTGGGACGACCCGCATGAGGTGCCGGACCACCGTCGGTGCTGGCCTTCCGCCCGCGGGCGGAAGACTTAACTCATACGACACATCCGGACATCTGATCAAGGCGGCCGACGCCACCGCCAACGGGTGCACCAGCCGGACCTACACCTTCGACGTGAACAGCAATCGCACCGGACTGACCACGACCGCCGACAATTGCGTCGCCAACACGGACGACGCAACCACCAGCACAGTGGCATATAACTACGACGGCGGTGACCGCCTGCTGAACCAGGGACGTAAGTACGACACGTTCGGCCGCACTCTCTCGGCTGGCTCAGCCGCCTGGACCTACTACACGAACGATCTGGTCAGCACCGAGACGGTAGGCGCCCGGCGCACCGAGTGGACCTTGGACGCCGCCAGCCGACTTGCTGTCAGCACTGCGAAGACTCAGCAGACCGACGGCACCTGGGCCGCGGGTACGTCCACAATCTCCCATTACGGATGCAGCTGCGACAGCCCTTCCTGGACGAAGTCGTCGACCGGAGAGGTCACCCGCGCGAGCGGGGACGCGGCAGGCGGACTGGGCGCAACCGCAACATCCGGCGGAGGTGTCGTACTGCAGTTTTCCAATCTTCATACCGACATCGCAGTCCAACTGCCTCTCAGTGCAACTTCAGCACCCACAGTTCAGCGGTACGACGAATACGGCAACCCGATGAGCGATACCGTCGCCACCGCATACGGCTGGCTAGGCAGCCATCAGCGCAACAGCGACACCCTCAGTGGCGTCACTTTGATGGGCATCCGTCTGTACGACCCGTCCACCGGACGCTTCCTGCAGACCGACCCAGTCTACGGCGGCAACGACAACGCCTACGAATACTGTCGCGGAAATCCTGTGTCTTGCACGGACCTAAGCGGAGCCTATTCCTACTCGTTCACCTACTCCCTGGGCTTCTACTGGAGTTCCGCAAAAACGGTCTTCAATTGGATCTCGGGCCTGGCTTTAGCGGCCGACGCCGCCTCAACCAGCGCGTACGAAGCCGCCGCGCGGGCGTTGTCCTCTGGAAGCATCTGACGCCTCCTTACACGATCAGCCATACCGACGAGAGCGGCCGTCGGCTTGTCGTCGCCAGCCAGCCCCGCCAGTACACGACGGACCTCGCGATGTTCCGGCAACAGTCCCTGGAAAACACCGTGCGCCACCTCCTGATCGATACGCACGGAACATCTCCCGCCGGAAGCCTGACCACAGGCGGGGAGGATTTCGAGAGTGCCGTGGCGGCAGCGCTCACACAGACGCGTCCCGACGTCTGGACCGCGCATGAGGTGACCGCCAGCTGGGGTCGCTACGAGCTGGACGTCCATCACGTGACGCCTGAGATATGGGTGGGCATCGCCCGGCTCGAGGACACCTGGTGCATGCTCCGTAGCCACGGTCTCCCCGTGGAAGAGGCGACCTTGACTCCGGTACGGCTGACCACCAGACAGCGGTAGACCGGCACCGGTTGCGCCGAGCGACAGCAGGCCTGGCCCCGCAGCCCGGCCCAGAGATTTGTTCCGCCGCACCTTCCTCTCACGGGCGCACCGCCGTTTACAGACTGCCCCTGGCCGGGCAGCGGGCACGCGACAGCTCCGGCCGGAGCGTCAGTCGCCGATGTGTACGGTGACGTCCTCCCCAGGTGCGCCGCCCTGTTTGCCAGGGCCCGTCGAGCTCGCGGCTGGCTTCAACGACGTGTAGCCCCCGGTGAGTGCCCGTTGTTGAAGTCGTGTTGTGGGCGGCGGATTCCAGCGGGGCTCTGTCGGCCAAGTACGGGGTCGGCCGTGGCCCGGATCGATGGCGTGGAATCGGTGTGGTTGGCACCTGAAGCGTCCCGGCGGCTCATCCTCTAACGAGTTCGAAGAGCGTTGCCTACCCCGAAGGTTCAGCCGCGATGTCCTGGTGGCAGAGGTGCCGCTTGAAGGACTCCGTGATGGCTTGAAGCGGCGGGATGCCTTGCAGGGCAGTGAAGGGGCTGATATCCATCGTTAGCACTCTCACTATGGGAGTGCTAGCGATGAGTGCCTGTGGCGCAGGGCGCGGGTGGGGGGCGATGGTGTTCGGTGTCCTGCGGGTTCGCGACTACCGGCTGGTGGCGGCCGGTGACCTGCTGTCCAGCCTCGGGGACTGGCTGCTGCTGGTCGCCGCCCCGTACTTTGTGCTCCGCCTGACTGGATCGACGCTGGCCACCGGCGTGGCCCTTGCTGCCGAGACGGTCCCCGCGCTTCTGATCGGCCCGGTCGCCGGGGTCTTCGCCGACCGCTGGGACCGGCGCCGCACCATGATCACCACCGATCTGCTGCGGGCCTGCGCGGTTGTCC
The DNA here is from genome assembly GCF_055558595.1 of Streptomyces sp. NPDC025721. Lineage (NCBI taxonomy): Bacteria > Bacillati > Actinomycetota > Actinomycetes > Kitasatosporales > Streptomycetaceae > Streptomyces > Streptomyces sp. NPDC025721. The sequence continues at coordinate 92,629 of NZ_JBVHMF010000030.1, read as the reverse complement.
TGATGCTTTTGGTCCACCATCCCGGTCAGGTCTGGCTCATCTACGTGGCGCTCGTCGCCGAGGCCGGCTGCAGTCAGTTCTTCTTTCCCGCCCGCAAGGCCCTGATCCCGGCTGTCGTCGGACGCGGCCCGCACCTGGGCGCAGCGAACTCCTTTGCCGCGCTCGTCTCCGGCACGGTCCGCCTGGTCGGCGGCCCGCTCGGTGGCGCCCTCTACGTTCTGGTCGGCTTCGCGCCGGTGGTGGCCATCGACGCTGCCAGCTACCTCGCCTCCGCGGTCCTGATCAGCGCGGTCAGCCACCGTCCCGCGTCCAGGGAATCCCTCCGCGTGGGCGCCCGGCCCCTGCGACGGTTCGCGGGCGAGCTGCGGGCCGGCGCCGGCCACATCGCTCAACTCCCGGACTGTCCGCCCTGTTCACCGTGGCTGCGGTGTTCTTCCTCGGCAACGCGGCACTGACAGCCCTACTCGTGCCCTATATCGGTACCGTCCTCCACGCGGCCGCCGGAACCCTGGGCCTGCTGTTCGCCGCGCTGGGCGTCGACTATCTGGCGGGAGCACCGCTCAGCCGGGCCGTCGCGGCCCGCTTCAGTGCCCGCACGATCACGATCGGCGCCCTGGCCGCCCTCGCCGCGGTGTTCGCCGCCACGTTCAACACCCACGACGTCTCATGGGACCTGGCCCTGTTCACCCTCATCGGACCGCCGGCGGTCTGCTTCCTCGTCACCATCGACACCTTCCTCGCCCGCCGCACCCCCGATCGCCTCCTCGGCCGCGCCAGTTCGGTCTACGGCATGGTGCAGGCCGCAGCCACCCTGGTCGGCATGCTCGCAGGAGCCGCCCTCGGCCAGCAGATCGGCATCGTCACCACCATGAACCTGGCTGCCATCGCCGTCGCCGCCTCGGCGGCCACCGCGTTCTTGATCCCGCACGGCAACGACCAGGGCAGCATCCATGCGGCCATCTCCAACTCGGTCACCTCCCACACCGCCTCCGACGGCGGATGACGGTTTTATCGAGTGCGGGATGAGCGACGGGACCGTGCGCAGTCGCGTCTGCAGGTCACGCGGCGGCTGTGAGCTGGTCGGTGGCGAGCGAGGGTCGTGCGGTGCGGCGGGGTGTTGTGCGGGTGAGGCGTCGGGTCATGAGGGTGATGGATGCCCAGGTGATGAGGGTTTCGCTGACCTGGGGCAGGCGTTCGTGGTCGCGGCAGTGCCGGCGGGCCCGCATGATCCAGGAGAGTGACACAGCCACTCATGCTGCGGCTGACCGATGACCTGGTGCTGCCGGTGACCACCGTGCCCGCCGACGAAGACCCGACCGCAGACTCCTTCGTCCTGGAGCAGACCGGGGACGTCCTGCTGTCCGCGCTGCGGGACTGGCAGCGCGACTCCCCCACCACCGTGTGCATCGGCCTCGCCCGCAACCTCATCCGCTTCGTCACCTACCTGCTGGTCGACCAGGACGACCACGGCGACGTCGCCGCCACCCTGGAGCGGCTGCGAGACGAGCACCCCGGCGCCGACCCGGGCTGCCCGTTCAGATCCGCAGCCGCGGATCGGAACGGGCAGCCGACCGTGCGGGCTTTCGTCGACGCAACGGCAGAGGTCGGAGGCGCAGGTCGTGCTGCTCTGCCATCAGCCCCCCCACCTGGCCAGGGCTTTCCTGCGGTGCCCGCTCGTCACCGCAGCGCTGGGATATGTTTGGTTCCATGTCGATCCGTCATATCGTAGTGGAATGCAGCAGTCCACTGATGCAAGCTAAATTCTGGCGCGCCGCTCTTGGCCTCTCCGAGGTTCAAAAAGAGAATTGCCTGATCGAACTTCCCGGCACAGGAGATGGGTGCGCCCTTTTTTTCACCGAAGTCAGCGGTGATCGACCTACACGGGGCCCGTTTCTTCTCCGGCTCGCTCCGGACACAGGGAAGCTTTCTGACGAAGTCAGACGTCTTACCGGTTTAGGCGCCACCGTCATCGAAAAAGTTCACCAGGGCTGGGGGATCGGCCAGGTCACCATGTCGGATCCGGAGGGGAACGAGTTCTTTGTCGAATCCGGCGACCACGAAGTAAAAGAAGCAGAATCAAGAATGTCAGGGAGTCGGAAGTCCGAAGATCAATTCTGGGAAGGCGTGGAGCGTCAGATTTCCGGTGTTTCCTACTCCGCCAGGATCACCATCCCGTGAGGACCCAGGATTTCTAAGATTATTGACGGGTCATGCCGTAGATTGCGTGAACGGCTGTTGGGGTGCGGCCGGGCGGAACTTGCCCGTATCTCCAAGCCGCACCCCTCTCTCAGCTCCGTGACGGCCGTTGAGAACGTCTCACTCGCAGGGCCTGGTGACCTTGTTTCCGTAGTGAGGTGTTCCGGCGACTTGAGTGCCAACCTGGATCGTCAGGGTGGAAAGTACCTGGTAACTTGCATTACCCCGGCCGCTCGGGCACCCGTAAGGTTTTGTGTTGACCTTCTTGTTCGGGGTGCAGGGGCCCCACCCCGAATCTCCGTGGCCCACGGTTGCTATCGTGCCCGTGGGAAAGACTTTTTCCAGGTCGGTTGTCACACGGCACTCATCCGGGGCGGGACTAGTGCATGTGGTGATCCAACTCGACCCGTAGAGAGGGCCGCCGCTTACAACGAAGAACGGGTCTTCGATGTAAGCGTCGCATCCGATATTAACCTGCGGGCCAACTATCTCAGTTGAGATCTTGATGCCCGGCGTTGAAGTTGCGGAAGCATTTGTGGCGAGTCCTGTGAGCGGGACCGCCAAAAGCAGGGCGACGCTTCCCTTGATGATGGTGCGAGTCGAAATCATTCTTCTCCTTGCCTCCGCCTTCTGAATTAACCCTCTGTGCGGCGGGGCGTGTATGACTCGGAAGAAGTTAGTGACAAGCGACTCGATCACACAAGGTGAAGGCGTCATTTGACTAGATGCCGATTCGGAGCAACTGCCTCCGGTTCATCCGCCAACCTCCCTCTTCGTGGTGGTTGCATCAATTTATCGTTCCCCGTGCTTGGCTTGATGTTTTGCATCTTCCGATGTGTTCTTGTTGGAATTTGGACTATCGAAACCTTGACCACCAGCGTTCGGTGAGCAGGGGTCTCGCGCGAGCCCCCTGCTCACGCCGCGCTCTGTTTATGGCCTCCCGGACGCTTGCCCGGGTCTGGGAGCGGAGGGCGAACAGAGAAGTAGCCCGGCTAAGTTGCTACCCAGGAACGCGGCGATGTGCGTATGAGGTGCAGCGCCGTTGCTGTGCCCCGAGGTGGGAGGGGCGTTACATCGCTTCCGGCACGCCTAGCGGGCCGTACGCGAACCGCGGATCGACCGCGACCGCCGACGGCGCGGCCGGGGCGGCCTTCGCGGTGGCCTTGCGTGTGGCCGGGCGGCGCGACGTCGACGTGCTCCTGGCGGTGCTTGCCGGGCGGCTCGTTCCTGTGAGTGATCTCTCCGTGGAGTGGTGGGACGAACTACATGTCCCGCCACTCCTTCTTACGGTTCGGGCGCGCTGCGGAAGACGATGCCGACCCTCCCTGCGGGATGACCTCGGACACCTCCCACCGGAGGCGGTCCCCACTCTGGTCAGCGCGGACGGTGAAGTCCCCGAAGTTCAGAGAGGCAATTACCTGCCTCAATTCATCTGCTGCCTGCACCAGTTCTGCGCTATTTCCCTCCGCAAGCACAAAGACTTGACCCGAGCTTGCCGCGGCTTCCAGGGAGGTGTTTTTCACCTGAAGCGAAGCGATATCCTCTGCCCGGACCCATGACATGCCGTCGAAACTGCGAACCCATACGCCCTGCATACGGCTCCCACCCTGTACGCCACGTCTCGTAGCCCATGGCCTCGAACAGCTCACGCACCAGGCGCTCGAACACGAAAGGATCCATCTGCAGCAGGTCCGGACGCGAGTCCAAGCCGGTGACCGCCGCGGCGTCGGCGGTCAGACGGTAGCGGGACAGGTCGATCTCGACCACTGGGAGAACCGGCTCCAGGTCGTGAGGATGCTCGGAGACAACTGCGCCGATGCCTCGCAGGCACCGCTGCGGATCCAGGCCGGGCTCGTCCAGGACCAGCGCCTCGACGTCCGCACGGCGCGCCACCACACTGATCACACACGGTCGCACCCCCCCGGCCGGTCACCGGATCAGTCGCCGACACGTACCCGTTGAAGGCAATGGTGTCGACCAGGGCCGCAGGCGTCATCGAGAACACCTCGTCCAGGGCTCGCAAGGCCAAACGCGCCACCAGGCTGCGGTACAACTCGTTGATCTCGGTGTCTTTGCGCGGCTGCGCGACGATCTGCGCACGCCGCGCTACGAACCGGTACTCCGCCACCGCCGGCACTACTCGCAGGCCCGGCAGGTCGACCTTCAGCGCCACCTCTCGGGCCTCGGGCGCATATCCGGCCTCCGCCGCATCCCGGTAGCCAGCCGGCACCGGGGAGCGGCGGAGCATTTCCTCCACTGTCTCTGCCAGTCCCTGCGGCCCCCGCTCCACGAGGGCCTGTTCAACGTTGGGGTACCAGTTCTCCAAAGTCCTGGGGCGCAGCCGTAGGACGTCGGCCAGATCTGCCAACTGCTGTAGGACCTCCCGGGTGCGTTGTTCGGCCTCTTGAGTCAGCATGGCAAGGCGGCCCTGCTGCTCGGTCTTCTGGCGCTCTTTGTCTGCGCGTAGGCGTTCACGGTCCCGTGCCTCGGCATCTCGTTTGCGTTGTGCCTCCCGCTTGGCCAGGTCGGCTTCTAATCGGGCCACTTCCCTGGCCTTCTCCGTCTCCTGGCGCTTGAGCAGTTTCTCGCCCTGAGCCGCCAGCCGCGCCTGCTCGGCGGCCGGGCTTGGGGACCGCTTCACACGCCCCGGCCGCGCCGCCGCACGCTGCTGCGCCTGTTGTTCACGCCGGACCTCAGCCAGCTTGGCCTCCTGCCGCAGCCGCAGTGCTTCCGCCAACGCCTCCGCCACCGATCGACGCCGCGCCACACACACCCCCGGACCATCAGCCGTCGACACCCGCACTGCCCGTGCGGGTGTCTCTACGGCTCTACCCATCGGCACTGTCGAGGAATCTCCGACCTCAGGAACAGACGACTACGAGGCACTGCTGGCCGGACCCGCGCCATCGCCGCGGCCGTCCTCCGACAGGACTTGCTCTCGGCAAGTCCTCGGAGCTCATCGAGCGGCTCATCTGCACAGCTAAGCGGGCCTTCTTCCTGGCGGCACTCTCCTCCCTCTCCGACCGGTCTCCCGCACCGACTACGACCGCAAATGCGCCCAGGGCAAAACCCACACCCAAGCTCTCCTCAGCCTCGACCGACGCCGTATCGACGTCCTGTTCGCCATACTCCGCGATGGCACCTTCTACGAGCCCCAGCCCGCCGCAGGGTCAGCTGAACTCCGGGGGGATCCGCCAGTTGCACCACACAGTCGACCCTAAGGTCGAGCCCAAGCACCGGGTTCCCTCAGTCGCCCCCCGCGGTCATCTGCACGGGCTTGCCCAGCCGACGCCCGATCCATCTCAGGAAGCCGGACAGGACATCCACGCCCTCCAGACCTGCAACTCCCAAAGGTCGAGGCAGATCGACCGACTCGGTGTCGGCCCGGCGCACCACACGTCCGCCGTTGAGGGCAGAAGCCCAACAACCCCGCCCTCGGAGTACTCCCAGGTCCATCGGCTCGACCGGACCAGTTCGAATACCGCCTGCCAGTCCTCGACCGAGGTATCGGCCACGGACACATCCGGCAGAGCACCCATCAGGTCGAGGTCGAAGAAGTTCCTGACGTCGCCCCACAGCAGATTAGACATCCCACCATCTGCCCGCTGGCCTGTACGAACGCAGCCCGATTTCCTTTGACGAAACCCATAGGGGTCTCCGGAACTCGACTTGCATCACACTGACATCGGTGCTCCAACTACAATCCGAGAGTCGGCCTGGAGTGCCTTGTACCTACGCGCCACGCAGCGTCTCGCATCCATCTACGGGATGACGACGGCGTCCGCGAACCACTGCTGCGCGATGTCAATTGCCTTGGGGGGAGGGTCGGACAGGAAGACGACGGCGAGGCTGTTCACGGGGCGCGCGCAGCAGACGTAGAAGAGGTTGCGGGAGCGTTCGGTGCGCTCGGACTTGTCCGTTCCGGCGATCATCTTGCCGATGTCGAACTGCGTCCAGGCTCCGTCCTCGACGAGCACGACGACGTGGGGGAACTCGTCGCCTTTGACCCCGTGCTGGGTGGAGAACGGTGTGCGCTGGTCCCTGAAACGGCACAGAGAGATCATCTCCCGGTAGGCGACCTCGCGCACCTGTCGGGAGAAGTCGACGCGCTTCTGGTCGGCTTCGTCGAGGCCGTCGCGGTCAAGGTCTCGTTCAACGGCGCGAATCTTCGTCGGCTTGCGGAGCAGGCGCTTGTTGGCCACGAAGTCGACGACGTCGCCGATCGTGCCGACGCTGCGCAGTCGGTCGAGTTCGCGCAGCGTTGCTGTCATTGCGGCCTTCTGCGTGTGTCGGGTGATCTGCGTCCCGGCAACCCCGAGGAGGCGGCTCAATTCTCCGTAGTCGTTGCCTTCGTAGGCCGAGGAGATCTCCTCGATATCCCGCGTGTACTGCGCATAAGGCTCGGCAGCGTCCAGCAGGTCGTCGCGTCCGAAGGACCCTCGTTCGGAGTACACGGCGAGGAGGTTCGCGTAGTCCAGGGTCTCGGCGATGCCGCGGTGGGTCAGTTGGAGGTATTTGGTGTCCTGCTCGGTCCAGCCCTTGGCCTCCAGGGTGCTGCGTGCGGCGGCCAGTCGCTCCGACGCGCTGGGGATGGCCTGATTGAGGATCAGGTAGGCCTGTCCGTCGCGCGGTGGGCCGGCGAAGTGCTGCTGCAGCTCCGGCCTCATCCGGTTGAGGACGTTGATCACGGCCTGGGAGCACCGGAAGTTCTCGTGCTTGGTGATGCGGGTCAGCCGAGGGTCCTCGACCCTCCCGACACCGGTGCGGTAGATCTTCTGCATGGAGTCGCCGAACAGGCCGATCACGCATGCCGTGCCACGGATCCCGGCCAGGTGATCCAGGAGGATGTCGATGGTGGCCGGCTGGGTGTCCTGGTACTCGTCCACGAAGATCACCGGGAACCGGTCGGCGATGATCCGTGCCAGTTTCGGATACGTGGAGACCATCCAGTACGCCAGTGCCAGGACGTCGTCGTGTCCGATTTCGCCCCTGCTGAAGCGGCGCCCCCGATCCCCGTAAGTGATCTTCGTCCCGGGGGCCAGGCTCTCGTCGAGGTCCGGGGTGGGTGTGCGCAGGGTCTGGTTGTGGGCAAGCAGTTCGATGCGGAGCTGGTGTTGGAAGCCCTGGATGGTGTGCCAGAGGAACTCGTGGATGGTGCCGACGTAGACCAGCGGGTCGTCGGCGATGCGCTCGCTTATCTGGCGCTTGGCCACGTTGGTGTAGGTGATGCAGGCGATACGTCGGCGGGTCTGCGCGAGCTCGGCTTGGCGTGTGGTCAGCAGATGGCGAAGTCCGTGCACCAGGGCGGTTGTCTTGCCCGATCCGGCGCCGGCTTCGACGAGGAAGCTCTGATGGTTGTCCAGGGCCGCTTCGACCTGGGCGACGGTGTCCAGTTCTAGCTGAGCCACTTCAGGCCCTCTCGGATGTATCGGGGCACGGACCAGCCCGGCAGCAGCATCACGTCGAAGGCGAAGTCCGTCTTCTTCTTGCCGAGCCTCTTGGCGATCTGCAGGGCCTTGTTCTCGATGTCGGCCGCGGTCGGTGTCTTGCCCACCTCGGCAATGAAGGCTGAGGCCAGTTCCAGGGTGTGCAGACGGTCGGCAAGGGGCTGCGCGTTGGCCAGGATGAAGGCGTCCTCGAAGCTGCGGCCGCACGGAGCGCCGTCGCGTTCGGGCACCTGGTAGGCCACACGCACGTTGTCACGGGTCTTGTGGACCGAGTCGAGATCCAGCAGGGTCCTGACTGACTTCTCGCCGGGCAGCCACTGCTTGAGCGTGCTGTTGGCCGTCGCCGCGTTCACGGCGTCGGTGGGACAGGCACGACCGTTGTCGTCCGGGTCGACGGAGTCCAGGTCGGTCACGATCAGCGTGGGCACCCCGAGGAAAGCGAGCAGCTCCCGGAAGCGGGGCGCGTAGGCGTCACCGACTTCGACCACCGACACGTACTTGCTGGTCATCTCCGGTGCGCAGCGCTCAATCATCGCGGGCAGCAGGAGCCGTTCGGCCGCGCCCTCGATCAGGATGACCTTGTCGGCGAAGAACATGTCGCAGCGCTGGAGAACCATGTATTGCTGGAGGAAGCGCAGTGTCTCCTCGCCGCCGGGCTCGGCACGGACTCGGTGGCGGAACGTGGACAGGTCTTTGATGGTGACGTCACTACCAGCCGAGTCGAAGTAGCGGACGCAGGAGAAGCCCCCGCTGGCAACAATGTGCGAGGAGTGGGTGGTGATCACCACCTGCACGTTCCAGCTCAGTTGATCCTTAATGAAGGCGCGAATATTCCTGATGAAGGTCTCCTGCATCTGCGGGTGCAGGTGAGCCTCCGGTTCCTCGATGAACAGCACTTGCAACGCGGGCCGGGGACTCTCGCGCAGGTAGGCCTGATGGAAGCCGATCACCTGCAGGATGGTGAAGATCAGCTTGCTGTAGCCCAGACCATTGTGCCCCTCGGGCAGCGGCACGCCGCCGCCTCCGCCCTGGTACTGGATCCGTGTGCTGCCGCGCAGTAGGCCAGCCCCCTCGATCAGCGATACGACGCGGGGGCGTTGCCCCGGTGCGATCGTGTCGACCCCGAACGTCTGCCGCGAGGAGAAGAGAGGCCCGAAGAGCTCCTCGTAGTTCTCGTCAAGTTCCCTCGATGCGGCGGTCAACGCGGTCTCGATCTTGGCGATGCTCAGGTTCTGGCCTTCGACGTCACTGTTCGCCTTGTAGAACGCCTCGAAGGTCTTGGACAGGTTCCGGGTCTTGTCGGAGGGACTGTCATCGAACTTGTTCTGCGCATAGATGAACTCAACGGACATGACGCTCACGGCGGTGGCGACGTGGGAAGTAGTGGTGGATGCTACTTCGCCGGGGTTTCCGCTATTCATGCATCTACAGCTCTACCAGGCGTCAAACAACTCATTGGTCGCGGACCGATATGTCGACCTTGACAGTCCGGTGGACGGCGACACCAGCGGAAGTTGCATCAGGTGGATCGTACCGACGTTCCCTGAGAACCTGTGCGGCTTCGACATCGGCGACGGAGTGCTGCAGGGCAAGGCAGGGACGAATTACTACGCGAAGATCTATTTTCCGACCCAGCTCCAGGAACACCACGATTCTGCAGGAATATTTTATGTTCCCTATGCATGGGGCACTCCCGTGACGTCACCCACCGCGCCTGCTGTCTTCACCCCGGGAATTCCCGGCGGAATGGACGGTCAGTGCTCTTGCTCGCACCAGACCAATCGTGCGGATCCGGTCAACACCGCCACGGGAACGGTGACGGAGACGGTGACGGATGCGGTGGTGCCTGGGGCGGGAGTGCCGTTTGTGCTGGAGCGTTCGTATCGTTCGGATGCGAATTCGACGACGGGTCTGCTCGGGAAGGGCTGGTCTCTTGCTTTTGAGTCATCGCTGATCCCGGCGAGTGACAAGGCGACCCTGGTTGATTCCGATGGTGCGCGTGTGGTGTTCACGAAGAACGGTGACGGGTCGTACTCGACGCCGAAGCCGGTTCGCTACACGCTGGCGGCGGTCACCGGGGGATTCACCGTTACTGCATTGGACCACAGCACGCGCACGTTCGACCAGGCAGGCCGCCTGACCGCGATCAAGGACAGCGACGGCCGCGGTCTGAGTCTTGCCTACACCTCAGGCGTGCTCAGCGCCGTCACTGACGCTGCTGGGCGGACGGCCTCCCTTGACGTTGACACTGGCAGCGGCCGGTTGACCGCGGCGACGTTCGCTGACGGCCGTTCGGTACACTACGCCTATACCAGTGGCCAGTTGACCGGTGTTACCGGCACAGACGGCGGTGTCACGCACTACACGTACGACACCGCCGGGCAGCTAGCGACGATTGTGGATCCTGCGGGAAACACGATCACGCAGAACACCTACGATCCGACGACCGGGCGGATCACTCAGCAGATCGATGCCGACAACAAGACCACCACTTTTGCCTGGGTTCCGGCCGCTGGTGGGCCTGCCGGTTCCGGTGAATCCGATATGACGGACCCCAACGGGGGCATCTGGACAGACGTTTACCAGGCCGGTGTCCTGCTCTACAGTTATAACCCACTTGGGTACGGTCCAGATCGTACGTACGACCCGCAACTCAATGTCACCAGGAGCACGGACGGAAAATCCGCGGCGACCGACATGACGTACGACAGCCACGGCAACGTTATATCCGCACAGGTCGACACCACGTCCGAGGCGTGGGAGTACGACGCGTCGGACCGGTTGAAGTCGCACACGGACGGTCGTGGCCATAAGACGGTGTACGTGTATGACGGGTCCAGTGCGCGGCTGCTGTCTGAGTCGGGGCCGGCCGGGGTGACGTCGTACACCTACACGGCCAGTGGCCTGGCCGACACAATGACGGAGCCGGGGAACCGGGTGACCCACTATGGGTACGACAGCGTCGGTAATCTGACGTCGACGACGGATCCGGAGGGGAACATCACCTCCGCGACGTATGACAGTGCCGGTCGGGTGACGTCGCAGACGGATCCGCGGGGCAATGTCACGGGAGCGGACAAGGCGAAGTTCACTACGACGTCCGAGTACGACACTGCGGGGCGGCTCAGGAAGCAGACGGATCCGCTGGGGCATGCGACGTCGTACACCTATGACGACAACGGGAACGTCCTCACGGTGACGGACGCGCTGAATCACGTGACCACGTACGGGTACGACAAGTTCAACCGCCAGGTCTCGGTGACGGGTCCGGACAACAAGGTGTCGAGGACCGAGTATGACAAGGCGGGGAATGTGTCCGCCACGATTGACCCGGCGCAGAACAAGACCAGTTACACCTACGACGGAGCGAACCGGCAGGTGTCGATGACATCGCCGCGGGGGAACGTGGCTGGGGCGGACAAGGCGAAGTTCACCACGACCTACCGTTACGACGGCAGCGGCAACCGTACACGCACCGTGGACCCGTCCGGGGCTGAAACCGTGACGGCGTACGACGCTCTAAACCGCGTCATCTCGGTCACCGACGGTCTGAATCACGCCACGAAGACCAGTTACGACGGCAACGGCAACATTGCTACCACGACGGACGCCCGGAACAAGGTCACGAAGTTCACGTATGACGATGCGGACCGGCAACTCACGAGCACCGATCCGCTGAACAAGGTCACCACGGACGCGTACGACACTGCGGGCAATCACAAAAGCCAGACGTCACCTCTGGGCTTCGTCACCTCCTGGACGTACGACCTCGACGGGCGGATGCGGACCCAGGTCGACCCGCGCGGCAATGTGACGGGTGCGGACAAGACACAGTTCACCACGGCGTACGACTACGACCCGGCGGGGAATCAGACGAAAGTCACCGACGCTCTGGGCAAGATCACCCGGACCGACCACGACGCGATGAACAAGGTCACCCAGGTCACCGATCCGTTGAACCAGGTCACCAAGACCGAGTACGACGTGCTTGGCCGGATCGCGAAGGTCACCGGCCCTGACAACGCGGTCACCGGCTATACCTACAACGTCAGCGGGACGCTGGCGACCCGCACCGACGACAACGGGCACACGACGACATACGGGTATGACGATGCGGGGCGGCAGACCGATGTGACGGACCCGCTGAACCACAAGCAGTCCGTCGAGTTCGACCAGGACGGCAACCCGGCGAAGGTCACCAACGCGCGCGGGACCGTGTCCACAACGGCTTTCGACGGCCGGGGACTGCCCAGCGGAACGACGTATAGCGACAGCACACCGGCGGTGGGCTTCACCTACGACGCGACCGGGCAGCGCAAGACCGTCAGCGATGCGACTGGCACCCGGACCTACGGGTACGACGAGAACGGGCAGTTGACCGCAGTCACCCCGTCGGCGGGCAAGGGCGCGTTCGCCTACACCTACGACGATGCGGGCCACCTGTCCTCGCGCGCCCAGGACTACGCGGTCGGAGCGGCGCTGGACTGGTCGGGCACTGCCCAGACTGTGTCCGCGGATCTGAACGGGGACGGCATCACCGATGTGATCCGGACCGACGCCACCAGCACGGTCCGCACCTACCTCGGCCGCGGCGACGGAACCTTCACCGCCGGCAGCACCCTGACCGGTACGGGCACCGGGTTCAGCCAGGTCCTGCCGATCGACTATACCGGCGACGGAAAGACCGACCTGCTGGCGATCGACAAGTCCACAGGCCACCTCTTCCGCTACAACGGCAACGGTGCGGGCGGTTTCGCCGCCGCGTTCGACCTGGGCCAGGGCTGGGGCGTGATGACGCTGACCGCCGGGGACTTCAACGGCGACGGCAAGCAGGACTTCCTCGCGTTCAGCTCGTCGGCGAACACCATGTACTTCTACCCCGGCAACGGCACCGGCGGATTCGGCACCCGCACCACGGTCGGGCCCGGCTGGGCGACATACCGGCTGATCTCGCTGGACTACAACAGCGACGGAAAACTCGACGTCCTGGCCATCAACTCCGCCGACGCCCACCTGTACTTCTACTCAGGGAAAGGCGACGGCACCCTCAACCCCCGCACCGACCTCGGCGGCGGCTGGGGCGCGATGTACCTGGTGCCGGGCGACTTCAACGCGGACGGCAAGACTGACTTCCTCGCCCGCGACACCGCCAACAACAAACTCCGCTTCTACCCCGCCACCGGTACGGGCGGCTTCGGCACCTACATCCTCCAGACCGCCGACTGGACCACCTTCGGACTCCCGGCCACCGGCCAGTTCAACGCCGGCACCACCCTGGACATCGTCGCCACCGACACCACTAACCACCTGCGGCTGTTCAGCGGCGACGGCGCCGGACATCTCACCGGCGCCACCATCGTCACCGCCCCCGCCACCGGCAACAAGATCACGTACACCTACGACGACGACGGCCGCCAGAACTCGCAGCAGTCCGCCACCGGTACAACCGGATTCGGCTACGACCAAGCAGGCAACCTCACCTCGACCGTCATGCCTGGCGCCAACGGCTACACCGAGAAGCGCGGCTACGACCGCGACGGCCGCCTGACCGCCATCGGCTCCACCAAGGGCACCACCACCCTGGCCAACTGGCAGCTCACCCTCGACGACGCAGGCCAGCCCTCCCGCGTCGACGTCAACCGCCTCGGTAAACCGGACAGCCACCAGTACTACACGTACGACCAGGCCGGACGGCTCCTGACCGACTGCACTGCCGCCACCCAGGCCACGGCCTGCCCCAACACCGCCGCGGGCACCACCTACACCTACGACGGCGTCGGCAACCGCACCACCGCCACCACCAACGGCGCACTCACCACCTACGCCTACAACGGCGCCGACCAGCTCACCAGCACCCTGACCGGCACCACCACCCGCGCCTTCACCTACGACAACGACGGCAACCAGACCGGTGCAGGCGCTAACACCTACACCTACGACGCCACCAACCACCTCACCGGCCTGACCACCGGCGGCTCCACCTACACCTACGGCTACGACGCCGACGGCAACCGCACCACCGCCAAGACCAACGGCGCCACCTCCCGCACCACCGTTTGGGACACCAACTACGCCCTGCCCCAGGCATCGTCGGACTACAACGCCACCGGCTACCTCATCGCGTACTACCAGTACAACCCGCTGGAACAGATCCACGCGCAGACCAATAGCGACGACGCCGCGTTCTATTACCACCACGACCAGCTCGGCTCCGTCACCGACCTCACCGACGCAACCGGAGCCCTCCAAACCAGCTACACCTACACCGCCTACGGCGAATACACCCAGACCAACACCGCTACCAGCCCGCCCGCCAATCCCTTCGGCTTCACCGGCCAATACCGTGAACGCACCACCAACGCAGCCGGACTCAACCTCCGCGCCCGCAACTACGACCCCACCCTCGGCCGCTTCACCACCACCGACCCCATCAAACTCCGCGTTGACACGCCGTACAACTCCGCCTACTCGTACGCCGACAACTCACCAACCTCAAAGACAGACCCGACAGGCCAATGGGCCGTAAGCCCCGGTAGCATCATTGGAAAGCTGGCAGAACGAGAGGCACTGCGCCTCGGCCTCGGACAGACCGTCCGTACTGCAATCAGTGGCGTTACATGTGCTCTCGACCCCCTCGGATTCACGACCCACACGATTAGGGGAGACAAATACCTTTGGATTCTGCCCAAGCCGAAGGATTTGACGAAACCGCAATGGGATGAAGTGGTCGACGATTGCGTCGCAGATTCTCGATTCAACATGACGGAGTTCGACTGCCGCGAACTTCCCGTCATGGTCGTCGACGGCAACCTGACGCCGAATATCGCAGTTAATGACCAGACTGCCATACTCCGCGGCTACCCATTCATCTTGCACGCGAATCGTGATCGAAAGATTCGGTCCATGAAGCGCAGAGCCGCAGGCTGCAACGCTACGCACTGGAAGGGGCCCGGGACCTGCGATGAATACCCGTTCGCTTCAAGCCTGGAAGGCGGCTCTGGGTCCCAGATCATGGGAGTTCCGGGCACGGAGAACAGCATCCAAGGAGGTAAAATCAGCACCTTCTACCAGAACACTCCAGTTCGGCACGGTCAACGCTATCTCGTAAAAGTCATCAATGTGAAGTTGCCGCACGGGCTTCACTGATTATGGAGATTAGATGTGAGCAGAGTCCTCAAAAGAATCACGATGACGCCAGAGTACAGGCAGATCATGGTCCGCGATTTCGGCACTTCGGATGCGCCCGAATGGGAGACGGGTGATGAGCCGTTGGTGTGGCTTCCCGGGAGTTTCATGATCGGCACAGTCGACGATACGGATGGGGATGTGACCGTTGAAGTCAGACTCGGTGCTGCCGATACGCCAGGTGCGAGAACAATTTTCGACGGAATTTTCTCGTGCACTTCTGGAATCGTGAGTATTATGACCCCAACGGAGTATGACAACGAAACCCTGCGGCTGCCCAGGGCTGGTGACTGGAAGATGCGTATCGCCGTCAAGGGAGCCGAGCGGCCTGACTATGTAGCGATCATCTTTGATGATAAGGAATGGTCGACTGCATTGACATGACGCTGGCAAATTGTCACTGCGCTTTCGCGCTCCTGGTGCCAGCCTTTGACGAATCTTCACGTCGTCCGACCCAGACGTTTCTCTGCCACATGGAAGTTAGGCGGAGGCGAAAAGAAGAGGCGATGGGCATGAGCACCCTGATCGCCGCGACGACCGTCTCCCCGGCCTGGAGCCAAATAGTAGTCGAGAACTTCGGGAATTCAGAAACCCCAGATTGGGATACTGGTGAGGAGCCGCTCGTTTGGACTCCTGGCTGCTGCCTAATCGAAACTGTTGACGACATGGAATCGAGCGTCCTGGTGGATTTCCGTGTGGGAGTCATCGACGTACATGATGTGCGTGAAATTCATAGTGGGACTTTCTTTTGCGCGTCAGGCAGGGTGAGCGTGTGTACCCCGGCTATGGCCCAGAAGGCAGTTCTTACTCTGCCGAGGGCAGGCGATTGGGCTATCAGAATCGCCGTTCGGGGAAATTCAGACCGATTATGTCGTGGTTTTCTTCAATGAAGATAAGTGGTCGGATTCCATGAACGGTAACGCACTCGCCGAAGGCTCAGGTGAGCCTCTGCGCTGATAGCCGCGTGGATGCGGGCTGTGATCTCCGCTTCGGACTCTCCGTTTTGTACGCCGACTTGGATAGTGTTCGGATAGCACGGGACCGTCAGACAGGGCCACGTATACCCTGCCTGCAGACCAACGCCGCAACTACGGGACACCATCCGCGTCACACCGCCCGACGGTGCCTCTGCCGAAAACCTCATCTGCGCAGGTCACGCGGCATGTTGGTACGCGTGGAGGATGCCGCCGAGTCGGTCGCGTTTCCGTGTGTCGAGGCGCGCGATCTGCTCCGGGTCGGTGATCGGCGGCGGCAACGGGTGCAGGGGGCGGGCGTTGGCGATGCCCTGGTGCGGGCGGTGCTCGTTGTAGAACTGTTCGAACTCCCGTAGGGCATGGAGCAGGTGGCGGTGGTTCCAAATGAGGGTGCGGTCCAGTACCTCGTGGCGGCACGTCTGCACCCATCGCTCCATGATCGAGTTCATCCGTGGCATCCGCACGTCGCTGAGGACGACCTCGATGCTGGCGTCGGTGAGGATGGTGTCGAAGAGGGCGGGGAACTTCCCGTCGCGATCGCGGATCAGGAACTTCGCCCGGCAGCCCGCGTCTTCGAGGTCCATGACCAGGTTCTTCGCCGCCTGGGTCATCCAGGACGCGGTGGGGTGCGCGGTCGCGCCCAGGACCCGGATGCGCCGGCTGGCGTGCTCGATCACCGCGAACACGTACAGCCGGGCTCCGGACAGGGTGGTGGTCTCGAAGAAGTCACCTGCCAGCAGAGCGTCGGCCTGGGAGTGCAGGAAGTCCGCCCAGGTGCTCGATGCCCGTTCGGGCGCCGGTGGGATGCCGGCGTCCTTCAGGATTTCCCAGACGGTGGAGGCGGCTACTTTCACTCCGAGAACGAGCAGTTCGCCGTGCACGCGCCGGTACCCCCAGTTGGGGTTCTCTCGGGCCAGGCGCAGTACGAGGCCCGGATGGAGCGGACAGTGCGCGGCCGACCTCCGCGGTGGTGCCGGGATCGCGCGGCGTGCCGGCGGGCCATCAGATCCCGGTGCCAGCGCAGGTCCGTGTCCGGCCGCACCAGCAACCGCATGCGGCGCAGCGCCTCCTTCGGGAGGTGGTGCAGCAACGCCGCCAGGAAAACCCGGTCCCCCGGATCGAACTGGATTCGCTGCCCGCTCAGTTGCCGTTCCAGCACGGCGATCTGATGGCGTAGCGCCAGGATCTCGATGTCCTTGTCCCGGTCGCTCATCGGCAGCAGGCGCAGCATCGCGAACACGCTCGGCACGCTCAGGTAGACGAGTTTCAACAGCACGACCGATCATCATGCCGAGGCGATCGTCATCCCCGCCAGGGCGCCACGTCAGCGTCCGTATCCGGTAACGCGAAGGTCCCGGCACACCCATTCTGACCAGGGTGGATGAGGTTATCGGCAAGGGCACGGTTCAAGTCCGGCCCCGGGCACCCCCGGCACGCCGTCCCTGCGTCGCCCGACCGGTCCGGCGTCCCCCGCCGCGCCATGCCATGCCACGCCACGGCTCCGCCCTGCCCGCCTTGAGAAAGGGCCATACCCCATGACCTGCTTCCGGGTGTCCCACGCCTCACCCGCACCGCTGACCGAAGCTTTCCTCCCCGCGCCGGGCCGCCTGCCCAGCACGGGCGCCGCCGCGTGCACCCGCGCGCAGCACACGATCGCCGCCGCACCGAGCCGGCCTGCCGCCGCGCGGGGTCAGGAGCAGGACGTGGAGGGCGGCCGTGCTGCCCGCTGACGGAGAACTCACACCCGCCGGCCTGGACGGCCTGCTGTTCGACTCAGCCTGGCACCGAGCCTTCCGGATCGAGGTGCGCCGCGGATACCACTCGGACCGCCGCGACCCCCGATGGGATGCAATCCGGCGAGGCGAACCGGTCACCTACGACCCCGACCGCCCGTGGTACCAGATGGTGCGCCAGGCCGCGAACGACGGGCGATACATCCACCGGGTGCGAGTCGTGGACACTCCCATCACCCCCGGTCAGCACTACCTCCAGGTCACCGGTGCCCACAACGCCACGGCAGGCGAGCGTATCCGCCTGCTGGCACGCCACCGCGCCGACACGATCCCGCTGCGGCACGACACCTGGCTCCTGCAAGGCTCCGACGCCACCGACACCGCGGTGATCCACCTGCGGTTCGGACCCAACGACGTCCTGACAGCAGCAATCCTCACTCGCAACACCCACAGCGTCCGCGCGGCCCGGATCCGCTGGCACGCGGCCTGGTCCGCCGCCCACCACGACCTGAGCGGCACTCTCGCCCCGAACCGATCGCGCGAACCGCAGCGACCGTGACCAGCAGCCGCCCACTGCCCCTCCGACCGATGGGGCCTTTTCAACTCCGCCGTCAGCGACAGGGCTGAGGCCCACGGGCCACTGGCGAAGATCTGCCGGGCAGACAGACGCGGCGGCAGAATGTCCCGGCTGCTCAACCAGACCCTCGGCGAGCTACGCACGGCATAGCCTTTGGCCGGTGACCCGCGTGGCGGCCCTACTGCGCCGGCCGTGCCTGCGTGCCGGATGCGGCCCGGCGGTTCGCCGTCAAGCGGTGGGCTGTTCCATGGCCGCGAAGTGGCCGCTCTTGTCGAGGGTGCTCAACGCCCCGGCGTGACCGGGAGACAGGCTCGGCGCGCTGGGTCGAAGCAGCTGGCTTACCGTGAACTGTGGAGCGGCCAGAGCTCCCTGGGGGGGGGAACGACTCCGGCCGCTCGCACTCCGACAAACGCCTCTGCCTGCGCCGCGACAGCGCTTCCGCTGGTGCAGGGCCGTGGTCCGCGAACCGGCGGTCATCGTGTGGAGGCCCCCGGCGAACCAGGCTCGGGGATCAGGCGGTTGCCGTTCCTTCACGACGGATCAGCGTACGGACGGGCATCTGATCATCGGAATCCCTCGGCCGTGTGTGACCTATGTCACCGGTCCGCCGCATCAGGACGGCCGACCAAAGCAGAAGGGGACTTCGAGCACACAGATAATTGCCCTAGGGCAATCCTCCCCTTGCCAACGAAGGTGCTGCGCCCCGCTGTTCCCGCGATGGTGAGGCAAGCAGCAGGGCCACCTTTCCCGCCACAATGTTGCCCCCTGCTGACCGGCGCTTTCGCTGTGTAGCTGACTGCGGCAGCCGCTGTGGCCCCGGTCAGCCGTGGAGCGGAGCGCGAGGCTCTGGCCGAAAATCGCTTATCAAACTGAGGATCGATAAAAAGCGGTAGCACACGGTCACGAGACCATGACAGGTTGTGGCTTCTCCTGGGAGCCGCTGGGGCTGCCAGGGACTCTTTCCATGGGGGGAAGATGAGCAACAAGCCCACGGCGGGCGCGATTTCGCATGCCCGCCGCCGCTCACGCTGGAGCCTCGCCGCAGCGTCAACGGTTCTCGCCGTGGCCGCTGCAGGAATCCCGCTGAGCGCCGCTACCGCCGAGGCCGCGCCGGCCGATCCCGCTTCAGTCTGGGGTCACCGTCACCAGGTCAGCGTTCCGTCGATTCCGGTGGGCACCAACCGGCCGGTGCCCTCCGACACGCACCTGACGGCTGCGGCGTCGGCGGGCGCCTCCGCTCGCCGGGCGCGCGGCGCCGCCGGGAGCCAGACGGTCAGCCCGCTTGCGGCGCCGCCGTCGGGCCAGGGGCAGGTGCCGTGGCACCAGTACTCCGACACCCGCCTGACGGACTCGCTGGTAGCCCGGGTCGACCTGTCGTCGGGTGACTTCCTGCTGGCGGGCACCGACTTCGACATCGCCGGAGCCGGTGACCGGCTGCAACTGACCCGGACCTACTCCTCGTTCACCGGGGTCGGCGGCACACTCGGCACCCGCTGGTGGGCGAGCTACGACCGGCGCCTGCAGATCTCCGGTACGGACGTCTACGTCATTGATTCCACCGGCGGCAGCGCCCACTTCACCGTCGGCACCGGCAGCGCCTACACCACCCCGGCGGGATACTCCCAGGACCTGGT
Source organism: Streptomyces sp. NPDC025721 (assembly GCF_055558595.1). Taxonomy (NCBI): domain Bacteria; kingdom Bacillati; phylum Actinomycetota; class Actinomycetes; order Kitasatosporales; family Streptomycetaceae; genus Streptomyces; species Streptomyces sp. NPDC025721. The sequence goes on along the minus strand of NZ_JBVHMF010000030.1, from coordinate 72,883 downwards.
CAAGAACAGCGACGGCACCTACTCCCTCACCAGCCGCAAGTCCGGCTCCAAGGACACCTACAGCTCCGCCGGCGTGCTGACGAAGGTCACCGACCGCAACGGCGCCACCATCACCGTCACCCAGCACTCGGGCGGCGGCTACAAGCTCACCGAGGACCGCACCGGGCGGTCCGTCGACCTGGCGCCGTACAACACCACGCAGTGGCGGGCGACCGACAACACCGGCCGGTACGCCAAGTACGACACCGACGGATACGGCAACCTCGTCAAAACCACCGACACCGCAGGCGGCGCAACCGTCTTCGGCTACGAGTCGCTGTCCGACGGCTCGTTCCGGATCAACAAGATCACCAGCCCGGACGGCAACATCACCCGGATCTCCTACGACTCCTCGAACCGGGTGCGTTCCGTTCAGCGGATCACCGACACCGCCGCGAACACCGGCCCCACCTGGACCTACGCCTACTCCGCCGCCGTCGGCGCCGCAGGCACCACCACGGCTACCGACCCCAACACCCACGCCACCACCTACACCGTCAACACCGACGGCACGGTCACCAAGGTCACCGATGCTCTGACGCACTCACGGTCGACGACGTACGACTCGAACCACAACGTCAAGACCGCAACCGACGCCATGGGCACTGGCGGGACCGGCGGCAACGTCACCGTCTACGGGTTCGACGCCCGCAACAACCCGTCCTCGGTGGGGCTGCCGACCGGCGCCTCGGCCGCGTTCGGACAGTACTCCACGATCGCGGGTGTGGACGTGCCGCCGGACTTCACCGACGCACAGGGCAACAAGACCAGCTACTCCTACGACACCGCCGGCAACACCAAGACCGTCTCGGTGACCGGCGACGCGGCCGCGTCCCGCTCGTACACCTACAACGACGCGACCCCGTCCTGCGGCGGTTTCAAGGGCCAGCGCTGCACCGCCAAGGACGCGAACGGCAAGACGACGTCGTTCCACTACGACACCAGCGGCAATCTGGACAAGGTCACCCCGCCCGCACCGCTCGGCGCCACCACCTACACCTACGACGCGCTCGGCCGCCCGCACACCGCCACCGACGGCCGCAACATCACCACCACCTACACCTACGACGGCCGCGACCGCACCACCAATGTGGCCACCTCCGGCGGCGCGAACGTGGTGTACGTCTTCGACGGTGACGGCAACCGGACCTCCCGCACCGACGCCACCGGCACTACGACCTACCAGCCGGACGCCCTGAACCGCGAATCGCTGCGCACGCTGCCCGACACCTCCACGACGCTGCTGACCTACGACCCGGCCGGCAACGTCGCCACCTACACCGACCCCACCGGCCAGGTCGTCTACGGCTACGACGCCGCCAACAACCTCCACACCCTCAAAGACCCCTCCGGCTCGACCACCACGTACACCTACAACAACGACGACGTGCTGACCTCCGTCGCCTACCCCGGCGGCACCACCGAGACCATCGTCCCGGACAACTCCAGCCGCCCCAAGTCGATCACCGCCAAGGCCGGTTCGACGACGCTGGTCGATCTCGCCTACACCTACACCTCCGGTCCCTCCGGTACCGACGGTGCCCTGATCCACACCCGCGCCGACAACGTCGCCGGCACCACACAGACCTACGCCTACGACTCCCAGGACCAGGCATACCGCACGGTGGAGACCAACTCAGCCGGCACTCGCACCGCCGGATGGCTGTACTGCCACGACGCGGCCGGCAACCTGACCGACACCGACACCACCGCCACCGCTTCCAGCACCTGCGCCGACGCCACCATTTTCGACTACGCCTACAACGACGCGTCCCAGCTCACCGACCCGCACAGCCTCGACCCCAACGCTTGGACGTATGACAGCGCAGGCGACGAAACCAACGGCGCCTCGCCCGTCGGCGCACGCACCGGCGAAGCCTGGTCGGACTTCAACCAGCTCACCTCCCTCACCGTCGGGGGCACCTCCTACACCGCGGACTACGCCGGCACCGACAACGGCGAACGCACCCGCTTCAACACCACCAGCTTCCACAACGGCCCCGAAGGGCTCGCCGCTTCCACCACCGCCGGCGTGGACACCGGATTCACCCGCGAGCCCGGGGGCACACTCAACTCCATGAGGACCGGGGGAAAGAACTACTACTACCTCACCGATGCAGCCGGATCCGTTCTCGGCCTGGTCGACAACACCGGCGCCCGCGTGGCCGGCTACACCTACACCCCCGCCGGAAAATCCCGAAGCGCCACCGGCACCCTCACCCAGCCCTACCGCTTCCAAGGCGCCTACCTCGACCCCACCGGCCTGTACAAAATGGGCGCCCGCTACTACGACCCCGCCATCACCCGCTTCACCCAGACCGACCCCTCCGGCCAGGAAACCAACCCCTACGCCGCCTTCGGCAACGACCCCATCAACCACACCGACCCCAACGGAACATTCGCTTGGAGGGATGTCGTTGTCGGAGTAAGCGGTGTGCTTGCAACAGCGGCTGCCGCAACCCTGATCGGCATCGGTTGTGCAGGCACAGCAGGTATCGGTTGCGCCGTAGCGGGCGGAGTTACCGCTGGCCTGTGGACAGGAGCGGCAACTGGCGGAACAGCCGCAGCTCTTGGGCTGGAGCCCGAAGGTTACCTTGAAGCCGGTGTGGCAGGAGGTTTGCTCGCGCCCTTCCTGCCTGGCTTCTAGATTGTGATCGGCTGGGTGCCGCCTCCTTGAGAGCGGCGCCCAGCTGGAACGAGAGGAGAACTCCAATCGGTACGAACCGGATAACCAGGCGCGCAGTCTGGTTCATCCTTGCGCTTGCAATCATGCTAGTCATGATTCTCATCTGGCAAACCAATTGGGCCCCTTGGCAACGCATTCTCGCAACGGTCGGCGTGATGGCCGTGGTGATCGGTACTTCGTCAGGAATCTCTGCCCGACGAGACAAGGGGTAATTTATTTCCGCAGTCGGATCACAGCGGCTAGTACGGCAGCTGTAGATCGTGATCTTGTCCTTCGAGTGGCCCTCTATCCTGCCGACCCGCCTGCTGAGTCCTCTGCGCCGTCGACGACCGAACGAACGCACCTCATCCAGTCCTCCCAGGCAGCGGGGTCTGTCGTTCCGCCGTCCGCCACGGTGGCCGGAGGAGGCGAGGAAGAGCGAGTGAACGGAGCGCTGGGTGGACTCGTTGGCGCTCTCACCGGCGGATTTTTCGCCTAAGCTCATGCTATGGAGGGACTAGTGAACGACGAGGATAAAAAGCGGAGAATTATCCGCGTCATTGCATGCGGGATTGCAACCTCAGTTGCGGGAGTCATCGCCACTTCCGTAGGAGCATTCGATTGGCCAGTATGGCAGTCCGCTCTCGTTTTCGGCGCGGCTGGGCTGGTTTCCGGAATCCTTTACGTGAGGATCTCAAAAAACCGACAATCAGCCTGATCTCGAAAGATTCAGTGGCGCGACGGTGAAGTCCCAGCAGGCCACTGCAGGCCCAACACCGCACATTGGGGATAGGAAGACTCGGAGCCAGTGCGTCGCGGAGCCTGCATGACGAAGCTTGTAATGTCATCAAGCTTGATGGTGTTGGTCCTGGTGGCGGCGGGCATCGCGATGGTGACCACATCGCCCAACGCAACCGACCATCCAGTCATTTGGTGGGTTTCCCTTGTAGTCGCCATCGTGACCGTCGCCCTCGTCCTCACTGTCCGGCGACTGGCCCGCACACGGTCAACTGAATTGGAGCGCTGACGACTCGCTGTAGTGAGATCGTGTGATAGAAGAATTATGGGGCGCCAGATTTTGTCTGGCGCCCCATAAGCCTGCAACGGAAAAGGTGGCCCGCCGAAAAAAGAATCATGGGAAAAGCCTGCAGGGAAGGGGGTTCCCGGAGGCAGGCGGGATAAGCGGCCTTGTGCCGCCCCACGTAGGTAAACCGTGTTCCGTTGCGGAATGCGAGCAGCAGGCCAGGTTGCGGTCGCCTGAATCGCATGCTGTCGGATATGCCCCGGTCCGGTTTATGCTTCGGACAGGGCCCCGCCCTGCGCCGGCCGCGACCGGCGACTGGGCTGTCGGCCAGCAGACGTCTACTCCGGGCCGCACTGAATATCCGGCCGCTGTGAGCGGCTGGAGTTGCGTCGGCGTCCTCGCCGTGGCAGCAGGAGGATTCCTGATCGGCTACGGAATCGCCATGTATACCTGACCGGCTAGAGAGGAAACCCAGTGACAGGTAAGTCCGCCATGATCGTGATCGTCGCAGCCGTCATTCTCATAGCGGCCGGCGCAGCGGTGGCTGCCGCAGCCAACGGCGGCGTCGAGCGGGGGATGGGCATAGGAATCCTCGCTTTGGGAGCGGTACTTGGCATCCTGGGGCTAGCCATGCGGAAACGTCGGCCCACGTCGGCTTCCTGACCGCTGACAACGCGACAAGTCCGCCAGCCGCGTAGCGGCTGGCGGACTTGTCGCGTTGCCCTTACGCCTTGGGGCGATCGGGCAGTTGACTGCCGACCGGTGTCCTCGCTCAAGAGGGCGGTATCGGCCACTTTCTGACGGACTCAAGGCGGTGTGGACACTTTCCGGGGTGAGGGGCCGTGTCAGCGCTCATGCTCGGGAGCGGTGAGGCCGGGCAGCGCCCGAAGTCTCGTGTGTGGGTCGGCTGGCGGAGGGACTGACCGTGACTTTGACGATCAACATGACGCTCCTGCTGACGGTCATCGTGGTGCTCCGGTTGCGCCGCCGCACTGAGGCCAGGAGCCGTACCGATGAACAGATGTCTGCGGTCATTGTGCTGGCCCTGGGCGTGCTGATCGCCCCGACGAAGTTCGGCCACGGGATCCTTCACGCCCTGAATCAGCTTGCTCAGAGCGTCTCGCAGATCCACATCTGACACCTTGTGGTGCGATGCCGTACGCAGGGCCGGTAACCGCACGGCCGGTTTCGGCGAAGCGCGTCACCAGGCTGCACCTGTACGCGGACGCACAAGAAACACGGCATGAACGTGCAGGTCCTCACCGATCCGTCCGGCCGACTGCTGTGGGCCTCACCGGCCCTGCCCGGCGCCGTCCACGACATCCGAGCAGCCCGCGAACACGGCATCATCGACGCCCTCGCCCAGGCCGACATCCCCTGCTGGGCCGACAAGGGCTACCGCGGCGCCGGCGGAACCGTCCGCATCCCGTACCGGGGACGATGGGAGACCCTCTCCGCCGGTCAGCAGGCGGTGAACCGGTCCCACGCGAAAATCCGCGCCCTCGTCGAGCACACCATGGCGACCCTCAAGAACTGGCGACTCCTGCGCAAACTCCGGTGCTCCACCACCCGGATAACCGCCTTCGTCCAAGCCGTCCTCAGCCTGCATCTGGCCAGCTCAAACCCATGATGGAAAAGGCTCACTGACGCGAGGCCTCGGTTCGCGGGTCAGGCGACACCTATTCGAAGTGAAATGTGAAGCAGGTGCCGATTCGGAGTTAATCTGCTCGCTCCTCCGGATCGGCACCCTGGGTCCGTTGCTGGGTAGCGCAGCCGACGTGTGATGTTCAGCGGAGTGGGATCTCAGCGATGGTTGTCCACTCGTACATCTGGTGGTCGCGGTTGATGCGTATCAAAGCCGCGTTGGTGACGCTGGTTGTCGCGGGGGCGACGTTCGAGCTTGTGATGGCTTCGGTGAACGGCGTTGACGGGCCGACTTTGTTGCTGTAGCCGACGGAGACATGCGGAGTGAATCCGCTGGCGCTTTCGGGGACTTCCGGAAGGACGTCGCCGATCGCAGCGCGGATGGCGTCCCGCAGCTCCCTTACGGGGTCTGCTGGTTGGACGAGCACGAGGATCGCCTCCGGGTCGACGACCGGTGTGCCGAGGGTAATGGCGAAGCGAGGTATCGCTCCAAGACGCGGCTTGGCGGCCTCGGCGATGGCATCGACAGTGTCCTCCGAGACTTCGCCGACGAAACCAATTCCTTGCATTGTCAGGTGGAGCCACTGGTCAGGTATGAGGTCCAGTCCACCGATGGGCGCGAGGGCCGCACGGTACTCGGCGGCGAAGCGCTGGACGTCCGCCTGATCGCCGAAGGTCAAGTGCCAGGTGTAGAAGGATCGGCCTTTGCGCCACCCGGGGCGCCACCACCAGTGGTTGATCATGGATTCGGGTGTTGTGGTCATGACGGGTGATCCAATCAGGCCGAGTCACCTCCTGGCCAGAAGGCCAGGAGTCGAGGAGCGCTGTCCTGGCACCAGTCGGTAAGGTGTGCGCGGGCCTTGACGCTGGCCGCTCCGCGGGCATTCGGACCACCCGCCATCATCGATCCGAGGTCGCGTATACGGCCGATCACGGTGTCTAGGCGCCGCTCGGGCGGCAATTCGAGGACCGGCTCCAGTTTGTCCATGATCGCCTCAGGCTCCTTTAGGCCGACGTATGCCATGGCTTGGCTGATGCTGGTCTGTGCTTCCGTGCCGTATACGCGCACCTGCTGGGCCCGAAGGTGTCCGAGGGCGCTGTCGGCCTGGGTTAGCGCCTCGCTGTAGGAGCCGATACGGAGAAGGGCTGCGGCGGCGTACTGCTCCTGCCTGCCGATCGAGCAGGACAGCAAGCCGCCAATCTCGTCTTCGCCCTCGATCGATTCACGGGCCGCTTCAGCGCGGCGCAAGGCGGCATGGGTCTCGTCCGTAGCGCCGAGGCGGCTCCAGGCGTCGGCTTCCTGACAGGCGAGCAACGCCTCCACGGTGCCAGGCGGGTTGTACGAGGCCTCCCGGCGGGCATGGTTGATGGCGTCGCGGTACCGACCGTCCCAGAACGCAATCTTCGAGCGAGTCGATGCCGTCCACGCCCTCAGTCCATTGTGCCCGACTGCTTCGCCGCACAACATTGCGGTACGCCCGTGGGTATCGGCGGCGGATAGGTGGCCGAGGTCACTGGACATCCAGGCCATCAGGCCACACACGTATCCGGCACACAGAAAGAGATCTGCGGCCTGCTGGGGCGGCTGGTGCCCCTCCAGAAGCCGGAAGACTGTGTCACGCAGGGCCCGGGTGCGGGTGAAAACGTCGATTGCGTCGCCGACGAGGTAGTCGGCCGCGAGGGTACGGACGTCAGCTTGGATTTGTTCCAGTGCGTACTGTCCAACGTTGGTGCTCTCGGCCCACGCTGCCCAAGCTGCGCTCTCCTCTGCGGCGCGCCGCGCAGCGACAGCACCGGTCGGAAGATCGGGCGCGGTCCGTGCCGGAGGCTCGGGCGTAGGCGTTGCGGAGGGCTGAGGACCGGACGGACTGCGCGCGGCTGCCGCCGAAGGCATCGCCCTCCGGTCCTCAAAGTCCAGCAGTTCCAACACGTCGCACTCGTAGGCCGCAGCCATCAGGCGCAGGACCGCGTCCGAGGGCTTGCGCCCAGCTGTGAGCGGCCACTTCTCCCACTTTCCGAGGAGGGAGGCGTCCGCAGCGACGGCGTCAGGTCGTCCGGTGCCAACGGTGTTAATACGGTCTGCGACTTCTTGGAGGCTCCAGCCGTGGGCGTGTCGCCATGCCTCGCGGGGCCGGAACGTGAATCGTGTCCGCAGTTCGGTTGCGATGTCTGAGCGGGTACATCCGGCAGCAAGCATTTCCCTGCGGAGCGCGTCGCGTTCCCTCTTGTTGCCCGGCGTCCTGTGGTGGGCCATGGCGAAGTCCCAGTGTGAATACGCAGTGATAGTGCCTTCACGGTAGTCCCATGCCACCCGTCCTGAGGGCGAGTTGACCGGAAAGCCACGCGCCCAGGTGTCCACAATCCCAGCCACGAGCGTGGATGTGCGCAGGTCAGCGGCTGCGTACGTCGCCCAGATTTCTTGGGTTTGCCTGCCCGTGACGGTAAACAGCCGAAGCGGAATCGTGGTGCATCCAAACATTTCCCGCCGTCCGCTCGTCGCAAGACCGGCCTCATCAATTTCCGCGCTTCCAAATCCCGTGCCTGACGAGGACTCATGACCCCCGACCTGTCTCCCGCCCATCGGGCGCCGCGCCAACGCCAGCGGTTGTTACGGACGCCGTTGACGGTGCGGGCCCTTCTCGTGATCGTCGCGACGGTTTCCATTGCCTCGTTCCTCGTGTTGGCAGTGCTGGTCGCGGTCCCTGACTGGCGGCAGCAGACGAGCCTGCGCCGTGACTCGACGACCGGCCGGCTCGGCGGCGAGGCGAGTCTGCCTGTCTTTGTGGGGCTTCAGGCGGAGCGGACGCTGACACGATCAGCACGGTGTCCTTCGTGAACCGGTTGCGGGGTTGGAGGGCGAGCATCGGCCCGAGGTGATCAATGATGCGGTCTGCTGCCGACTTGGAAACCCCGAACAGCGGGGCCAGTTGACGCATGGTGAGGTTCGTCCGCCAGTAGGTCGCGATCAGCAAGGCCCGGTCCTCCAGCGGCAAGCTCCACGGCCGGCCCCTGCGGGCGGCGTCCGCATCCCCGCGGCGCAGAAACCTCACCAGCTTGCCGAACTGCCGTGTGCTCAGCCCGGTGAACGGGACTATCCAGGAAGGCTCCGACGCCGTGATCACACCAGACACTGCGTGATCATTCCACTGCTTCAGGCGTCCCCTGCTCGAACGCGAGGCGGCAGCGCTCAACCCGCTCACCCACATGCTCCATGAACCAGCGCATGATCTCGTAGGGGATGACCCGCTCGTGGTCACCTCGGATGTGGACGGCCGGCTCCAGGTTCGGGTCCTCGTCGGGTATCACCGCCACCATGAAGGCAGGTCCAGGCAGGTGAGACGCGGCATGGGGAATATCGGCCCACGTGGCTGGCGCCGGGACGGCCTCGCTCAGCTCCACGCACCAGGCGTCCTCCTGCAAGGCGTAGTGAAACTGGACGGCATAGTGGCGGCCCGCATGAACGCGCAACTCTGGCATGTCCGCAGGCTGCCACACCTGCCACGGCGGAGTCTCGCGAGTATCGCCCGGCCGCCGCCCTACCGACCGTTACGGGACAGCCCTTAGCAGCGCGCTTGTGTCTCCGGAAAGACCGTCCTTTATTGCCCCAACGGTGTCGCCAACATTTGCAATGTCCCCGAGGCTGAATGTCCCGTTGGGGTCGGTGTGGTTGACGGGGTCGGCGCCGAAGGCGGCGTAGGGGTTGGTTTCCTGGCCTGAGGGGTCGGTTTGGGTGAAGCGTTCGGTGACGGCGTCGTAGTAGCGGGCGCCCATTTTGTACAGGCCGGTGGGGTCGAGGTAGGCGCCGTGGTAGTGGTAGGGCTGGGGGACGGTCTCGCTCACGCCGCCGGTGCGGGGCATGCCGGTGGGGTTGTAGGTGTAGGTGTTCACGCGGTGCGCGGCATTGTCGACCAGGTCCGAGGACGGAGCCGTCGGCGTCGGTGAGGTAGTAGTAGCTCTTTCCCCCGGTCCTCATGGAGTTGAGTGTGCCCCCGGGCTCGCGGGTGAATCCGGTGTCGGCGCCGGTGGCGGTGGAGGCGGCGAGTCCTTCGGGGCCGTTGTGGAAGGCCGTGGCGCCGAGTTGGGTGCGTTCGGCGTTGTCGGTGCCGGCGTAGGCGGCGGTGTAGGCGGTGCCGGCGGCGGTGAGGGAGGTGAGCTGGTTGAAGTCCGACCAGGTCTCGCCTGTGCGGATGCCGGTGGTGGAGGCGCCGTTGGTTTCGTCGCCGGCCGGGTTGTAGGTCCAGCCGGTGGCGGAGCCGTTCTTGGAGGTCAGCTCGGAGGCGTCGTTGTAGGTGTAGGTGGTGGTGCCGGGGCAGGCGTCGTCGGAGCCGGCCGTGGCTGACACGGTGTTCCCGGCGGCGTCGTAGCAGTACAGCCAGATCACGGTGGCCGACTCCTTTGCCTTGGCGAGGCGGTTGTGGGAGTCGTAGCTGTAGGTGATGGTCTTGCCGGCCTGGTTGTCGGTGCGGGTGTGCCGCAGGTCGCCGTCCGTGCCCGACTTCCCGTAGGTGTAGGTGTAGGAGAGGCCGACCAGTGTCGTGGAGCCGGCGGCGGTCTTGATGTTCGAGGGGCGGCCGGAGTTGTCCGGGGTGATGGTCTGCGTGGTGCCGCCGGGGTAGGCGACCGAGGTCAGGACGTCGTCGTTGTTGTACTGGTATGTGGTGGTCGACCCGGAGGGGTCCTTGAGCGTCTTGAGGTTGTTGGCATTGTCGTACCCGTAGACCACCGGTCCGGTGGGGTCGGTGTAGGTGGCGACGTTCCCGGCCGGGTCGTACGTCAGCAGCGTTGTCGAGCCGTCGGCCAGGGTGCGCAGCGACTCGCGGTTCAGGGCGTCCGGCAGGGCCCCTCACGAGTCTGGGCCGACCAGGGCCCCGCCACCTCACCCACCCGCCAGTTCGACGTCACCTACTGCCGCACCGCAGGCGGCACACCCGGCACCACCTGCTCCACCGCCACCACCGACGACCGCAGCCTTCTCCAGTGGTCTAAGGACAACCTCTCGGGGAAAACGACGACCTACGGATACGACCCGGGCAACCGGCTGCCGTCAGTGGCGACTTCGGGGGGTGGGACGACGTACAGCTACGGCTACGACGCACGCGGCAACCGCACCACCGCCACCGGGACAACCGCCCTCGCCCACAACGCCGCCAACCAGATCACCACCAGCGGCTACACCTACGACGCCGCCGGGAACCTCACCAAGACCCCGTCCCTGTCCTCGGTCGCCTACAACGGTGCCGGACAGATGACGGCGGCCACCACCTCCACCGGGACCGGCACCTACACCTGCCGCCCCGACGGCAACGGCCAGCCCGTCATCGAACAGGTCACACTCGACGCCGGCACCGCCTACATCGACCACGACCCCACCACCGGCCAGCCCCTGGTCCTGCGCACCACCACCGGCACCGAGGCGTACTACATCACCGACGGCTTCGGCAGCCCCGTGGAATTCATCAACCAGTCCACGGTCACCTCCACCGTCTACCAGTACGACCCCTACGGCGCCTACCAGACCACCACCGCCACCGGATCAGCCGCAGCCCAGAACCCCTACCGCTACGTCGGCGGCACCTACGACCGCACCACCGGCTGGATCAAATACGGCCAGCGCTGGTACAACCCCACCACCGGCCACTTCACCACCCAGGACGCGCTGTCGTTCCTCGCCGACCCCGCCCAGGGAAACCGCTACGCCTACGCAGGCGACGACCCCATCAACAACGTCGATCCGACCGGCGAGGTGCCCTGGTCGAAATACGCGACGTCCTGCTTCAAGGGTGGAGCTCAAGGAGCGCTCGTCGCAGGACTCACAGGAACCGCCACCACGGGAATCGGCCTCGCCACTGAGGCCGCGACCGGCTGCGCCATCGATACAGGGCTGGACATCGTGGGCGACTACGGGCCCAGCGGTTCCGGCGACGCCTCCGAAGCCGTGAGCTTCCTCAACGACGCAAAGGACGCCTTCAAACTAGGGGCAAGCCTGTTCTGACCTGGTACGCCTGGGGGCCGGGTACCCTTGCCCGGCCCCTGAACCGAAAGGAACCCGGTGAATATCTGCGTCTGGCTCGTCATCGTGGTGGTTGTCGCCGCCCTCATAGCATTCCAACTTTTCATGCGAACCGGAGGTATGCAAAAATACAGGAAACGGAGGGGCAAAAAGTGGTGACCGATAGCACGGCAACCAGCTCCGGGCAGGGGACCGAACCCCAGGCGTATTATTTGGCTTTCAGCGGGGCCGTTCTGGGAATAACCGTGCTCGTAGTTGCCCTAGTGGCTTTCTTCTATTTTCTTATCGTTCTACTCACTCGAAAGCGCTAGGAGAACCAAGCCGTATCGGGAGGGGCCGGAGCCACCGTCAAATGCGCGAAAAACGCGCTGCGCAGCTCGTAGTCAGTCAGCCATCAGGAGGAGCAGTGAGAACCTACAGGACCAGAGTCGTTGCGTGGTTCGCATCTGTGGCTGTGGCCATAGTGGCTATGTTCCTGTTCGTCCCCTGGGCCCAGGACGAGCTCAGCAAGCCGCTCCGCGTCACTATCGCAATCGTCCTCCTTGTTGCAATCCTGGCATCGCTGATCTGGGTCAGCCGAGGACAACGCAACAAGAAATGACCGGGAGCATTGATCTATGAGGGAAGCGGGAAATTTCATTTCCCGCTTCCCTCATATTAAAGAAAATAGCAGATCGAACCCTTCTGTTTTCATCAGAGGTGGCGAGAAGGCCAATATGCCGACCTCGCCCGGCGGCCGACTCTTCAGCCGCCGCCCTGGGACTCGCCGCTGTCAGTGAGCCTTTTCCATCATGGGTTTGAGCTGGTCAGATGCAGGGTGAGGACGGCTTGGATGAGGCTGGTGATCCGGGTGGTGGAGCACCGGAGTTTGCGCAGGAGTCGCCAGTTCTTGAGGGTTGCCATGGCCTGCTCGACGAGGGCGCGGATTTTCGCGTGGGACCGGTTCACCACCTGCTGACCGGCAGAGAGGGTCTCCCATCGTCCCCGGTACGGGATGCGGACTGTTCCGCCGGCGCCGCGGTAGCCCTTGTCGGCCCAGCAGGGGATGCCGGCCTGGGCGAGGGCGTCGATGATGCCGTGTTCGCGGGCTGCTCGGATGTCGTGGACGGCGCCGGGCAGGGCCGGTGAGGCCCACAGCAGTCGGCCGGACGGATCGGTGAGGACCTGCACGTTCATGCCGTGTTTGTTGTGCTTCCCGGAGTGGAAGGGCCGGTCTGCGGCGATGCGGTCGATGGGCAGGAGCGTGCCGTCCAGGAGGACGAACGCCTTCGTCGACGCGGCGCGCACGGCATCGGCCAGGGTGGGTGCGAGGGCGGCCAGGAGGTCCACGGCCTCGGTGACGTAGCGGTATGCCGTCGTGGTCCCGATTTCGAACCCGGCCGCGAGCTGGGCATACGGATGGCCGTTGCGGAGATGGACGAGAGTGAGCAGGGCCTGGCGGCCGTCACTCAGGCGCCGCCAGCGGGTGCCGAGCTCCCGGCGGCGCTGACGGAGCTTGGCGGACAGGAAGCGCAGGGCAGAACTGGACACGTCGACGCCCGACGGGTAGACAAGCACACGAAGCCTCTGGTGGAGACGGATTTCTTGGTCGAAAACCCATCTACCAGGGGCTTCGCCACGTTGTCACCCCAACTGCACGCGCCCACCGGCAGGTTGGAAAAGGCTCGCTGAGGGTCTTCTCCTACTCCCCGGGTGCGGGATCTACGGTCAGCAAAGAGCCCGCTCCCCCGGTACCGGGTTGGGCCAGGGCCCGCAACTGCCGCGGGCGCAAACAGGAAGACCCCCTTGCTACAGTCGCCCAGGGGTCGTGGTCGACCAACAATACGCAAGGTCCTCTTTGCGCGCTGGCGTCAGGCCCCGAGATTCACCTTGGAGGGGCCTTCGAGATTCAGACGCGAGACCAACGCATTACGAGTACGCCAGCGATCATGACAGGTCATGTCCGGCAGTATCACTGAGTCTCGTTCTGCCTGATCAGCAGGCATGCGTGAGGCTCAGTCATGTTGGCTCATGCTGGGGCGCCCCAAGGCGTCCGCGCTCCCCTTGCGCTCCCCTGCGCTCTCCCACGTGACTGTCAGAGGGGTGATCCTGGCCATGACCAACTGTCTTGTCCGGAGAGGCTGATGTTCTGGGGGCGCAACCCAGAGAATCAGGGTCCAGAGTCCGACCCGACGGATCCGCCCGGTTCCGACCCAACACGTAGCCGCGAATTCCGGACCGGCCTAACGAGGCCGGGTACTCTCCACGGTCTCTGCCGGGGCCATTTGGTGCGTCCGGATTTACGGTCTACTGTCTCGCCAAGTCACCAGGGCGGAGCACCGCTTCACCTTCGTTGACCTGTGCTAATCCGTGCTGTCGTGTCCAATTGGGCCGCCGGACAGGCGCGTTCGCCTCGTTTTTCGCATCTGCCAGGGGGCTCCTTGTGTATCACGTGAGATTACGAGCGTGGCTGGCTGCCGCGCATGACCTGATACCGGCGTCCGGGAGCTACCAACTCCTTTAATCCGGGCCCGCCTCAAGGGCGGATTCACACCAACGCGGCGCCGGCGGCTTTGCACGAGAAGCCGGCACCGCGCCTCCTACGAACACCGAGGAGACGCTGCGATGCAGCACGCCCTGATTCCCCCACACCCCGCCCCAACTCCGCTTTCCGATGACGCCGTTGGCCTCGGCGGGCGGTGGCGGCGATGAAGAAGACCGCTGGCGCCGCCTTCGGTCTGGCAGCTGCCGGTCCGCTGCTGCTGGCCGTTCCCCTGCTCGGTATCACGGCCGGGAGCGCGGCGGCCTCATGTTCCGCCGGCAGTGCACAGGCTGTGGATACCGCAGCGGTGGCCGCGAAGGTGAAGGCGATCCTGGACGGCAGCAGCACCGGCGCCGTCACGGTCCCCGGGCTGGACGCCCCGGCCGAGCAGGTGCCCAACGCCAAGACCGTCGTGGCCACCGGCCTGACCATGGGCGTACCCGCCCGCGGGCAGGTCGTGGCGCTGGCGACGGCTCTGCAGGAGAGCGGTCTGCGCAACCTCACCTACGGCGACCGCGACAGCCTGGGGCTGTTCCAGCAGCGTCCGTCGCAGGGCTGGGGCACCGCGAACGAGATCCTCGACCCGGTCCACGCCTCCACCGCGTTCTACCAGGCGCTGGAGAAGGTCTCCGGGTGGCTGTCGCTGTCGGTGGCACAGGCCGCCCAGGCGGTGCAGCAGTCGGGCTTCCCCGATGCGTACACGACGTGGGAACCGCTGGCGACCGCGCTGCAGAAAGCCCTCGACCCGCTGCTGTCACCGGCCGGCGACCAAACACCGGACCCGGCACCTTCGGCTTCCGTTCCCGTCGGCACCGGCCGGTCGGGCATCGGCGGCAGTTGCGCGCCCGGCGGGGACGGCACGGACTTCGGCGTGATCCCGCCCGGTGCGGTGCCGGCCGGTTACACAATCCCGGCCGACGCGCCGGTCGCGGTACGGACCGCGATCCGCTGGGCGCTCGGGCAGCTCGGCACCGACTACCAGTGGGGCGGGAGCTGTACGAACTCCCACGGCCCGGATCCGATGGGCCGCTGCGACTGCTCGTCGCTGATGCAGCAGTCCTACAAGGCTGCCGGGATCACGCTGTCGCGGACGACGTACACCCAGGTGAAAGAGGGCAAGGCCGTTCCGGTCGATGCTCTTGCGCCCGGTGATCTCGTCTTCACCGAGGGCACGGCCACGGTCCCGGAGCACGTCGGGATGTTCATCGGCTCCGGGCTGATCATCAACGCCCCGCACACCGGCGACGTGGTCCGCATCGCGACCCTCGCCGACTGGAAGCCGCAGATTCTCGCGGCCCGCCGCGTCGTCTGACCCGGCGCATCTCCCCCTCCCCCTTTTTCCCCGCGCGCCACGGCCGCGCCCCGGCGGGCTTTGACGCGCCTTAAATCAAACTGGAGTTCCCCATGTTTCTTGCCGACACGGTGATACGGCTCGCCTACGACCCCGGGATCAAGCCGAACGGGGGCGGGCTGCCGGGCCTGGCCGTACTCAAGCAGGTGATGGGCTCGGTCAACCTTTTCGGGATCATCACGGTGGTCGGATCGATGGCCGTCAGTGCCGGAGTGTGGGCCTGGGGCCACCACTCCGGCGGCCACCAGGCCGAGGCCAACGGAAAGAAGGGCGTGCTCGTATCAGCGGGCGCGGCCCTCCTGCTGGGCGCCGCCAACGGCATCGTGACCTTCTTCTCCGCACTCGGAACGCAGGTCCACTGATGCCTGCCACGTCCTCGGATACCGCGGGCACGTCCTGGATCCGCCGGCGGGTTCTGCTGGGAACGGTCGTCCTGATCGTACTTGTCGCCCTCGCCGGGCTGGCCGCCTACCTCACCCGCGACGGCCGCGCCTCCGCCAAGCCTTCGGGGCGGTCGACGAGTTCGGCCTTCCCTGCACCCGGTTCCTCGCCGCCGGCCACGACACCGCCCCCGCACGGGACCACGGCGGCGCTGCCGCTGCCACCGGTAACACACGATCCGGTTTCGTTCGGCAAGAAGGCCGCCGCAGCCCTGTGGTCCTACGACACCCGCGCCTATGCCCAGCCGGAGCTGCTGGCCGCGTTGCACCGGTGGATGACCTCGGAGAGCACGTACGCCGACCCGGCCTCGGTCGATGTTCTGGTGCCCTCCCCCGTGCTGTGGGAGCGGATGGCCGACAATGCCCAGTTCGCGACCGCGACGGTCAACGAGGCGCACTTTCCGGCCTCGTTCACCCAGGCCCTGCAGGCGGATCCGGGCGCGATCACCACCGCGTACGTCTACGCCGTGACCGTCACCGGCCGGCAGTCCATTGCCTGGACCGGCTCACCCCGGGGCGGCGCGGAGTCCCGCGCGATCACTCTGGCCGTCCAGTGCAGGCCCGGCCAGCCCTGCTCGCTCGCCGGTGTCCTGCCCAACGTCGCCCCCTGACTTCTCACTCATGAAAGGAGGTTTCCGTTATGGGAGCCTGTGATCTTCCCCTGATGGACAGGGTGTGCGACACCATCGGCGGCGTCGTCTCCTCCACCGGCACGGCTGTCACCGACGGCATCGGCGCCTGGCTGGCCAAGTCCGCCGGCGATCTCGCCGCGAGCGCCGCCGACCTCGCCGCCCGCGCGGTCAACGAGACCACCGCCATCGATCTGAACGCACCCTGGTTCCGTGACAACTACGAGCTGCTCCTGCCCATCGGCCTGACCCTGACCGTCGGCACGTTCTGCCTGCAGCTGATGTCCGCGGCCTGGCGGCGCGACGAACGCGCCCTGGCCCAGGCCGCGATCGGCACGATGATCGGCGTCCTGTTCTCTTTCTGCGCCGTCGCCTTCACCGCCGTCGCCATCACGGTCGTCGACGCCCTGTCCGACGGGTTGTTCCAGGCGGCGAACACCTCCGTCGACGACGCGATCCGCCGCGTGGTCAAGGTCAACGAGCTGGGAGTGATGTTCGGCCTGGGCTGGGGTGTTCCGGCGATCGTCGCGGTCGGCATGGCGATCGGGGCGTTCATGTACTGGGGGGTCATGGTCGCCCGGAAGGTCGGCGTGCTGATCCTGGTCGCGCTCGCGGTGTTCGCGGGATCCGGCGGCGGCTGGGAAGTCGCCAGGAAGTGGCGGCGCGGCTGGATCGAGGCCACTGCCACCCTCGTGGTGTCCAAGCTGCTGATGACGGTGGTCTTCCTGATCGGCGTCTCGGCGATGGGCAAGTCCCAGGCGGCCGACGGACTCGGCGCACTGTCGGACGCGATGGCTGGCCTGGTCGTCATGGTCCTGGTGCTGCTCTGCCCCTACGCCACCTACCGCTTCGTTCACTGGGCGTCCGACGGCGGCGGCCACGACGACCTGCACCGCACCGGAATCGCCGGCATGGCGGTCGCCGCAGGCGCCGCCAAGACCGCCGGCAGCCTCGCCATGCAGGCCGGCACCGGCGCCCCGGCACCGCAGGGGCCCAGCCAGGTCCCCGGCGCAGGTGCCGACGGAGTCGCCTCCGGCATCAACCCCGCCGGATCCCACCTCAGCAAGGAAGGCATCGACGGCACACCACCGCCGCGCACCACCTTCCGCTACGGCGAGGACGACAACGCCACCGGCGACAAAGGCCGCGCCCTCATCCAGCGCCCCGGCATCCCCCCGCTGATCACCCGGCCCGACGCCGGAGGCACAGGCGGCTCCGAGGCGGAAACCCCCGGCACAGCAGTTCCGGCTGCCAGCCGATCCGGCACAGGAGCGATGGGACCGTCCGCCGAGTCCTGACCGGCCATCCGTCGGGGGCGGACAGCAATTCCTGGTGCGCTGTCCGCCCCCTTCCTCCCGCACCCCGCTCCTGAGGCCGGCCACACTCCCGCCGCTTCTACCTTCTGGAACCGCTATGACTGACAACCGCGCCACCGAAGGCGCCCCGACCACCGTGAAGTTCCCCCATCGCAGCCGCCGGGGCATTCTTCTGGGCCTGACCGCGCCGCAACTGATCGTCGTCACCCTCACCGGGCTGCTGCTCCTGGCCGTCGTCCTCACCCGGGGCGTAGTCGGCGCACTGGAACTCATCCCGCTGTGGGTCGCGATCCTGCTGCTGGTCTTCGTCCGCTCCCGGGGCCGAAGCCTGGCCGACTGGACACCGGTCGTCGCCCGCTACGCCGTGCGCCGCGCCCGCGGCCAGCTCGTCTGGCTCGCCCGCCCGTCGCGCCGGCCGCTCCGCGAAGGTCTCCTGCATCTGCCGGGCACCGCCGCCTCGCTACGGGTGGTCACCGCACCCGACCGCCGGTACGGCGCCGTTCACCACCCCGGCACCGGCGCCCTGACTGCCGTCGTCAAGGTAAGCAGCCGCGCATACGCACTGCTCGACCCGGGAACCCAGAACGCGAACGTCTCCGGCTGGGGAAGGGCGCTGGCGGCGCTGGCGCGCACCGGGCAGGTCGCCCGGATCCAGGTGGTCGAGCGCACCGTCCCCGACTCCGGTGATGCGCTGCGCCGGTACTGGGAGGAGCACGGCAACCCTGATGCCCCGCTCGCAGGGCAGGTCTACAGCGAACTGATCGCGTCTGCGGGCCCGGCGGCGGCCCCGCAC
Organism: Streptomyces sp. NPDC025721; assembly: GCF_055558595.1. Taxonomy (NCBI): domain Bacteria; kingdom Bacillati; phylum Actinomycetota; class Actinomycetes; order Kitasatosporales; family Streptomycetaceae; genus Streptomyces; species Streptomyces sp. NPDC025721. The sequence continues at coordinate 54,451 of NZ_JBVHMF010000030.1, read as the reverse complement.
GAGGCGTATGTCGCGGTGTCGCTCGACGCCAAGGCAGCGCGGCGGCTGATCAACCAGGCCGGCGGCGGCCTGACCGGGGCCTTCTCGGTGCTGGCGCAGCTCACCTCCACCTTCGACCAAGCTGCGCGTACCGTCGGCCTCAACCCGTCGGGCTGGCTCAGCGCCGCCGAGATCGCCGCCGTGGTGAGGACCGCCTACGACCCCAAATCCCTGGCCGCGCTGGACCGCTGGTCGGACTCCGGGCACCCGTCAGCCGACCCGGCTGCCGCAGGTCCCGTCGTGGTGGTGGAGTCCGCCGACCACATCGCCACCGACACGGCCTTCCACACCACGTACTGGGTGGAGAACTGGCCCCGCATCGAGACGTCGGCAGGCTTCTTGCACCAGCTCCTGTTCCCCGCCGGGGTCCGCCGCACCCTGTCGCTGTCGTACGAGCCGAAGGGCCTGGACGCCGCGCTGCGCGATGTCCAGCGGAAAAAGGCCAGCGTGATCGCGGACGCCGCCGAGCGGGCCCGGCGCGGCCAGGTCGACTCCGAGGCCGATTCGATCGAGTACGCCGACATCAAGACGCGCGAGCGGCAACTGATCGCCGGGCACGCCGACGTGGCCCTGACCGGCCTGCTGACCGTCAGCGCAGACACCGAGGACGAGCTGCGCTCCGCGTGCGCGGTCGTGGAGACCGCAGCCGTCGGCGCGCAGCTCGACCTGCGGGCTTTGCGCTGGCAGCAGGCCGAGGCGTTCACCGCCGCCGCCCTGCCCCTCGCGCTGTCCGCCTGATGCCGGCCCCGTCCCTTCCCTTTGAGAGAGCACCCCCATGTCCCGCACCCCCGCCCCGACCGCGCAGGACTTCGTGCCCTTCGCCACCGCCGCCCTCGACTTCCACCGCGCCCTCAACATCCCCGCCGGCCCGCTCATCACGCCCCGGTCAGAACTGGACACCCTGCACGAGCACCTGGTCGCCGTGTACGAACTGCTCGACGCGCACACCCTGCGCACCGGCTCGCTCGTACCGGTCGAGGCCGACTGCCTGAGTGCCGCGCGCACCCGGATCTGGCAGGCCGCCGACCACCTCCACGCCGCCTACCACGCAGCCCCCCGGCCGGACTCCGGCGAGGTTCCCGACCGTGAGGCGTGCCGGGCCGGGCTGCCCGAGGGGGCTCCCGAGCTGACGATCTGCCGGCGCCATCAGATCACCGCCCGCCTGGTACGCCGCCGCAGCACCCCGGCCGACCTGCACGGGCCGTTCACCGGTCTCGTCCGCCACTGACCCGACCACCAGACCTGGAGAAACGTTCATGCCCCGCACCCGCGCCAGCGCCTCCCCTCTGTTCGTCCCCCGCAAGTCCTCCCGCGCCCAGCAGCGCGCTGCCCGCGCCGGGTTCGCCGAAGCCCGCCACAAGGCCCGCCGCGCCGGGGCCCCGCCGCGACAGCAGGGCGAGGAGGGCCTCGACCCGGAGCTGCGGCCGACCTACCCGCCCTCGGGGCGCCCCGGTCGGGCCTCCGCCCGCGGCGGGAAGCTGCGCCTGCCCGCCCACCGCATGACCACCGCGACCGTCGCCGGCGCCTACCCCTTCCTCGCCGAAGGCCGACTCGGGGCGGAGGGCATCTTCATCGGCCGGGATGTCCATGCAGAAGCCGGGTTCTGCTATGACCCGTTCTCGCTGTACAGCTCCGGCCGGATCGAGGGCTTCACCAACCCCAACGCCGTACTGGCCGGGATCATCGGCATGGGCAAGTCCGCCCTCGCCAAGTCGATCGCCACCCGGGCCGTCGCCCACGGCTACAAGGTCTACGTCCCGTGCGATCCCAAGGGTGAATGGAGCCCGGTCGCCGAGGCACTGGGCGGCTACACCATCGCCCTCGGCCCCGGTCTGCCCGGCCGGCTCAACCCGCTGGACGCCCCCGCCAAACCGGAGGCGGTCAGCGACGCGGACTGGGCGACCGAGACCCGCAAGCGCCGACTGCTGCTGCTGGCGGGTCTCGCGCGCACCGTCCTCAAACGCGACCTGCGGCCAATGGAGCACACCGCGCTCGACATCGCGCTCGATCAGGTCGTCGCCCACGCGGACGCCGTGCGCACCGTGCCGCTGCTCGGGCAGATCGCCTACGTTCTCGGCTCAACCGCCCACCTCGACGCCGCCCTTCCCGACCAGCCCGGACGCCTGGCATCGGCGGCACAGGATCTCGCACATGCCCTGCGCCGCCTGGTCCACGGCGACCTATCGGGGATGTTCGACGCACCGAGCACCGTGGTCTTCGACCCCAGGACGCCGATGCTGTCCATCGACCTGTCCCGGCTCGGCGGCGCCGGCGACGACACGGCTCTGGTGCTGGCGATGACCTGCGCCTCGGCATGGATGGAGGCCGCGCTGGCGGACCCGGACGGCGGCAGGCGCTGGGTCATCTACGACGAAGCGTGGCGGGTGATGCGGCATGTCGGCCTGCTGGAGCGGATGCAGTCCCAGTGGAAACTCTCCCGGGGGCTGGGGATCGCCAACATGATGATCATCCACCGCCTCAGCGACCTGCTGTCCGCAGGTGATGCCGGCTCGCGCGGCCGGGTGCTGGCCGAGGGCCTGCTCGCCGACTGCTCCACCCGCATCATCTACCGCCAGGAACCCGACCAGCTCGCCGCCGCAGCCTCCCTCCTCGGACTGACCGGCGTCGAAACCCAGGCCGTCTCCGCCCTGACCAAGGGCCGGGGCCTGTGGAAAGTCGCAGGCCGGAGCTTCATTACCCAGCACCTGCTCCACCCTGCCGAGCGGGAATTGTTCGACACCGACGCCCGGATGCGCTGATAAGCCCGTGGGTTCGTCAAGATCATTATCAGAGATCCTCGTCCGTGCTGAAGAAGACCGACTCGAACAGGTCGGCCGCGTCAACGAGGGGGGCCGTGGGCACCCGGAGTTCACCACGGGTCACCGCGTCGTTGCCATCCTCGGTGAGCTCCCACGAGACCTCCACCGAACTGGCATGAGGATCCTTCGCGATGACGACGTAGTCGTCTTGGTCGCTCGTCCAAACTACGTTCGGACGGAATGACTCCAGAGTGAGCACAACTTCGGCGCCCTCGCCGTGCGTGCTCCAGGTCACGAGATAGCCCCGGTGGAGGGGGCGGATAGTCGAGTGGTCGAAGCCCGCCAGGAACGGCTTGTGCGGCCCCAACACTGGTTCGACCGCCTTCTCGAAGTCTGCGTCGTCCGGGTCGAGGTAATCCAGCACCTCGCAGTTATGAAACGTCAGAACCAGATGGGGCTTGGACACGAAACGACCGCGACTGACGACCTGGATGCCGGCACCCGGCATCGCGACTCCTAGGAGGTGCTCCCGACCCTTAGCGATGTGCTCGGCCTTCTTGCTCTGCCATGCGCCGAGCGCCTGCTCCCGGTCCTCCGCCGACAGCGGCTTCGTGCTGCCGAAGAAGCTCGACCGCAATACGAACGGCGTCGAGACGAGAGCGTCTTCAGATGGTGGCGGCTGCTTGCTGAACTGCTCTTCTTCGTAGCGGCGCAGGCTCTCCAGTGTCTCCTCCACGCGGTCGACCCTGCAGATGGGGCCGAGCAGTTGCACCTCAAGGTCGATCGGCGGCCTCCCGCCCCTGCGGACTCGCTCGACGAGGGCGAGGACCTCTCCGGAGCGTGCGGGCCGCGTGTTGCTCGTGCCTCGAACGTAGATCGCGCCGTCCTCAAGGCTGTCGCGACGGTCGTCACTCTGATAGCTCTTGTGACATGGGAAGATCGTCTGGCCATCCTCTGGCGGCTGGGCGATGACGAACAGGACCTCATGGTCGGAGTCGATGCCGATCCTGCCGAACTCGAAGGCCGGGAACTGGGGCCCGAGATAGGGACGGAGCCGGTCCTCGAGCTCGTGCGCTTCGGTTCCGCGCAGTACTCCGGCAGCACTGTTCTTCTGTGCACCGATGACCAGGACCGCGTAGCCGTGAAAGTGTCGGGCCGCCTCCCCCGGACGCCGGTTCGCTGCGCCCAGAAGGAACTTTGCGATCTTGGCGGCGGTCGCCTTGCTGTTCATGTCGAGTGGGCTCTTGACCTCGAGGTAGGTCGTCTCGGCCTCGTCGCCGACAGCGACTACGTGCCCAAGAACGCCCCGTAGGGCGCGCTCACCGAGCGGGATGACGCTGGTGTCGAGAGCAGATGACCCGGCGTCCGAGTCATCTGACGGCAAGAGATCCGGCATGAAACGATTCTCCCATTCATGACCACCGGGCGGGATCGAACATCCGCCTCCGAGAAACCTGGACGCCGGTCAGGGCGCAACATAATGCGGTTCCGTGCGCCGCCGCGACCGCGCTCTCGCTACCGCCCAGAAGGGCCACGAACGTCATACCCGGCTAGCGGGGCGAAAGCGGCTCCAGAACCCCCGCCTGCGGTCGGCCTCCGCCATCTCCTCCTCTGAGACAGCAGGTGCAGCGCCTGGGCGCGAGCAGTCCAGCACTGCAGTGCGCACAGCTGACCAGTTCTGGGCCCGCCACCAGCCGAAGAGATCGGTCGTACTGAGAACCGGAAAGGTAAGAGTGCTGACGAACTCGGCGCGCTGGTAGACCTTCCGGCTCCGCCGGGCAGGATCCATCTTGTGCTGGTGATTCACGATCAGCGCGGCACATGAGACCGGCTGCGCGGGACGAAGCTCCGGCCACGTCGCGAGGTGACGAGTGAGGGCAGAGACCAGGCTCTCCGGCGCAGCACCACCCGCGGACTTCACCTCGATCAGACACGTGTCCCCGTCAAAGATCGCCAGCAGATCGGCCGATTTGGTGGCGCCCAGATCCTCGTCGAGGTCAGTGACCCTAAAGCCAGCTGCCCGAAGAACGGCGGCGACCGCCTCGGCCAACTCTCCGCCGGTCCCGTACAACAGTCCCGACCGCACCGGATCGGCGACCCGCCGGACCCGTTCCAGGTCAGCCTGAAGGCGAACCAGATCTTCGGCGTAGCTGCGCTCCAATTCCTCCAATGCGACCCGCGCGTCCGTTTCCGCAGCCGTTTCCAGATCGGGGTCAACCCCATGGCGAGCCCGAACCCGGCGAAGCGCGCCAGGAACATGATCGGGAAGGGCGCGCCGGACGACCCAGTCGATGATCGTGGACCAGTCCACGTCGTCCGGAATCACATACCAAACCTGCCGGCCATCCGCTGGCGCCCAACGGACAACCACAGGCTCGCCAAGGCGGTCAGTCAGGATCGGCACGAGTTCGCCGGCCGGATCGCTTACCGGCCCAAACCCTTCCTGAAGAAGCGGTTGGCGGAGGGTCATGGCCCACCACGGAGCCCGTGACGGCCTATTGAGCAGTCGCAGGCCCAAGTCACGGCAAGCCGCGTCCAGTCCAGAGGCCAAGGAGATGTCCGAGCCCGCGGGCAAGCGCCTGCCACCGAGCGAGTAGCTGTTATCCACCAGATCCACACTGGCGTCGTACCGGCTCAGCACCGAACGAGCGGTGTCATCAATCGCGTTGCCGAGGGTAGCAATGATCACGGCGGGCTCGTCACGCGACGCTGCCCCTGCGAGGAACCTCTCGAACTCGTCCGCGCCCTTATTCCAGAACCGGCTCGGGTTGATGGCCACCGGACAATCGCTGGTATCCATACCGAGCCAACGCGGCTCAGCCCCTACCTCGGCCCACTTGATCCCCGCATACCGGGCCGACGCCGTATGCCGCTTGAAGGCGTACTCGGCAGCCTCCGGAACCGGCTCGGGCGTCTCGGCAGGATCATCGACGGCGATATGAACACGGACCAGCCCGCTCGGCCCTGCGGATTGTGCAGACATGTCAGCACCGTAGCGCTCACCTACGACAGTCCGACCCGCACGTCCCGTCGGCGTCCCCGCTGAAACCTCCACATCTTAAGCCCCACCGCGCCCGGCTCGGCCGGCGAGGGTGTAGCCGTCTGCCGCGCTGGGTGACTCGGACGCAAGGTCCCATCCACGCCCGGCGCACAGAGTACTGCGACTACTCCCGGGACTGTCCCTCCGACGCATCTCCCGCCTGCCGGCCGCCACGCCCGCTGACGCCCGTACCACCAGATCCCGGACGGGCCAAAACGGCCAGGCGGCGAATCCTCGACTCAGCTTCACGCCCTCGCGGACGTCCCGCGCGGCGCGCCGTACCACCGGACGCGACCGGTAGAAAGGAGGCGCCGAGATGCAGCCCGATCAGATCGCGGTCACTATCACTCGGCAGGGCACCCGGATCACTGCACGCACCAGTGGCCCGCCCGCCCAGGACAACGCCACCAACACCTCCGTCCAAGAGCGGGGGTATGCCCACCTGACCGGCCCGCTGCGGCAGCGCGGACTGGTGTGCACCGTCGAGTACGGCCTCAGCGCATACATCGTCCACGCCGAACTCCCCGATGGCAGCGCCCTGATCATCTCCCCGCCCCAGGAACCGCCCGCCGACCATCCACCGGGCCACCCGCCGAGCTGGCTGGTCACCCGGAGCAGCCCGTACGACTCCACGGTGCACGAAGTCCTCTACAACTCCGAGCCCGGCGGGCCGCACGCCGGCAACGGTGGCAGCACCGCCCCGCTCCTGGCCGCCATCGACGCCCGCCTGGACCAGCTCGGCCTGGCATCACCGGTGCCGTCTGTCGCGCTCGAACCGTTCAACGCGGCAGACGCGCTTCTCCACCGCGCCGGCTTCGTCTGCGAAGTGACCCACCACGGGCGCTTCCACCACCTGCCTTTCGGGATGACCGACCCGGCCGAACAGCGCCACACGGTGACCCGGGCCGTCGGCATGCTGGGCGCCGAAGGCTTCGCCTACGCCGTCGAGGCCGACCTGCTCGACACCAGCCTCCCGGTACTGCCCGACAACGGGCCGAGCCTCGGCGACCGCCTCGCTCACCTCGCCCAGTCTCTGTCCCGGGCCGATCACAGCAGCCAGGCTGTCGCGGTGCTCAGCGAGCTGACCGCGCCCGGCGACGGAGTCCTGGACCGGCTCACCGAAGTCCTCGACGCCACGGCCGACTGGTGGGAAGGACTCGGCAAGGCCGCCGATCCCCTGTACGCCGACCGGCTGCGCCGCATCAACCAGCAGATAGTCGTCTCCTTCCTGGATATCCAGAATCTGCGCAACACCCTGGCCGACCGCCACACCGCTCACCCGCGGCGGACACAGCCTGACCCGGTGCCCGAACAAGAGCCTCGCGTCGCCGCCGCGCTGGCGTCCTCGCCGACCGCCCAGCGAAGCCATCCAGCACCAATCCCCAACGTTCCTGCCTCCACGGCCGCACCGCTCCCGGCCCGACCCGAGCGCACTCGCTGAACCACCTCACCCGATTCTCGCCAACCACCGGCCCTGGCCAGGAGGAACACCCCCTCATGATCCGCACCCGCAGACCGGTCACCCTCACTGGCCCCGCTGTCGCTACCCACCCCGAACGGATCCGCCGTGCCTCCTTCCGAAAACCCGCTCCCCGATATCACGGTCGGCTGCCACCCCGACTTCGGCATCGTCGCCACCCATCCCAAGGACCTCGCCGCCGGCGCCTGGATGCTCCGCGGCTTCGACTTCCACCCTGTCCCCGGCCACCCCGATCTGTACGTGCTCGCCGATCAGCAGCGCGACGGCGCAGGGCGAGCCACCCGGGCCGTCGACCTCCTGCGCCGCGCCAACTACCGGGTCCAGGTCGACGCCGAATTCGACACCTTCCTCGCAGCCCCGGAGCCGGTGCCCGCTGCCACCGTGTCCCAGCGCACCGGGCCCGAGGTCGCGTTCGCCGACCATCCCGGTCTCGGCATCGTCGCCGCCACCTCTGACCGCGCAGCCGCCGGGGAAGATCTCCTCGAAGAGCACGGCTGGCAGCGCCACCCCGGCCTGGACATCTACGTGCTGCCGCCGACTACCGGTCGCGATCAGGCTCTCGGCCAGGTCGTCCAGGCAACCGCGGCCATGCAACGCGCCGGCCTCCGGGTGGCCGTGCAGCCCGCCCTCGCACGGGATATCACCGCGCGGCATCGGCCCGCGGCGGCCAGGCCGGTGTCCCGGGAACGCAGCCCGGACGCCGCCGCGCGCCGGTCGGCCTCCCTCAGCGCTGCGGCGTTGGCCGCCAGTCCCGCCCGCGCCGGACTGCCCGGCACACCCCCGGTCCCGGCGCCCGCCGCTTCAGCCCCGGCCACCCGGCCGGTGGACCCGCGTGTGCCGTTCTCCCGCACCCGCTGACACCCCGACTCCGTTAAGGAACAGCCCTCATGGCCGTGAAGACGATTTACCAGATCACGCACTCCTGCGGACACATCGCCGAGCGGAACCTCGGCGACCGGCGCGCCGACGAGCGCGCAGGATTCGCCCGCTGGCTGACCGAGCGTCCGTGCACCGACTGCTGGAAAGACGCCCACCAAAGCGACGCCGTAAGCACGCACGAACGGCTGGAGAACCGGCACGCCGAAGGAGCAGGCGGAGTTCGAAGCCTGGTCCGCTAAGTACCGGGTGCCTCCCTTGGAGGGCACCGGGCGCGCGGTCGCCTGGGGTGTCCGCTGCCGACACCAATTCCTCGCCGCCGCCTACGCCGCTCTGGTCGTCGAGGGCGACACCGCCGAGACCGAGTGGGAAGCGATAGAGGACAAAGCCCGAACCGTCACCCGGGCCGGGTGGTGGACCTCGCAGCGAGATTCCGAGCCCGGCGATCTGGCCGCACTGCTCGACGCGGCCACCGATGTTGACCGCCCTGTGGAGAACACACGTTTCTGACCCCTAACCGCCGTCCTCCGGCTGCGGGGCACCGCCATCCGTAGTCCGGCGACACAAGGATTCCAGCGTTCGCCTTGCTTCCACAGGTTCTGCGCGAGTGCTTCCCTGACGCCCGTGGAGTCATGCAACTCCACTGTGGTCAGCCGCATCGGCACTGATCTGATCAGGTGCGCCGTTTGCCCCGTCAAACAGGCGGCGGCAATTTCATAGAGTGCCCTGCGGGACCGTCACACTCACTCAGATTTCACGCTCCGCGCTCCTGCCATTCATTCTCATCGAAGATAATTCGAACGAAATTTGGCTCAGGCTCTCCACGGACGGCGATTCTGATCGGCCAGTTGCCGCGACGAGGCATACGTAGCGTCTCGATGTCTTCCATGCCAGGCGCAGTTATCGAGAGCACCCCAGATTCCAGGACGAGAACTCCTTCATAGACAATACGTGCACCGCTGGGCACATCACCCCCGGCGTACACCTCTACGGTTACATCCCCATCCGAGTCGGATCGCGTAAATACGTATACGTGTCCGGGGGAGGCAACTACGTCGCGCGCATCCAATCCACCCTCGGGATCATCGTCTGTGCCGAAATCCCGAACGGAGAGCTGAGCCCATAGCGGCGACACCGTGAGAGAGGTAAGGAGCGTGCTCATTTCCACCCATCAAGTTCAGGGAGCGACCCATACGTGGGCGGCTACTCTTCTAACGTTTATCACAGCCACGAGGAAGGGGTCAAGGCGTTTCATTTTATTCCCTCGGAGGAATTTGCTCATATCCCGCCCCTGCTGCCGGTTTTCTGCGATTGACACACTCATCACCTGCGCACCGAGTCCACCCTCCCAGGTCGATGCGAACGGGTACTCATCGCAACTCAGCGGCCCTTTCCAGACAGCCTTACATCCGGCGAATTCTCGATTCGCCTCCGCTTCCGCGGCGTCTCGCAAAGTATGCAAAAAGAATGGCTTATGAGCCTCGATTGCCGACGCATCGTTGATTGCGATCTTCGGTGTTCTCTTTCCGTCGACCACGAATACCGGAAGGAACCTGCAGTACTTTTCGTCGAATCCGTAGGAAAATTCACAGTTAAGCACCGCGTCATCCCACTGAGGCTTGGTGAGACCGGCGGGCGTCGGCAGCAACTTCCAGGCAAGTTTGCTTAGGTCAATCTTTTTATCGACCATCCCAGCGCAGACAGCACCGAGAAGTCCGCCAACTACCGCGACTCTACCGATACCTACGCCTACAGAACCGACCCCGGCTCCGGGGGGAACGAATTTTCCACTAGGGTCAGTTTTATAAGTAGGCGAGTTGTCAGCGTACGAGTAGGTCGAATTGTACGGCGAGTGGATGCGGAGTTGGATGGGGTCGGTGGTGGTGAAGCGGCCGAGGGTGGGGTCGTAGTTGCGGGCGCGGAGGTAGAGGCCGGCGGCGCTGGTGGTGCGTTCGCGGTATTGGCCGGTGAAGTTGAAGGGGTTGGCGGGCGGGCTGGTGGCGGTGTCGGTCTGGGTGTACTGCCCGAACGCGGTGTAGGTGTAGCTGCTTTGGAGGGCGCCGGCTGCGTCGGTAAGGTCGGTCACGGAGCCGAGCTGGTCGTGATGGTAGTAGAAGCTGGCGCCGTTGCTGTTGGTCTGGGCGTGGATCTGTTCCAGCGGGTTGTACTGGTAGTTCGCGATGAGGTAGCCGGTGGCGTTGTAGTCCGACGATGCCTGCGGCAGGGTGTAGTTGGTGTCCCAGACGGTGGTGCGCTGGATCGCGCCGTTGGTGGACGCGGTGGTGCGGTTGCCGTCGGCGTCGTAGGTGTAGGCGTAGGTGGAGCTGCCGTTCGTCAGGCCGGCAAGGCGATTGTTGGCGTCGTAGGTGTAGGTGGCGTTGCCCGCGCCGGTCTGATTGCCGTCGTTGTCGTAGGTGAAGCCGCGGGTGGTGGTGCCGGCCAGGGTGGAGGTGAGCTGGTCGGCGTCGTTGTAGGTGTAGGTGGTGAGGGCGCCGTTGGTGGTGGCGGTGGTGCGGTTGCCGACGCCGTCGTAGGTGTAGGTCGTGCCCGCGGCCGCGTCGGGGCAGCTGGCGGCCTGGGTGGCCGAAGTGCAGTCGGTCAGGAGCCGGCCGGCCGGGTCGTAGGTGTAGTACTGGTAGCTGGTCGGCTTGCCCAGCCGGTCGGCGTCGATACGCGTGGGCTGCCCTGCACTGTCGAGGGTGAGCTGCCAGTTCGCCAGGGTGGTGGCGCCCTTGGTCGAGCCGATCGCCGTCATCCGCCCGTCGCGGTCGTAACTGCGCTTCTCGGTGTAGCCGTTGGCGCCCGGCATGACGGTCGAGGTGAGGTTGCCCGTCTGGTCGTAGCCGAAGTTCGTGGTCCCCCCGCCGGACTTCTGCGACGTCTGGCGACCGTCGTCGTCGTAGGTGTAGTCCGTCCTGCTGCCGGTTGCGGGGGCGGTGACGATGGTGGCGCCGGTCAGGTGTCCGGCGTTGTCGCCGCTGAACAGCCGCAGGTGGTTGCTGGTGTCGGTGGCGACGATGTCCAGGGTGGTGCCGGCGTTGAACTGACCGGGTGCCGGTGTGCCGAACGTGGTCCAGTCGGCGGTCTGGAGTATGTAGGTGCCGAAGCCGCCCGTGCCGGTGGCGGGGTAGAAGCGGAGTTTATTGTTGGTGGTGTCACGGGCGAGGAAGTCGGTCTTGCCGTCCTTGTTGAAGTCGCCCGGCACCAGGTACATCGGGTTCCAGCCGCCGCCGAGGTCGGTGCGGGTGTTCAGGGTGCCGTCGCCCTTGCCGGGATAGAAGTACAGGTGCCCGTCACCGGAATTGATCGCCAGGACATCCTGCTTGCCGTCGCTGTTGTAGTCCAGCGAGATCAGCCGGTACGTGGCCCAGCCAGGACCCACCGTGGTGCGGGCGCCGAACCCGCCCGTGCCGTTGCCGGGGTAGAAGTACATGGCATTCGCCGACGAACTGACCGCCAGGAAGTCCTGCTTGCCGTCACCGTTGAAGTCCCCGGCAGTCAGCGTCATCACGCCCCAGCCCTGACCGAGGTCGAACGCGGCGAAACCGCCGGACCCGTCGCCGTTGTACCGGAACAGGTGACCGGTGGACTTGTCGATCGCCAGCAGATCGACCTTCCCGTCCCCGGTGTAGTCGATCGGCAGCACCTGGCTGAACCCGGTACCGGTGCCGGTCAACGTGCTGCCGGTGGAGAACGTGCCGTCCTGGCGGCCGAGGTAGGTGCGGATCGTGTCGTGCGCGTCGGTGCGGATCACATCGGTGAGTCCGTCACCGTTCAGATCGGCCGTCACCGTCTGGGTCGCACCGGACCAGTCCAGTGCCGCACCGGCCGTGTAATCCTGGGCCCTGGAGGACAGCTGCCCGGCGTCGTCGTAGGTGTAGGCGAACGTGCCCTTGCCCGCCGACGGGGCGACCGACGTCAGCTGTCCGTTCTCGTTGTAGCCGTAGGTACGGGTGCCCAAGCTGTCGGTGACGGTCTTTCGCTGCCCTGTCGCGTCGTAAGTGAAGGCCACCGCCGGGGTGCTGTCGCTGTACGTGGTGCCGGTCGCGAGGCCCCGGCCGTCGAACGCCGTGGTGGACACAATGCCGCGCGCGTCGGTGACCTTGGCCGGATTGCCGTCCTGGTCGAACTCGACGGACTGCTTGTGCCCCAGCGGGTCGGTCACCCCGTTCTGCCGACCCGCGTCGTCGTATCCGTACGTCGTGGTGTGCCCGTTGTCGTCCGTGCGCGTGGCCAGCGTGCCGCTGACGTTGTACGTGTAGCCGGTGACCGCACCGTCCGGACCGGTAACCTTCTTGATCTGCCCCAGCTCGTCGTACTCGGTCTTGGTGACCTGGCTCAACGGATCAGTGACCTCAACAACGCGGTTCGCCGCGTCGTAGTCGGTCGTCGTGACCTTGCCGAGCGCGTCGGTCACCCTCGTCTGGTTGCCGGCCGCGTCGTAGTCGTACGTCGTGGTGAACTTCGCCTTGTCCGCACCCGCCACATTCCCGCGAGGGTCGACCTGTGTGCGCATCCTGCCGTCGAAGTCGTACGTCCAGGACGTGACGAAGCCCAGAGGTGTGGTCTGGCTGATGTGGTTGCCGACCGCGTCATACGCGTCCGTGGTCACCCTGTTCAGCGGGTCGGTGACGGTGAGCTGACGGTCCGCATCGTCGTACGTGTACGTCGTGACCTTGGCACGGGCATCCGTCGTCGAAGCGATGTTGCCATTGCCGTCATAACTGGTCTTCGTGGTGTGGTTCAGGCCGTCGGTGACCGAGACGACGCGGTTGAGCGCGTCATAAGCCGTCGTCGTCCCGGCGCCGGACGGGTCCACAGTCTGAGTGCGGTTGCCGTTGCCGTCGTACCCGTATGTCGTCGTGAACTTCGCCTTGTCCGCCCCCGCGACATTGCCGCGCGGCGTCGTCATCGACACCTGCCGGTTGGCACTGTCGTAGGTGTAACTGGTCCTGTTCCCCAGTGCATCGATCGTCGCTGACGCGTTCCCCGCAGCGTCGTACTCGGTCCTTGTCACCTTGTTGTCCGGACCCGTCACCGACGTCCGCCGGTTGAACTTGTCGTATCCGTACGTGGTCACCCGGTTCAGCGCGTCCGTCGTCGTCAGGACGTTGCCATTGTCGTCGTAGGTGTAAGACGTCCCGTGCCCCAGCGGATCGGTCTGCGTCTTCAGCCGACCAGCCGTGTCGTACTCGTACGTGGTGGTGAACTTCGCCTTGTCCGCCCCCGCGACATTGCCCCGCGGATCCGTCTGCGACGTCATCCGGCCCGCACTGTCGTACGTCGAGGACTCGACGTTCCCCTCCGGATCCGTCGTCGATGTCGGATTCCCGGCACTGTCGTACCCGTAGTGGGTGACGCGATTGCCCGGCTCGGTCATCGTCTCGACCTGACCGGCTGCCGTATAGGTATACGTCGTCACACCGGGCGGCCCCGACTCCGACAGCACCCGGTCGCTGGACCCGTCGTAGGTGTACGTCGTCGTGTGACCACGGCCGTCGGTGTGGGAGGTCAACCGGTCGGAGGTGTCGTAGACCCATGACTCCGACACATCGCCGACCTGCGCCGACTTCACGTTGCCGTGGCTGTCATAGGTCATGTCGGTAGCTGCATTGTTGTTGTCGTACAGCTCGGTGATGTTGAGCGACGGATCGTACGTCCGGTCCGGGCCGTGGCCGAGCGGATCGTAGCTGTAGAGCAGCACACCGGCCTGATACACATCCGTCCAGATACCGCCATTGGGATCAGTCATGTCCGACTCCCCCGAACCCGCTGGCTCGCCGACAGTCGGCGTCCACGCGAACGTGGTGGCCTTACCGTCGGCGTCGAGCTGCTGGGAAATCCGGCCGGTCGTCGCGTCGTAAGTGTTCTGCGTGATCGTCCGACCCGCCGGGTCGACAATCGTCGCCAGCCGACCCGCCGCGTCGTACGAGTAGTGAGTAACACCGCCGTCCGTGCCGGTGACACCAGTCAACTGCCCACCGGTGTAGGCGTAATGCACCGAGCGGCCGTCCTCCAGCGTGACGGCGTTCAATCGGCCGCTGCCCGCATCGACGTCAAATGACGCAGCACGGCCCGCAGCATCCGTGACCGTCGTGAGGACGCCGGAAACGTAGGCGAGCGAAAGGCCGTGGCCGTCGCTGTCCTTGACCGACGTCAGCCGGCCCGACTGATCGAACGAGCGGGAACTGTGGTCCAGCGCGGTGACGGTGAATCCCCCGGTGACCGCCTTCAGCGTGTACCGGACCGGCTTCGGCGTCGCGTACGACCCGTCACCGTTCTTCGTGAACACCACACGCGCACCGTCGGAGTCGACCAGCGTCGCCTGGTCACTGGCGAGCGTCAAAGACGACTCGAAGCCCAGAGACCAGCCCTTCCCCAGCAAACCGGTCGTGGACGTCGCGTCCGACCGGTACGAGCGCGCCAGCGAAAATGGCACCCCTGCGCCGGGCACCGCCGCATCTGTAATCGTCTCGGTCACCGTTCCCGTAGCAGTGTTCACCGGATCCGCACGATTGGTCTGGTGCGAACACGAACACTGACCGTCCATCCCGTCTGGGATACCCGGAGTGTAGACAGCGGGTGCAATCGGGGATGTGACTGGGGCGCCCCAAGCATAAGGAACGATGGTGACGTAATACTCATTCGGTGCCGTATAAACGTACCGTTCCTGAAGCTGAGTGGGAAACGAGATTTTTGCGTAATAGTTTGTTCCGGCCTTACCCTGTAGCACGCCGTCGTTTATGTCGAACTCACACAGATTTCCGAGCGTGGTCGCAACCCACTTGAGGCAAATTCCAGTTGTGTCGCCGTCTACAAGATTATCTCTATCGGTGTAACGATCGGCAACTAGCGAATTATCTGAAGCTCGGAATAGTTGGAGATGCATAAAAAACGGCCAGTAAGGTCCAGTGGGATCCACCAGCACTTCCCACGTCGTCCTGCCTGGCGAGGCATGAGTGGCCACTCTGGGATTCACCGGCGGGAATCCAACCGCAGCGGAAATATCACCGTCATCATAGGGTTCGACACCTCCCTTGACCTTTGCAGCATGGGGCGTCCCAGATGTGGGCACGAGAACAGAATGAGCAAGAGAATTAGGGATGGACTGATTTGGGTCAAGTTTTGCGCGTTTCAATGATTTATCATCAATGCTTGCCGCCTTATGCGGCCAGGAAATCGAAACCTCAGAATCTCTCAGCCTACCTTTGGATGCAATATCCAATACGGCTGCTCTTCGGCTGTGCGTTACCTGGGAACGCCGCTCCGCGAGAGTCATTGCGCGCTCGGGCCTCACCGGACGTGCCGGAGACCCCGAAGTCACAGATGTTGCCGTTCGCGAAGACTTGGGACCGTCATCGTTGCCGTGGGCACCGGCTGTTGCTGGAAGACCGACCCCGAAAACAGCCGCAGTCGCCCACACCGCAATGCCTCGCCGCACATGACGCCATGACCCACCCACCGGATCCCCCCACGGAATCTTCACACGACACTCAGAAGCAATGATTGTTGTGGCAGCTCGAAGCAGCGTCAAGTGCATTCCGAAAGCGGAGTAATGAATTAACTGGCCAATAACTACTAAATTGGTGCAATCCACGTGATAGTCAGCCCGCGGAGTGCGTTTCGGCGGTCGCATCGGAGTCGGGGCACTGCCAGGGGCTGAGGGTGGTTCGCCACAGCCTCGAGACCGGACCAACTGCGGTCGTGTCCAAACGGACCTGGGTATTGCCCTGCGTTGGCGATGGTTCGGCGACGCGTGGATGCGGATGCGTCAGCAGGGTGGCTGCGCACGGCGCCGGTGATACGTACCATCATCCGCATTCTCACCGAACCGACGCGTACGTCGCGGTACGGGACCGAACCCGCCAAGGGCTTGCGAGGACCTTGGTCTCCGCCATAGCTGGCAACGAACGTGTAGGGCCTCTACCACCAGTTCCCAGACGGGCCAAATCACGGATTCTGCGGATCCTCATCACCCGGAAGCCCGATCACGGGCTTCACGCCGTCGCTCTCCTTCGAGGTCCATGCCGTGATTGCCCATCTTCAGCGCGCCAGCAACACCGCCGGTCTGTTCGCCTACCTCTACGGGCCGGGCGAGCGGGGCGACCAGAGCAATCCCCGTCTGGCCTGCTCACCCACGCCGACAGCCTGCCCAACCTGGCCCACGCGTTGGACGCGCCCGTCGTGCGCCTCGGCGCCAGCGCGCCGGAGCGGCCGGTATGGATCTGCTCGGTCCGTTCCGATCCCTGCCAACGCGATCTGAGTGATGACCAGTGGGCGGATGTCGCCCGCCGGGTGGCGGAGGTCTCTGTCGCGTCCGGCGGCGATCCGGACGCCTGCCGCTGGATCGCCGTGCGCAATCAGCCCCGGCAGGTGCACGTCGTGGCGACCCTCGCCCGCGAGGACGGCCGCCTGCACAACGCCTACCGCGACGCCTTCCGTGTCCAGACCGAGTGTCGACGCATCGCCGCAGAAATCGGCCACCTGCCGGCCACATCACAGCCCACGCCCCCCGTACTGGAGACGCCGATGCCCATTACCGTCACCATCGCCGCCGAGCCGAGCGGCAGCGTCGTCGCCCGCGGCGGCGACAGCCTCGCCAAGTCCCTCCTGAACCACGCTGGGTTCGCCTACGACTGGCGCGGCCCCAGTCACCGGCTGCCGACCTCTATGGACCGGCACGAACAGGCATCTGTTGCCGTCCACGCGGCCGACATGCTCCGGGCCGCCCGCTGCTACACCGTCGAACTGGATCCGGTTCTTGAGAGCGCGGCAATGGTGACGGCCAGTGCCGCGCGCTTGGTCGGGGACGGTCTTCTCGATCTGACCGACCGGATACGTGCCACCACCACGGCCGACGGGCTTGCCCGTGAAGTCAGCACGGTCGCGGCCCCCGACACAGGTGTCCTCGACCGGCTGACCGAGGCGCTGTGTGCCGCAGAGGAACAGCTCGACGACCTCGACCCACTTGGCACGGCGCATGAACTCGGTGACCGCCTCGGGGTGGCGTGGGAGCACGTCGGCGCCGCGCAGAACGTCCTGCTCGGTATCGACGCCCACATTCGCCGCGTCGGTGAGGGCGACGCCCGGATGCGCACCGCCACGGCAGATCCGGCATCGACACGCCACGCGGCCCTGTCCTCCTCGCCCGCCGCGACCCAGGCGTCAGCCTCCCGGACCACCACCCCCTCCGGACCGGCCGCGGCGCCGCCCGCCGGCCCGGCGCGCGACTCCGCTCCCCGGAACCGGTGACCGGCGATGCGCGTGATGCCCGCCCTCCGCCTCCGTTCCGACGGTCAGGCGCCCCTCTATCTCATGCGGGCCGCCGATGCCCTGGCCAGCGCCACGGCGACCTACGCCATCCCGCTGCTGGTGCTGATCACCACCGGCTCGACCGCCCTGACGGGGCTGGCATTCCTGCTGGAGTGGACACCGCGCCTGGCAGCCTTCACCTTCGCCGGAGCCCTGACCGACCGCTTCGGCGCCGCTCACGTCTTCCGTTCCACGAACTTCTTCCGCGCCATCCTGGTCGCTTTGATCGCCGGCCTGCTGACCACCCTGCCCAGTACGGGGACCGCGACAACGATCGTTGTCCTGGTCTTCGGGTCGGTGTCGGGGCTGCTGGCGGAGGTCTCCTTCGTCGCGGTGGAGACCCTCGGCGCCGAAGCCGGCCGTCATCTGGGAGACCAGGCGCATCGTCTGCAGGCTGCGCAGACCGGGATCGACCAAGGCGCCGTACTCGTCGGCCCATTGATGGGCGGCGCGCTGCTGCTGGCCGGACCGGGCGTACTGCTGGCCTTGGTCGCACTGCTGGCGATGACCGCAGCGGTCGCCGCGCCCATCGCAGCCGAGATCACGGCGGACCACCGTCGTGCGCCGAGCAGTCTGATCACCGGGTGGCGGACCCTGCGCCGTACTCCGGCTCTGGCGTGGCTGGTCGCCGGGCTCGCCGCGTCCAACCTGGCCTCCGGCGTCCTGCAGGCCGCCGCCCCGATCACCGTGGTCCACCGCTTCCACTACTCCACCGCCGCTGTCGGTGCAGTGTGGAGCGCGGCGGCCGTCGCCTCCCTGTTCACCGTGATCGCCACCCGGCGGGCCATGGACCGCTGGTCGGTGTGGCCGGTCGGCGCCGTTGCCGGCGCCGTGTCGACCGTCGCCTGCCTCGGCGTCGGCCTGGCCCCCGGTTTCGCCGCCTACACCGCCGCCGTCGCCGTGCTGATGGCGGCCGAGGGCGCGCTGACCGTGGTGCTGCGCACCCTGCGTGCCCGTGCCCGGCTCATCCCGCCCACGGAGTTCGGGTCGACCCTGGCGGTCACGATCATCGTGGTGCTGCTGCCGCTGCCGATTGCCGGGGCACTGGTCGCGGCCGTGCCCGCCGACGGCCTTCCGCATCTGCTGCTGGCTTGCGCCGCCGGTCAGGGCGTGGTGCTCGCCGCGTGTTTCGGCGGACTGCGCCGCCACCGCTCCGCCTGCGAACCGCCATCGCGCACGGTCCTGGCGGTGCACCGCAGCGACCGGGCCCAGCCGGTGGACACGCCATGACCACCGTCGTCCCGACTCCGCCCCTTTTCCCGCTCTCCCTTGTTCCCGTCCGTCTCCCGCCCGGAGGTTCCCGCATGTCCCGCACCACCAGCCCGCTGCTCATCGTCGTCGGCGGCACCGACCCCGACTACCGGGGGTACTGCCTGGAACAGGCGGCTGCCACCTATCAGGTCGCGCTGATCGACGTCAAGCCGCCGGCGTTCAAGCCGCACCTGGTCGCCGACTTCGAGGTCGCCGCCCCCCACGACCCCGCGGCCGTGCTCGCCGCCGGGCTCGCCCTGGCCGGCCGGCACACCGTCGCCGGAGTCGTGACGTGGGACGAATACTGCCTGGTCCCCACAGCCCGGCTCGCCGCAGGCCTCGGCCTGCTCGGCAACACCGTGGAGTCGGTGACCGCGGCCCGCGACAAGGCCGCCAGCCGCGCACGGTTCGTCGCACACCACGTGCCGTCGGCGGCGTACGCCTGCGTCGACACCCTCGACGAGGCGACCGCCGCAGCGGCCCGCACCGGATACCCGGTCGTCCTCAAACCGGCATCGCATGCCGCGAGCATCGGTGTCATCCGCGTCAACAGCGCCGAAGAGCTGCCCGCCGCCTGGGAGTTCGCCGCCGCCGGAGCGGGTGCGATGGGCCCGGAGGGGTCCGGGGTCCTCGTCGAGGAGTTCCTGCGCGACCCGGAGATCAGCGTGGAGTGCGTGACCGTCGGCGGTACGACCACGGCGGTGGCCGTCACCCGCAAGGACGTCGGTTTCGAGCCGTTTTTCGAGGAGACCGGGCACACCGTGACCGCGGGCGACCCGCTCCTGCCGCACGTCGCGCCGGTCGCCGCGAAGGCGGTGAGCGCCCTGGGCCTCACCGACGGCGTCCAGCACGTCGAAATGCGACTGACCGCGAACGGACCGCGGCTGATCGAGGTCAACGCGCGCACCGGCGGCGACCGGATCGGCACCCTCGTCCGGCTCGCGACCGGCATCGACCTGCCCCGCGCCGCCGCCGACATCGCCTGCGGAAACGTTCCTTCACTGACACCGACCGCCCACCGAACGGCCGCGATCAAAATCCTGTACCCGCCGGCCAGCGGCACGCTCGACACGGCTCATCTGCCGGTCAAGCCCGGCGTCGCCCCCGGCTGGCTGCGCGAGGTGACCTGGCTGCGCGCGGTCGGCGACCGTGTCGCGCTGCCGCCGCACGGCGATCTGTCCACCGCCCGCGTCGGCTTCTTCATCGTCACCGCCGACAGCGCCGGCCACGCCCACACCCGCTGCGACCTCCTCTGCGAGAGCCTGACGCTGACCGTGACGCCGTGACAACCGGCCACGGTGCAGAGGACACGTCATGGAGGAAAACCGTCACCTCGGCCACGTCCTGTTCCCCTCGGTTCAACGCGACCCCCCGTTCACCGACGAGGACGTCCGCCGGGCTGCTGCTGAAGTCTGCGCCCAGGCCCTGCAACGGCTCGACCACCCTTCTGGAACCGGGGAGTTCCTGCAGGACCTGGCCATCGACAGCTCGCACATGGTCGGCAGCCGGGATACGAGGTCTGTTCTGCGGGCCGGCGGCTTCGCCGCCGTCGCCGACACGGTGCAGTGTCTGGTCAGCGACGCGGCCGACCACGCCTACCTCGCCACCTCCGGCCAAGACGCCCCCGGCACCGACGCGGTCCCGGTGTCGCTGGACCACCTCGTGCCGCCAGGCGTGGAGCCGTGGGCGACCGGCGCGGACGTCCGTCACGCCGCCGTCCAGCTCGCTCACGAACTCGTCGAAGAGGAACTACGCGACGGTCCGATCTTCACCGGCGTCCTGGACGAGCCGATCGCATCGACGTACTCCCTCGACGGCCCGGCCCCGGTCTGGGGCTCCCTTCCCCCGCAGCACCTGATCCCCGCCCTGCACCAGATCCACCGCACGGTCCTCCAAGCACAGCACCACATCGGTGCGGCTGTGGACGCAGCCGTCCGCGCCGACGCCACCGGAATCCAACAGACCGGTGCCCGGCCCGTGCCACATCACCGCAATCCAACGTTCCCGCTGACCCGGACAAAGGAGCATGCCGCCATGGGCCAACCGTCCCGTCCCAACCGCGCCGACCTGTACGGCACCGACGTCGAAATCTGGTACGAGCACGGCGTGTTCGCCGACACACGCACGGGCGCACCCGATGCCGCCCACCAGATCCTGTGGGAGCACGGCTTCATCCTCGACCCGGACTGGCTCGGGCCCCACTGCCGGATCCTGGCCCGTGACGATGGCTGGGCCGCCGACAAGACCTGCGCCACCCAGGCAGCCGAGGCCCTCACCCGGGCTGGTTTCATCACCAGCCTCGACCCGATGCTGCTCGTCCGCGGTGCGATGGTCGCCGACCACGACCGCTACCAGCGCCGCCGGCAGGCCGCGACCCGCCCCTCCCCCGCCGCTGGCGCCGTACGCACGCCCTCACCGCCCGCACCCGCCGCACCGGCACCCGCTCCGACAGCATCCGCGAACACCCGCACCCGCTAGGAGACCACCCGTGACCAGCAGGAGAAACCGCCTCCCCGCCGTACGGCCACCCTCTTCTCCCGTCAGGACACCCTCATGTCATCCCCACGCACACGCCCGCCCTCGACCACCACCGGCACCGACGCACTCCTCTATCTCCTCTTCGGCGCACTCGGAGCAGCTCTGGCCTTCAGCTCGCTGGCCTGGCTCACCGGAAACCTCACGAACGCCTGCGTCGGGGACGGTCGTTGGGAGCGGTTCCGGGCCGCCGACGCCCTGCTCCACCCCGGCCTGTTGTGGCCGCACCTGGGCGCCACCGCCGTCCTGATCGGCGCCCGTATCGTCCCCGGACTCCTCACCGCCGCGCTGGCCGCGACCGCGGTCACCGTGTGGCTGCGCCTACGCGCCGGCGCATCAACGGGCCTGGCCCGCAAGGGCGATGTCGCGCCGCTCCTGGCCAAGGAGGTCACCGCCAAGGCCCGTGACCTGCGGCCGAGCCTGAACGGCCGGGAGAGTAAAAGAGGTCGCACCCGCTGACCGCGGCATCCTCCTCGGTACCCTCTCCCCCGGCCGGGCCGAGGTCCGCGCCTCGTGGGAGGACGTGATCTGCGCGATCATGGCCCCGCGCTCCGGGAAGACGTCCGGGCTGGCCATCCCCGCGATCCTCGCCGCCCCCGGCCCGGTCCTGCTCACCAGCAACAAAGCCGCCAACGACGCGTACACCGCCACCGTGGACGCCCGTACCGCCGTGGGCACCGTGTGGACGCTGGATCCGCAGCAGATCGCCCACCACCCCCGTCAGATGTGGTGGGACATCCTCGCCGACGCCCGCGACCTGGCCGGCGCCAAACGGCTTGCCGGGCACTTCGTCGCCGCATCCGTCGACGAGTCGAACGGCTCGGACTTCTGGTCCACCGCCGCCGCCAACACACTCGGCGCGCTGTTCCTGGCCGCCGCCTCGACCCACCGCCCGATCACCGACGTCCTGGCATGGCTGGCGGCACCGGCCGACCGCAACCCGGTCGACCTGCTCACCGACGCCGGCCACCACGCGGTCGCCGCCCAGCCCCAGGGCACCGTCTCCGGCGCCGTCGAAACAAGGGACGGCATCTTCGAGACGGCGCGGCAGTACGCGAGCTGCCTCCTCGACCCCGACGTCGCCGCCTGGGTCACGCCCGCCAAACATCTGCCGGAGTTCCAACCGGCCGCGTTCGCCACCTCCCGCGACACGCTGTACCTGCTCAGCAAGGACGGCGGCGGAAGCGCGAGCGCGATCATCGCCGCAGCCGCCGACGCCGTCATGCGCTCCGCCGTGATCGTCGCCGAACGCTCCGGCGGGCGCCTCGACCCCCCGGCCCTGTGCGTGCTGGACGAGGCCGCGAACGTGTGCCGGATCAGCGATCTCCCCGACCTGTATTCGCACTTGGGCAGCCGGGGCGTCATCCCTATGACGATCCTGCAGTCCTACCGGCAGGGGCAGAAGTGCTGGGGCGAGCAGGGCATGGACGCCCTCTGGTCGGCCGCCACCGTCAAGATCATCGGCAGCGGTATCGATGACGCGGACTTCGCCGACCGGCTCTCCCGGATGGTCGGCGACCACGACGTGCAGACCACCTCGGTCTCCACCAGCGAGTCCGGCAAGTCCACCTCCGTCAGCATGCGGACCGAACGGATCCTGCCCCCGGACGCGATCCGCGCCCTGCCCAAGGGCAAAGCACTCATTCTCGCCACCGGCCTGCGGGTCGCGATGCTCACCCTGCGCCCCTGGTACACCGAGCCCGCCGCCAAGACCATCGGCCCCGCTTCGGCCGCCGCCACCGCGGCGATCACCGAACGCGCGCTCGCCAAGGCCACGTTGGGCCGTGACGACTTCGAGGCTGCGTCATGAGCGCCCCGGCGCTGCGCGTGCTGAGCCTGGGTGCCGGCGTGCAGTCGACCAGCCTGCTGCTCCTGGCCGCCGAAGGCCGCCTGCCCCGACTGGATGCGGCGATCTTCGCCGACACCGGCTGGGAGCCCCGCGCGATCTACGAGCACCTGGACCGGATCGAGCGCGAAGTCGCCCGCCCTGCCGGTATTCCGATCCTGCGGGTCTCCTCCGGCAACATTCGCACCGACGCCCTGGACCCGGACAAGCGCTTCGCTTCGATGCCTTTGCACATTCTCAACGCCGACGGCGGCATAGGCATGTCACGACGCCAGTGCACGGGGCAGTACAAGATCCGGCCGATCAAGATCCAGGTCCGCGAACTGCTCGGCCACCCCTACCCCCGGCGCATCCCCAAGGGGACCTTCGTCGAGCAGTGGATCGGCATCTCCACGGACGAGTTCCACCGCGCCAAGGACGCCGACGTCGCGTACATGAAGAACGTCTTCCCGCTGATCGACCTCGGCCTGTCCCGCGCCGACTGCCAGCGTCTGCTGCGCGAACGCGGCTTCGGATCGACGCCCAAAAGTGCGTGTCTGGGTTGTCCCTACCACGGTAATCAGCAGTGGAGGAGCCTGCGCGACACCAGCCCGGCGGAATGGGCGGACGTCGTGGACTTCGACGCCGCGATCCGCGCGGGCAACGCCAGGGCCAACGCCGACGGGAAGCCGCTGCTCGGCACCGCATACCTCCATCGCAGCCGGGTGCCCTTGTCCGAGGCGCCCATCGACCATGTCACCGCGCAGAAACGCGCTTCGCTCCAGGGTGACTTGTTCGAGGCCGCCGCCGAGGCGGATCTGGAACTGGGTGAGCCGGACGGCTGCTCACCCTGGTCGTGCCGCTCCGGCGCTTCTGTCCAGGACGACTTCGACATCACCGCATGACCACGCCTTCCCCCCTTCCTGCCTGCTGGAGCACTCATGTCCTCCTCCGCTTCTTCCTCCCTCACCAGGCCGTTCGGTGATCTGCCGGTTGCGCGGCGCGGCGGCCAATGGCTGCTGACCGCCGCCAGCGGCACCGTTCCGGCTGACCGCGCCCTCGCCGTCGAGCTGGACCGCTTCGCCGTGGCGATGGCCGCTGCCGACCGGGCCGTCGCCGCCCTGTCCCCGCTGCCCTTGCGTTCCGGGAGGCGGTGATGAGGCCGCTGCTGCAGGCCGAGCAGGCCGTACTCGGCGCGGTCCTGCTCGACCCCGGCCAGCTCGACCACCTCGACTGGCTGGAGCCCGAGCACTTCTACCGGCCCGCCCACCAGGCACTGTTCGCGGCGCTGCGCCACCTGCGGTCAAAGGGGAAACCGGTCCTGACCGCCGACGGCACCGTGCCGCTTGAATGGGTGAGCGACACCGTCACCGAAGCCGGGAAGCACACGCGCGGCGTGACCCCGGTGTACGCGCACACCCTGGTCTCGGCCTGTCCCCGCCCCGAACACGCCCCGGTCTACGGGCGGATGGTCCTGGAAGGCGCCATCCACCGCACGGTCACCGAACAGGCGGTGCGCCTCCACCAGACCGCCCGCGCCGACGCGGTCCGCGGCGAAGTCGAGAACACCCTCCACCACGCGGACGTACTGGCGGCCGTGCTGGATGACCTCGCCCGGCGCTGGGGCACCGAACCGCGCCCCGTCACTCCCGCGCCTCCGATTCTTTCCCCCGACCCGCTGCCGACCGGGGCCCAGGCGGTCTCGGACAACGAGCAGTTGCTCCTGGCGACTCTCACCGAGCGGCCGTCCGGCATGGACGAGGTCATCGGCTGGCTGCGGCCCCAGGACTTCGGCAACCCCGCGCACGGCCAGCTCTACCGCTGCCTCGGCGCGCTGCACCACCGCGGCGAACCCATCGACCAGGTCACCCTTCTGTGGGAGGCCCAGCGGCGCGGCCTGCTTGCCGGCGGCACCGTGACCGGCGAGCAGATCACCGCGATCTGCCAGGGTGTCGGGCCCGGCAGCGCCCAGTGGCTCGGCGAGGAGGTAGCACGCTCGGCGCTGCTGCGGACCGCCGCCGTGACCGCGCGCACCATCCGCGACCTGGCCACCACCGACGCCCTGGCCCCCGGCCAGCTCATCAACCAAGCCCTTGCCGCCCTCGGCGTCCTTCACGAAGTCCGGCAGCGCTGGACCACCGGCACCCGCCCGCCGGCACTGCCTGCGGTCCACGACGAACCCGCCGCCGGCCCGCCTCCGGCCCAGGTCCGCGCCGCCCGCGCCCGCAGCACCCCGCCCGCACCAGCACCCGGGGCACCCGCTACAACCCCTGCCGTGCCGCCGGTACGGCCACCTTCCCGGAGCCACACATGAATCAGCCGCACCACCCGGGCACCGAACTCGACGCGCTCATCACTGAGTTCGATGCCGTGCTGCACCTCATCAGCGCCCAGGACCCCGCCTCGCCCCACCTGTCCGGGCCCGTCGCCGCCGTCGTCAATGAACCCGCCGCTTCGGTACCAGCGCCGATCCACTTGGCACCGACTACCGTGAAGGGGCGCTGACATGCCGCCCCCGTCGACCGCCGGGCCCGCGATCGGCAGCCTTTGCTCGGGTTACGGCGGCTTGGAACTGGGAGTTCAGGCCGCTCTCGGCGGCACGGTGGCCTGGCATGCCGAGATCAATCCCGATGCCTCCCGAATCCTCGCCCGCCACTGGCCACTCGTGCCCAACTACGGCGACATCACCACCACCAGCTGGGGCGATGTGCCCCGGGTGTGCGTGCTGACCGCGGGCTTCCCCTGTCAAAGACGTCTCGGTCGTCGGCCGCCGCGCCGGACTCAACCCTGCAACCCGCTCGGGGCTGTGGCTGCACGTGGCCCGTGCGGTCCAAGCCCTCCGCCCCTGCCTGGTGGTGATCGAGAATGTCCGAGGACTCCTCACCTCGCCGGCCGGTTCCCCTGGCGACGTGGAATTCTGCCCGTGGTGTCTGGGAGACGACCCAGCCCAGCCTGCTCTGCGGGCACTTGGTGCCGTACTCGGCTCCCTGGCCGACCTCCGGTACGACGCACGCTGGCTCATGCTTCGCGCCTCCGACATCGGGGCCCCGCACCGGCGCGAGCGGACCTTCCTCGCCGCTTGGCCCACCGGACACTCTACTCAAAACGCCGACGGCCAACATCGGGTCGAACGGCGGGAGCCAGCACCCGGCGAAGAGGAAGAGCAGCGGACACGGCCCAATCTGGCCGACGAGGTGGAGTGGCTACTGCCGACCCCGAAAGCGTCGGACGGGATCAAGGGCTCACCGAACCAGCGACACGGCAACGGCGACTTCACCCTCCCGTCGGCGGCGGCCTCGCGACTCCCTACGTGGGCGAGCGACACCGGCACCCCTGGACGGCGTTCGGGGGTGGGCCGGCGACCACCGCTGTCGGCGGTGGTCCTGCCGCTGTGGACGGACACGACTCCGGATACGGAGGAAGCAGCGGGCGGTGGGGGCCCTACGGCGCCGCCATCACCCGATGGGAGACCCTCACCCGTCCCGCACCGCCGCCCACCGACGCGGCCGGGCGCCTGCGCCCGGCCTTCGTGGAGTGGATGCAGGGTCTGCCCGAGGGCTGGGTGACCGCCACACCCGGACTCGGTCGGCCGGCCCAGCTCACCGCGCTCGGCAACGGCGTCATTCCCCAACAGGCAGCCCAAGCAGTGCAGTTGCTCAGTCCGCCCTTCCCGTGCTGCCCACACTGCACGCAGTTCTCGGGCGCTCCCTCTGTATCGATTCGCTGATCGGATGTGGTTGGCAGCGAAGTGAAGTTCGGACGAAAATCCTCATGTTGGCCCTCTATGGAATCGGCGGCGCTCCGATTTCACAGTCGGTCGGCCCGGGTTCGCGGATCTGCTCGGTGTTCTCGGCGTCGAACTCTCGCGTGGCGCAGCCGGCCTTCGTCACCCATCGGGTGAGCGTCGGCGTGCGCTGCTCGACCCGCTCCACGCCGTCCATGCAGCTCGGGGATTCCCCGAAGGGTGTTCACTAGTTGTACACGGTGACCACCAGATCTTGACCTCGACGGTCTCCTCACCGCAGACATGGTGTCCGGCCCCTCTCGTTCGGCGATCTGTCGTTGCCCTGGTCGTGCTGCGCGCTCTCGGCATGAGCGCGCTATTAGGGCCGCTCTCTCGCTTTATCCAATAATCCCGATTGCATAGAGGAGCCCCGCGGCGCAGATGGCCGCACCGATTAGCCTAAAAGAGATTTCATTTGAGCGGGAAAAGAATTTTTCCTTGGCGCCAGATTTACGTACTGAAAATTTCGAAGCAAAAATCGCGAAGAGCGCGCCAAATATCATCAGGAATATTCCGACCAATATTTTCATGATTCACCCCTGCAAGAAAGGGGTGGCCTCCGGCTGGCCGGAGGCCACCCCAACCGTTTACCTGCGCCGCTTCATGAACCGAATTGCAAGGAAGATCCCTACGAGTACGGCGACGGCGAGGAACAGATACGGAAACCACGACGGACCATCTGGTCTGCTCTTTTGAGCGATAATCATAAGCGAGTCCATCGGATCCCTTTCTGCCTGATTCTTAGAATGTGTACTTGAGTGTTCCGGAACATTTCCCGGAATCGCCACCAGTTCCCACGCTTTCCGATTCGTCCGTGGATTTAGAGAGCTCCAGGGGGCCGAACCCGCAGCCGTACTCGCCAGTTAGTCCTCGTGAAGCCGAACCGGATGCGAGGCTTGCGTCAGCGCTGGCCCCGGGGGTACCACCTCCGACGGCCACGTAGGGGTGCACACTCCCGTCGCTGTTGATGCTGAGGCCACCTCCCAGGCAAAGCACATCGCAGATTTCACCCCCAATGTCGAATGACAGATTTCCCGTCGGGTCGACGTTGTTGATGGGGTCGTCGGCGGCGTAGGCGTAGCGGTTGCCGTTGGCCGGGTCGGCGAGGAAGGAGTACGTGTCCTGGGTGGTGAAGCGGCCGGTGGTGGGGTTGTACCAGCGTTGGCCGTATTTGATCCAGCCGGTGGTGCGGTCGTAGGTCCCGCCGACGAAGCGGTAGGGGTTCTGGGCTGCGGCTGAGCCGGTGGCGGTGGTGGTCTGGTAGGCGCCGTAGGGGTCGTACTGGTAGACGGTGGAGGTGACCGTGGACTGGTTGATGAATTCCACGGGGGATCCGAAGCCGTCGATGATGTAGTACGCCTCGGTGCCGGTGGTGGTGCGCAGGACCAGGGGCTGGCCGGTGGTGGGGTCGTGGTCGATGTAGGCGGTGCCCGCGTCGAGTGTGACCTGTTCGATGACGGGCTGGCCGTTGCCGTCGGGGCGGCCGTAGACGTAGTCGACGTTCTCGCCGTCGTCGGTGGTCTGGTGGGTCAGCTCGGTCTGCCCGGTGCCGGCGTAGGTGTAGGTGCCGGTTCCGGTGGAGGTGGTCGCCGCCGTCATCTGGCCGGCACCGTTGTAGGTGACCGAGGACAGGGACGGGGTCTTGGTGAGGTTCCCGGCGGCGTCGTAGGTGTAGCCGCTGGTGGTGATCTGGTTGGCGGCGTTGTGGGTGAGGGTGGTTGTCCCGGTGGCGGTGATGCGGTTGCCGCGTGCGTCGTAGCCGTAGCTGTACGTGGTCCCACCTCCCGAAGTCGCCACTGACGTCAGCCGGTTGCCCGGGTCGTATCCGTAGGTCGTCGTTTTCCCCGTCAGGTTGTCCTTAGACCACTGCAGGAGGCTGCGGTCGTCGGTGGTGGCGGCGGAGCAGGTGGTGCCGGGGGTGCCGCCTGCGGCGCGGCAGTAGGTGACGTCGAACTGGCGGGTGGGCGAGGTGGCGGGGCCCTGGTCGGCCCAGACTCGTGAGGGGCGGCCGGAGGCGTCGAAGTCCTGGTGGACGTGGGCCTTGTAGATGGTGTGGTTGGTGTCGGTGCCGAACCAGGTGTCGGTGCGGCGGCCGTGGTCGTCGTAGGCGAAGCGGATCTTGGTGGAGGCCGGCGCCGCGGTGATGAGCTGGGTCAGCAGGTTCGCGTCGTCGTAGCTGTAGGTGGCGGTGCCGCGGGCGTCGGTGAGGGTGACGAGGTTGCCGGACTTGTCGTATCCGTAGGTGAGGGTGCCGCCGCCGGAGGTCGCGGTGCGGGTGGCCAGGTGCCCGAGGTCGTCATAGGTGTAGGTGGTGGTGCCGGTGCCGTCGGTGCGGGTCCAGACCCGGCCGAAGCCGTCGTAGGTGTACCCGACGGCGTGAGTGCTGTCGGAGTAGGTGACCGAGGTGATGCGGTCCGCGTCGTCATAGCCGTAGGTGGTGGTGATGTTCCGGCCGTCCTTGGCCGTGGCCAGGCGTCCGTACTTGTCGTAGCTGAAGGTCTGCCCGCCCAGGGAGCCGCCGGTCACCGGGGTGACGGAGGTGGCCTGGTGGGTGGCGGAGTCGTAGCCGTAGGTGGCGCTGGTGCTGTTGCCCGGGTCGGTGGACGTGGCGACGGTGCCGTCGCTGTTGTAAGTGACCTTGGCGTTGGCGGCGTTGGCGTCGGTGCTCTCGTCGCGCTGCCCGGCGCCGGTGTAGTGGTAGGTGCTGGCGTTGGACTGGGCGTCGGTCGAGGAGGACGGCAGGTACTTGCTGGCGGGGGCGGTGTTGCCGTAGAGCGCGGACTGCGACGAACCCGTGGGGGAAGTCGTCTTGGTCAGCGACTCGCCGCCGTTGGCGTTGTACTCGTTCGACGAGGTCGAGGCTCCGCTGCCGGACCCGACGGTGCTGGTGGAGGTGTCGAAGTTCGCGGTGTACGTCTTGGAACGGACGTTGCCGTCGGCGTCGGTGGCCTTGGTGACGTGCGCGGTGTTGTCCGAGGTGAGGTCGTAGGTGGTGTGCGGAACCGTGGAAACCGACTGCGTCTGGTCGGTGTTCGGCGCGGCCAGCAGGGTCTGCGTGGCCGTCGGGTAGGACAGCCGGGTGACGGAGTCGCCGGGGGAGCCGGTGGCGGTGTTGTGCTGGGTGACGGAGGTGACCCCGCGGGCGCCGTAGGTGAAGTTGGTGATGCCGCCGCCGGGGTTGGTGATCGACGTCAGTTGGTGGGCGGTGTAGCCGAAGGACGTGGTGCGGTTAAGGGTGTCCTTGACCGAGGCCAGGTCGCCGCTGCTGTTGACGGTGTAGGTGACGGTGCGGACCGAGCCGTCGGAGGCGGTCTGCTTCAGCGTCGTCACATGGCCCGACGCATTGGCATAGACGCCGGTGCGCTGGCTGGTGGTGCCGCGGGTCGCGATGATCGAGGCCGGCAGGCTGCCGCTGTAGCCGAGTGTGGTGGTGTTGCCGTTGCGGTCGGTGATCTTGGTGAGTTTGCCGGCGGAGTCGAAGGTCTGCTTGGTCTGGCTGGAGTGGTCGGTCAGCGTGTAGGTGCCGTCGCTGTTCTTGACCAGGTCCGCCTTGAAGCCGCCCGGCGCGGTGAAGCTGCTGCCGGTGGACACGAACAGGCCCGTTACACCGGCCTGGCCGCGGTAGGTCACCGATCCTTCCTCATGCACCGTCAGCGAGATGTCGTACGGCGTCAGGAGCCACCCGTACCCCGCGGCGGCCGAGGTCGAGGTGAACCCGGATCCCACCGACTCGCTGTTGTACGACGCGCCGAGACCGACATCGCCGTTGATCCCGGGCAGCGTCAGATCGCTGGTGGACACCAGTACATTCCCTGAGCCCACGTCGACCTGCGCCGAGACATGGTCGCCGGCGGAGAACGACAGCCGCGTCGCACCCGGCCGTGCACCCGCGCCCAGCATCGGCGAGACATGCGTGTCCTGAAGCGTCGTCAACGCCGAGCAGGTGCCGCTTTGGCAGGCCTGCACCTGCCAGTCGAACTCCGTACCGATCGGCATCGACACCGGCAGCGTCAGCCGGGCCACCGAGCCCGACGCCACCGTGACCGTACCGCCGTTGACCAGGTCCCACGCCCCGCCGGCGGCATACGTCCCCGCGAAGAACTTCGCCGTGACCTGCCCGCCCGACGGGCTCGACATCTTCGCCGTCAGCACCGGCTTGACACTGTCGACCAGCGCCACCGCCTGCGTCGGAACATCCGGCGCGGCAGCCACCGCCGGCGCACCCGCCGCGATGACCACCCCCGTGGTCGCGACGCCGAGCACCGAGCCCCAGCGTCCGAGTATGCGTTTCCGCACTTGCAGTCCACCCCCATCACAGTCCGTGCCGCACCAGTCGGCGGGCACGCCTGAAACATCCTGGGGGGCCCGGCAGTGGAACGTTGTCCTCCGGCAAACGAATGCGATGCGTGACAGTGATGGCATTCGGTCACCTCAAGATCTTTCGCGCGATGCACCGCGGTTTCGACGGAGCAATGGTGCTCCAATCCAACATGTCGCAGCGCTAATTGGCGTGTCGACCGGGGATTCGACCGCGTCATCGCCCGGGGTGACGTTCTTCACGGCATAAGCCCACTCAATCAGGGAATCGCACGCAATTGCGATTCTCTTGAGGTTCTGTGCACAGGGGTGGGCTGCGTCCATCGTCCGGCCGCAGCAGCCACGCGCGGTGTACAGCACGTCCACCAGCCGGTGGGAACCGTACGGCGCCGCCATCACCCGCCCCGCACCGCCACCTAGCAATGCGGCCGGGCGGCTGCGTGCGGCGTTCGTTGAGCGCATGCAGGGCCTACCAATGAGCGGGGTGACCGCCACGTCCGGACTCGGCCGTCCCGCCCAGCTCACCGTGTTCGGCAACGGCGTCATCCCTCAACAGACCGACTGAGCAATGCAGTTGCTCAGTCCACCCTTCCGGTGCTGCCCCGCTGATCACCGCTCTAGCCGCATTACCGCCTTTTCCCGGACCGGCCAAATCGCTGATCCTCCGCATCCTGTTCCCCATGTTCACTTCCTCACCGAGGAGCACCGCCGTGGCTTCCAGAAGAACCCCGCCTCCGCGCACACCGCCTCCGACCTGCTCACCCATCCCCCTGGAAGCGTCATGTCCGATCCCACCACGGCCGCCCCCGAACCAGAGCCCGAGCCGTTCCGCGTCGCCGACGAGAACCTCGGCGACCTGGCCAGCACGCTGGCCGCGACCATGGCCGAGGTCCGCCAGCACGGCGTCATCCTCGATCGCCTCGGTTCCGAACCCGAACCCCCCACCCCTGACGCACCGGCCGACAACACCGAGGCCGCCGAGGCCACGCCGGACAGCGGTCCGGCCAGGGTGTTCATCCTCGCGCTGGGCGGCGAAGCGTACGCCACCGAACTGGCCGCGCTCGCCGGCTGGGTGCACCACCTGCTGTTGCCGGTCTACGGCCGGGAGATCAGCACCACCCGCCCGTGGTGCGCCAAGTGGTACGAGCACTCCGAGGCCGTCGCCCGCCTCCACGCCCTGTGGCTTGCCTGGCAGCAGCTCACCGACGCCGAGGCGGGCCTGTCCGGTCCTTCGACATGGCACCGCGACCACCTCGACCACGCCCTGCTCCATCTGCGAGCCCCTGACGGTCCGTTCGCGGCATGCACCACCAGCCCGGCCCGCCCGAGCCACCGTGTGCTGGCCACTCCGGCACCTGTGATAGCGGGCGGTGACCGGTGACCGCCGAACTCGACTTCGCGCTGGACGACCTCGACCCTGCCGACCTCGGCTCCGAGCAAGCAGAACGCCTGCTGTGGGGCGGTGACCTGCGCGTCCTGGCCGAACACCACACCGCTCCGCACCGGTCCCACAGCTACGTGGTCGCCCACGACACCTCCGCGACCTGGGGCGTGCCCGGTGCGCCGCAGATCGCCGCGATCAAGGTCGCACGCGACTTCAGCGTGGGCACCTTCACTCTGGAACGCGAATATCACGCCAGCGTGCCGTTCGCTCAAGCCTGGCTGATCGCCCGCGGCTGCCCGCCCGAGCAGATCGCCATGATCGACGGCGACTTCGTCGCGCCGGCCGACGAACAGACCCTCCGGGTGCAGCAGATGATCCGCGAGGGCGGGCAGCGCTACGACGTCATCGACACCTGGACCTGGGACTCCGCCCCGTGTGAGAACTGGACCCTGGTGCGGGACAGTGGCGCGGCCGTGGACCCGGTCCGGGTCTTCCTCGAAGTGGTCGACGAGAAGGCGCTCACCTACACCGCCCGCGAGGGCGCCTTCCCCGACGAGGACACGGCCCGGGACTGGCTGAACGACCGCAGCACCCCGCTGCCACCGGCGCCCGAAGGCCACCTCGACGCCGATGCCCTGCGTACGCGCGTCGCGCTCGCCCGCTCCACCGGCGCCCCGCGCCCTGCGGCGTGCGGCGTGCGGCCTCGACACCCTTCCCGTGCCGTCCACCAGGGCGGTGCATCAGCCGGGTCCGGGGAGGTCGCGGTGAGCGCCCCCTGCTTCCGTATCGCCGGCTACTCCCCTGCCGACCCGTCCATCGGGCAGGTCCTCGCCGGTCTGTCGGCGGCCGAGCTGAGCACCGTGGTCGACCACCAGACCGACACCGCCAGCTACCCGCTGATGTACGACACCACGGCGACCTGGGACGACCCCAAACCGCAGTTCCACACCGTCGCGTTCCACCGCTTCCCGGGCTACGGGACGTTCACCCTGGAAGCCGCGTCCCATACCGGGATCGCCTTCGCCCAGCGGTGGCTCGCCGACCGCGGCGCCCCGCTCAAAGCGGTCAGCGTCTCGGGTAACGACCGCGCTCGGGCCGCCGAAACCGCCACCTCGCTCGTCGAGGACAAGATCCGCGCCGAATCGGGGCGGTACGACCTGCTCCAGGTCTTCCACGAGAACCTCGACGACACCTGCTACGCCTGGACCCTGGTCCGCGACCGCGCCGCCGCCCAGGTGCCAATCCGGGTGTTTCTGCAGCAGGGCGACCTCGAAGAGCGCACGTCCACGCTCCGCGAAGGAGCCTTCCCCGACACGGCGTCTGCCCTCGCGCGGCTGGCCGACCGAACCGAACCGCTCCTGCCCGCGCCAGAGCGGTCAGCGGCACAGTGCGTATCGGCAGCCCGCGCCCGCAGCGCGCCCGGAACACCCGGCAGCCGCACGCCACAGCCGGTCTCGGCGCTCGGCGGACAGCCGGTGAACCGGAGGCGGCCGCTGTGAGCTTGCCCCGGCGCGCCTTCGCCGCCCACCCCGACGCCCTCGCCGACCTGCGCAACCTGCCCGAACCCATCCGTGACCAGGCGCTGCTGCACCTGCAGGACCTCGTCAATGGCGAACGGGTCGCCAAGCGACTGGAGGGCCGGCTCGAAGGCTTCCACAAGGTCATCCTCGGCGTGGGATCCGACTGGGCTTCTCATCGGCTGGTCGTCCAGTTCCGGCCCGCACCGGCCACCTCGAAGCACGACCGCGAGGTGTACCTGGTCGCCGCCGGCCCCCGCGCGGACTACGCGGTCTACCGCACCGCCCAGCACCGCACCGGCCGCACCCAGACCCCGCCCCCGGACCCGGCGACCGCAGTCCGCATCCGCGCCGCCAACTCCCGCTCCCCACACGCCACCGGCCTCGCCCTCGACTCGACGACCGCCTCGGTCGCCTACACCACCAATACGCCCCATCCACACCCACCCGGAAGGCCGCCCGATGACCACCGACCGCACCCCGCTGTCCCGCACCGAGCTGGCCGATCTGCTCACCGGCGCGGCCCACAGCATCTCCGGTGTCCTGACCGCCGAGTACCCCACCCCCGCCGCCCGCTCCTACCTCCACCCCGTCCTCGGCGCACTAGCCGCCGGACCCCGGGTCGTCGGTGAGCTGACCGACAGGCTGGAGAACTTCCTCGACGAGCCGCTGCCCGCCACCCCAGCCGGATTGTTCGCGCTCGCCTCCTACGCCGCAGCCCTGGGCTGGTTGACCGAATCCCTCGGCGAGCTGACCGACGCGGTCGACCGGATCTGCACCCAGGTCGGCATCCCCGCTGCACCGCCCGATCCCGCCCTCTCCCCGCTGCTGGCCGAGCAGGACGGCGCGGCCGAGGTGGGTTTCGGGTTCAGCGTGCTGGAGCTGGCGGCCATCCGCGCCGCCGCCGAGACCGCCGGGCTGACGTCCAGCGAGTACGTGCAGGTGCTGTCCCAGTCGCTGCTGGCCGCAGCCCAGATCACCGACGCCTGCATGGAGATCGCCAGCGGACTGGCCGAGGACGCGGCGTACGTGCTCGGCGAAGCAGGCGGCAACCTGCGGATCGGCGAAGGCCCGGACAGCCTGCCGACGCTGGTACGCACCCTGCTGACCCGGATGGGGCCGGCCCGGTGAACCCCCACGACCCCGCCGTACGGCCCGGCGCGCACCTGGTCGCAGCCGAACTCGGTGTCGAAGCCCCCTGGGACCTCAGCGACCGCCACCCGTTGGACATCGTGGGCAGGCTGGTCGCCACCGCCGCGCACGAGGCCGACGACCTGCACACCGACCTCACCCGCGCCGCGAAGACAGCGATCGAGACCCTCGAACCCATCAGCCGGGGCAAGGCACCGCAGATGCGCGGTTCGTACGGACTGCTGAGCGCCACCGGCCCGCAGCTCGAACTCCTCGCAGCCCACCGGGATACGGCCTACCAGCAGCTGGTCCGGGCCGTGGCCGGCTATCGGCGGCTGCTTCCCGACGTCGCCCAACCGGCATCCGAGGGGCCCGGCCCTGTTCCGGGACGAACGGCAAAGGAAGCACCGGCCCGGGACGACGGCTGGGCCGTTGCCGGTGGCCGGCAGGTTCAGGCCCTGCGGGCGGTCGAGCACGGCGGCCTGCGGTTGAAGCAGAGCGCGCTGTCCGAGCAGGACCGATACCTCTCCGACAGCACCGGCGTCCTGGTCCCCATCTGGGCGCAGACCGTCGAGCGGATGGTCTCCGAGGGCCTGCTGAACATCGACACGGCCACGAAGCCCACGCAGGGACAGCTCTTGTCGCTGACCGAGCTGGGCCAAGAAGCCCTGCAGGCTGCCGACGATGTCGCCGCCACACCCGCCACCGGTTCCGGGACCGCCGCACGTGACGTCCCCGACCCCACAGCGACGGCTGACAGTTCGAGCCCTGCTGTCGATCCGCTGCCGTCGCGCGAGGAGCTGCTGGCGCTGGAGGAGATCAAGCGCGGCCGGGTGCTGCTGAAAGAGCGCGCCTTCCGGACCGGCCTGGGCGTCTACACCGGCTCGGGTGCGCGGATCTCCCCCGCGACTGTGGAGGCGATGCAGGAGCGGGGCTGGATCGAGCGCGACGCGAGCACCTCGTTGAACTTCGGCCAGCAGCTCTCCGTCACCGACTCGGGGCAGGCGGCCTTCCGCGCCGGCTGCGTCCAGGACCCGCGCACCACCGCTGCCCTCAGCCGCAGCACGCGGAACACCCTTCCTTCGACTCCGGCGGAACCGCCTGCCGCCGGTGCCCCC
The DNA here is from genome assembly GCF_055558595.1 of Streptomyces sp. NPDC025721. Taxonomy (NCBI): domain Bacteria; kingdom Bacillati; phylum Actinomycetota; class Actinomycetes; order Kitasatosporales; family Streptomycetaceae; genus Streptomyces; species Streptomyces sp. NPDC025721. Next base: position 18,083 of record NZ_JBVHMF010000030.1, on the reverse strand, counting down.
GGTCAGGCCAAGCCGACCCCCTCCCGCTGACCTTCCAGATAAGGAAACGCCCATGTCCACCACTGCCTTTCACACCCGCCGCCTGGTCGAGCACCGGTACGGCCGCTCCCTGGATCGCCTACGCGACGAGGTCGCCCATTACCGCTGCGCCGACCCCGTTCTGCCGATCGTGCTGCGCCGCCTGAGCGCTTTGGAGCAGACCGGTGAGCAGGGCCGCGCAACGCGCCGCGCCCTGCGCACCACCGTGCAGGACGCCGTCGCCGACGAACGTCCCCGGGACGACCGTCTGCGCCTCTACGTTGCCGAACTCATGCGCGTGGAGCAGCAGGAGCAGTCCCAGGCCGAAGCGCTGTGGGATCTGTTGGACGTCCGGCTGCTGCTCGACCAGCCCGGTGCCAGCCGCCTCCCGCTGTCCCGGCGGACCGGTCGCGCTGTCGAAGACGAGGACGTGATGGAGGCCGCCCGCCAGGCCGCCGCCTGCCTGCCCCGCCTCACCCGCGACGCGCTGCGCGGGGCCCTGCGCAACCGCGGCATCCACATCAGCAACCGCCGCCTCGACGCCGTTCTCCAGCAGCTCCGCACCGAACGTACCCGCTGACCACCCGCTCACCTTCGCGCCTTCCGCCCCTTTGGAGTACGCCATGTCCACCGTCGCCCAGCCCACCGTCACGCAGACCGGTGCCGTCGACGCCCAGCGCGTCGAGGACGCGCTGTCCCTGATCGCACCGAAGTGGACCACCTGGGCCGTGCAGACCCTGGCGCAGCAGCACCAGCCGATGCGGGTACGCGACATCGGATCCCATCTCCCCTTCATCAGCCAGCCCGTCCTCAGCAAGCGGCTTGCCCAGATGCACGCCGACGGCCTCCTGACCCGCGGCGCGGATCTCCAAGCCCCGTACCAGCTCAGTGGATTCGGCACGTCGCTGGCCCCGGTCCATCAGGCACTGGCCGACTGGTCCCACGACCATTTCGCTTTCTCGCCGGACGGTGTGGCCGGTGCCGAGCGCGTCGAGGACGCGCTGCGCCGGCTGAACCTGCGCCACACCACCGCCGTGATCCAGGCCCTGGACGTCGGGCCCATGCGCTTCGTTCGCATCGGCGAGGCGGTCGGCCTGGATGACCCCTACACCCGGCAGCGGCTGATCCGACTTCACGCCGACGGCCTGGTCACCCGCACCGGCCACCGGCACGGAGACCCCTACACCCTCACCGCCGCCGGCCGGGCCCTGGGACCGGTCTACGCCGCCGTCGAGCACTGGAGCAACCCCACCGCCGCCGTGCGGCCCGCAACTCCCGTGGCCACAGCCACCCGCACCCACCGGGCGGCCCCGCCCGGCCCGTACGGCATACGCACCTCAGCGGCTCTGCGGCGCAGCCCGGCCGCGCCAAGCGGCCTGTTCAGCCACGCCCCGGCCCCGCAGCCGCGAGTGCCGGCCACCATCACCGCCCAGTCCACCCCCGCCCGCGGAAGGTACCCCCCCCCGTGCCCAGAGCCAGACCTGTTCTGCCGCCGAGCCCTGGCCCGCGCGCCGCTCCCGGCTGCGCGCGGGCCCCACCCCCGGAGCACACCCCCTCATGAGCACTCTGCAGCCCGACGAGCAGCACCCCGACCAGCCGCCGGACCAGGTCAGCCCCGTCTACCTGGCCGGGCGCGGCAACCCCGCCGCCATCGGCAACGTCCTGTACTCGCACCGCGGCTGGGGCTGGACCACTACCGACAACGGACAACACTTCGTCTGCCCCCACCACGACGTCCACATCGCCTACCTGCCCCACAGCCGCGACGGCGGCTGGCGCGTCACCCGCTACCACGAGCCCCTCGGCATGCTGGCCTGGTCCGCGACCTTCAGCCGCAACACTCCCTCCGAGATCACCAACGCCTTCACCAAAGCCCTGGTCGAGTGCCTGGACAGCCATCACCCCTACCCATGGGATCGCGGTCCTCAAGGTCAAGGCGCTTCGGCCGACGGCATCCTTGCCGAGCGCGACTGGCGCAGTGACGACACGACCATGGAGCACTGTCAGCACTCCCCGGACAGCCACGCCTACTTCAGCCGACGCGCCTTCGACATCGACGACTACGCCGAACTGGCCGGCGACAGCCGGGCGATGTGGACGATGTACGCCTGCGTCAAAGAAGTCAACGGCGAACGCTGGCACGCCGGCTTCGCCCAGGACACGCCGCTCTACCTCGTCACGCAGACGGTTCGGGCATTCAGCAGTACCGAGCCCGTCGAGCGGCCCCGCTCCGCCATCCCCGAGCGGAACCTGCCCTACGTCACCACCGAGCCTGTTCCCGCGCCGGATTCCGACCGGCTCTGGCCACGCTCACCCCCGTCGGCCGAGCTGCCCCGATACCCCGGTCGCCGACGCCGCTCGACGTGCGCCGCACCGCCTTCACCCGCAGACAGCGGCCGACCTCCGCGTCCAGGCCGCCCGCAGCCGCACCGCAATCCCGGCCAGCCCTACGGCCAACTCCCAGCCCGCCTCGCGGGTCAGCCCGCCGGCCAGCCTGCCGACCCCGGCTCACCGCCGCTGAAAGGGGAGGAAGCCATGGCCTACGACCCCAACGACGAGCGGTGGCGCGAGCACCACGTCACGCCCCGCTACCTGGCCGGAGCCACCAGCACCGGCGACCCGGCGTTGCGGCCTCTGCTCGACCAGGGCTGGCACCTGACCCACGACGAACTGGGCAACGTCTACGTCGCTGCTCCGGACCACACCGTCCGGCTCGGGTACCTGCCCGAGGGCGACGACGACGCACTGTGGAAGATCACGGCGTACTCCGACCCCTTCGCCATGCCGCGCTGGCTGGTCACCTTCCGGGACACCGCCCCTACCGAGATCGCCGCGGGCTTCATCACCGCGCTCGCCGCCGGCTACGCCGAAGGCCCGGACTTCTACCTTTACTACGGCAACAGCAACCTCGCCGCGCTCGACGTCGGCACTCCGCTGGCGGCGGCGGGGTGGAGCCACAGGTACGGCACCGCCGTCATGGCCGAGGTCCACCTGCGCCGAAGCCGCCTCGACCACGCCGCCGAGATGACCGGGCACCAGGAGCGCTGGCTCACGCTGGCCGGACCGCCGGGCAACCGCTTGTACGCCACCGCCTCCTCCTTCACCCCCGAGGGCCTGGTCGCCGCGATGAACACCGCCCTGACCGACCCGGCCCCCGTCATCCGCTACGTCGACGACCTGCGACGTCTCCCGCCGCAGGCCACCGCAACCGCGGTCAAACCCCTCGTGCCGACACCGTTGGATGTCCGCCCGCCCAGGCTGCCCGCGACCGCTCACCCTCGCGCTGCCCACCGGGACCTCCCGACCCGTCATACCGGCCTCCCGCCCGCCCTCCGCCCCGCAACGCCCGCAAGCGTCAGGGCCGGGCCGCTGACCCAAGTTCGCCGCGAAGAAGGGGAGTTCACCCGTGTCCAATGCCACCGTCTTCGACCAGGCCACCGCGATGATCGAGAAAGCCTGGGACGGCCCCATCGACGCGCTGGAGGCCCTCGCCCTTCAACGCCCGGTCCAGGACCCGCTGCTGCGCTCGGCGATGCATATCCGCTCCAGCCTCGTCGTCTCGTCCAACGCGGCTGTCGTGCATCAGGACCGCCTACACGCCATGACCCGCACCGGGCAGGTGCCGGCCTTCTACGACCTGGAACGGATCACCAGGTCGGCGGTGGAGCTGCGGGTCGCCCAGGCCGAGAGCCGAGCCCACCTGCAGGCCATCGGCTCCATCATCGACGCCCGCGAAGCCGCCCGGCCCCCGGACCGTGCCCCGGCGATCCGCCTGGCCCAAGCCGCTGTCGCCCGCTCCGTGCAGGCACCGCGCACCCCGGGCCCACCACCCGCCCCGCCCTCGATTTCGGCCCCGGTCGGCCCGGTGGTGGCCGCCGACAGGCCCCGCCGGTAACTCGTGAACACAGCCCAGAGACGCCGACGAAATCACCTATCCGTCCGAAGATGCCACAACCAGCCGGAGGACTTTCCCATGCCCACCGAACGACCCGCCTCATGGACCCCCGCCCACCCTGCGCTGCTTCAGCTCCTCGATGCCACCATCGATGCCGTCGGCACCACCCCGCACCCCATCGTGGACGCCACCGCGCTGCGCCGGGTCCGCCGTGACCTCGTCCGGATGGACGACGGGCACCAGCCCTACCCCGACAGCCAGCTCGGATGGAGCCCGCACGCCGCCTTCCGGCTCATCCGCCAGGTCATCACCGCAGCCCCGCTCGGGCACCCCGCTGCCGGCACCGTGCTGCGGCTCGCTGCGGACATCGCCGACCAGAACGCGGCGGCCCGCGCCGCCGCATCCACGAAGGAGGGCTGAGACTCAGTCGGTCGTGTCGTCGTGGTGGGTGTCCCCGAACCGGGCGCCGATCGCGCGGGCCAGCTCCTCCAGCGTCATTTCCACGCTGCGCCCGTCCGCAGCTCGGCGCTCCACCACGGTGTCCGCTTCGGGGCCCGTCTGGGCCGCAAGGTCCACGGCCCACTGGCCGTCGGCGACCATCACGATGTCGCCGACCGTCCACGACCCCCCGGCGGCGCGGATCTTGCGCTCCAGTCCGGCCCCGCCCCAGTGCCTGCCGCCCTGCTCCGTCACGCGATCCCCCTGTGCCCTCGTACGGCCGTGCGCCGCAACCTCGTTACGACAACCGGCCGCCCCGGTCCATTCCCAGGTGGCCGGTTCTTCTGCGTCCCGGTCCAGTTCGCCCACGGCAGACAGGCTCCCGCCGGAAACGACTACGACCACCGTCGCACCGCATGTCAACGTACGGATGTCGGGAAAAACCGCAGGTCAACGAAGGACCGTCCCATTTTGAACACCACTGGCAATAGCCTTCCCGCCCTCTTCCGCCCCGTCGTCCCGCAACGCCCCTCCCTGGCCGGGGACGCCAGCGCGGAGCCGGTGCTCAGCCTGCTCAGCGAGCACGGCTGGGCGCTTGTGGACACCCCGGAGGCCAACGTCCACTGCACAAGCCCGGACGGCCGGGTCTACGTCGGTTGGCTGCCGGAGGACCCGACCCAGCAGCCTGGCAGCGCGGCATCGTCTGGACCGTCCGGGTCACCCCGGCCGAAGCCGACGCGGAGCCCTGGGTGCAGGAGTTCGCCCCGGACGTCCCCAGCCGGGCCGTCGCCGGATTCCTCGAAGCCCTGACCGGCCACGTCGGCCGCTGACTCAGCCGATAGCCGAGCGTCTGTTCTTGCTGGCCGCCTGAACCCGTTCACCACCGGTCGGCCTCGTACCAAGCCGACCGCACGTTCCCAACCGAGAGGATCCTTCGTGGCCTTCCGCGCCCCGCTGACCAACCACCACAACGACGGCACCCTGTGCCCGCCCGAGCACAAGCACACCAGCTCCGGCAAACCGCTCCACCCCGACTGCCCCGGCCGCGCCTACACCCAGGCCATCTGCTCCTGCGGACAGTGGCAGATGCAGGAGCCCGGCAAGGGCTACGTCAACGAATCCCGCCGCCGCCACCTCACCACCCATCGCACGCCGGAGCCGAGTCCGTCGAACGGCCCGAAGGTCCAGCGCGACCAGCTCCACCTCGGCCCGAACTGATGCCCCCCCGCATCCCACGTCTCGGAGGTTTCCGTGCCCCAAGACCTGACCGTCGGCCACCTGCTCAGCCAACTCCAGAACCTCGACCCCAACCTGCAGATCCGCCTCGCCATCAACCCCGACTGGCCCTTCACCCACTTCCTCGCCACCAGCCTCGTCATCAACGACGGTGTCGTGTTCATCGCCGAGGACGGCCAGGAAGGCCACCTCCCGCCCGGAATCCGCGACGCCCTCGCCTGGGCCTGAACCCGCCCGCCCAACCCTCCAGGAGACACCTATCCCCACCCCATCTCGCGGCTCCACCACGCTGCCGCTGCACACGCTCGCCCTCCAGCCGATGCCGACCGACACCAGCGGCGCGCTCGTCCGCCGCATCTCCGGCCTCCCCCACGGACCCCTCGACGTCGCCTGGCTCTCCACCAGTGCCGCCAGACTCCCCCTCGGCCGCATCCGCCTGCTCTGGGAACCCGCCCCCCACACAGGCTGGACCATCCACGCCCACCTCGGCCTCGCCACCACCGAGGTGCTCCTCGCCCGCTGGCCCACCGCCCCCGACCACTGGCCCGACCTGATCCGCCCCACCCTCTACGAGGTCACCGGCCTGTGCCACGCCCTCACCTACGCCACCACCGCCCTGAACCTGTCCAACCAGTTTGCCGACGCCTGACTTTCCAACCGCGACCGCAGGAGGCCGCCCCGTGCCCACCGGCAGGGGCGGCCTTGCCGTGTGCCCGATCAAGTCGGCCAGTGCGTTCGCTCACCGCCGAAGGCGAATTCCGACTCATTTCATCTGTCGGTCTTCCCCCTCTTCCCACTCAGCGAGCTATATACGAGCCAGCAGACGATGCTAATCGCCGTCGCGATAATCGGAGGTACCCACTCAGGTAATCCAATACACTTGATCATCCTCGTCGAGAGTTCCGAATCTCCCGCACGGTGCCCAGTACGACGAACACCAACGTCGCACCAAACGTGATGCGCACCCACATGTCATCCGTCGTGACAAGGGTAACCGTCGCAACGACAACAACAAGACCACTCAATACCATACTGAATACACTCAGATTGCGCATGTTACTTACAGAGCCCCATTTCCAACGTCCGACACCCACACGGCAGCTGGCTGCTTCTTTCCCGATCTCCGGCGGCCGACCCCCGACTAAAGCCAAGCCTACGGCAAAGGCTTCTACAGTCAGAGAAATCAGGCCCGATAACACATTGAGGGCAACTCGATTAGTGGCCGTCGAACTGAATCGACGGACAGAATCACTTGCCCAGATCGCGTCACGGGATATCATCCCTTTCCTTTGTGCGCCCCCTCTCCAATCGTCCCCGTATGCGATCTCGGAAATTCAGCCCGGCAGTTGCCGCCGCCAAAATCAGAACCGCGATACAGATAGACCGAACTGCGGCGTTTCCGGTGATCGCATGGCTGGCAAACCAGACCACGGCGACGCAAGCGAACAGACCGACAAGAACCTTGCGAAAGCGATCCATGAGAGAGGACTTCCAAACACTAAAGAGAGCCGAGTACCGAAGGTTCTCTTCTTCGCAGCTTCATTCTCCAGCCAACCGCGTCCCCACACGCTCTGGATCCGTATATCCCTGCACCAAGCCAAGCGCCTTCGCCAGCCCACCAGCCGTAATCGTCGGCTGCTACACCAGCCGGTACGCCGGCCCAGACACCTTCCTGGGTCGTGACCAAGTTGACGAGAAAGGCTCAACCTCGGATGTCGGCGGAACACTCAGGTCGGCCTGACCACCATCCATGTGGGTAACCAGTTAGACGCACACAAACTTGCCCTCTTATGAGGGTCGATGGTGCGATCCTATACGAATCGCCCGAATCCAGCATCGCAGGTAACTAAACGTTGCAGCAATACCCAACAAAACTTGCAGTGCGATCACGATTGCAGAAGGATCACTTACATGCGCCACTTCAAGACCAAAGAGGGTCCAGTAGGAAATCCAGATGAGCGTCCCAATAACAAGGACGCGTTTTGACGTTTCGGCGCCAGGGTTTACCAACTGCTCCCAAACGGGACGGTCTTCCACTAAAATATCCTCTCCGCGTTGGATACATCGAACTGTGCGCCCAGGGCGTCCCGGACGCACAGCACCATTGCTTTACCGACTACTTGAAAAATCCTTGACGACTACGAGACCAATAAGGAACCGATCGCGATTTGCGTATTGGGCGAAAGACCCCAGTCGACTTTTTCTCGAATATGCCCGAATAGTCGACGGCCGTCGCGAGGGCCCCAAATTCGTACCCGAAGATACCGCCTACACCCTTCAGTCCGTACCTGACTGCTTTCCTTTTCCCAAATTTGCTCATCAGAGCCTTCTTCAGGAACCCCTGGTACAGGAGAGCCGCATATGGACCAGCGGTCCCACTCGACCAGTTGTGGTAGGAATCGTTTGCCCGTCCACGCCCCGCCGACCTGGCTGAATTAATCCAGGATCGATAACTAAAGAACCGGACCGTTCCCAGCGCAGCCTCGCGCAAGGAAAGGTTTCCGTCGAGGTCGTAGCAGTTGATAGGGTCGCCGTTGCAGTACTCGTAGGCGTTGGCGCTGCCGCCGGGGATGGGGTCGATTTGGAGGAAGCGGCCGGTGGTGGGGTCGTAGAGGCGGACGCCCATGAGGGTGGCGGCGGTGAGGGTCTCGCTGGAGCGTTGTTTGCCGCCGAGCCAGGCGTAGCGGGTGGTGGTGGGGGTTTCGGGGTTGCCGAATTCGTCGTAGGTGAGGGCGGTGGGGGCTTGGGTGGTGTCCAGGGGGAGTTGGGCGGTGATGTCTCCGTGGAGGTTGGTCAGTTGCAGGAAGGTGCTGTCGGAGTCGCTGGCCGCTGTGGTAGCGGCGAGGTCACCGCCGATGCTCTGGACGTTGCGGGTGAGGGCGCCGTTGGTGTCCTCGGTGGTCCAGTCCGGGCTGTCGGTGCCGTTGCCGTAGTGGTTGGTTTTGGCGCCGGTCTGGGTCCAAGTGCCGCCAGCGTTGGTTTCGGTGGTCCATGAGGCGAGGCGTTGGGCGGGGTCGAGTGTCCAGGTCTGGCGGCTGGTGCCGTCCGCGGACGTTTGGTTGCGGACGAGGTTGTTGCTGTAGTAACCGATGCTGGCACCGGATGCCTGGGTGATGGTGCTGCCGAAGGCGCCGTAGGCGGTGCCGGGGGTGGTGAGACGGTCGGCGCTGTCGTAGGTGTAGTTGACGGTGACGGGGGTTCCGTCGACCGTGGTGGTGAGGCTGGTGCGGTTGGTGTTCTTGTCGAATGCGTAGGCGCGCAGCGTGGTGGTGGCGTCCTGGGTGTCCTCGACGTTGGTCAGCCGGCCTGCGGCGTCGTAGGCGTACGCCTGGTTCGCGGTGTCGGTGGTGTGGGTGGCCTGCTGGTCGTGGACGGTTTCGGTGGCCGAGTCGGCCGTGACGATCAGGCCGTCGCTGTCACGCGTATAGGTGTGGGAAACGGTCGCGCCGGTCTCGTCACGGGTGTCGGTGAGCGTATAGCCGCCCGGCAGCGACTGGGTGACGGGGCTGCCGTCCGCGTCGTAGGTGGCGGTGAAGGTGCCGGCGACGGAGTCGGTGCGGGAAGTCTCCAGGCCGCGCGGGTCCTTGGACGTGTCGTAGGTGTATGTGGTGGTCGACGGGGCCGAGTCGGTCACCTTGACGGGCCGGTCAAGCGCGTCGTACCACGTGGTGGCCGTGTTGCCCGCACCGTCGCTGTAGGAGATCAGCCGTCCCAGCGCATCGTAGCCCTGGGTGATGGTCTTGCCGTCGGCGCTCGCGGTGGCCTGTTTGCCGGTGGCCGGGTCGTACGTGGCGGTGGTGGCGGGGACCGCGGTCCCTACGCCGCCGGTCACCGAGGTACCGATGGTACGTCCAGCCGCGTCATAGCTCGTGGTCGTCGTGCGGGTGTAGGCGCCCGCGGTGTCGGCGACAGTGACGGGACTGCCCCACCGGTCGTACGTCGTTGTGCTGGTGGGCAGTTGGGACGGGTTGGTGCCGCCGCCGGTGATCGCGGCGGCCGGGCCGGTCGAGCAGAGCAGGTCGGCCCATTCAGGTCGTCCGTTGCAGGCGCCGGTGCCGGTGGCGGACCAGTAGGTCGTGACGGTGGCCCCCGCGTCGGTGCCCGTGGACTTGGGCAGGGTGGTCTTGATGACGCGGCCCTGAGCGTCGTAGGCGGTGGTCCTGACCAGGTTCAGTCCGGCCGGGTCGGTGACCGTAGTGGTGGGCAGGCCCTTGGTCCAGTCGTATCCGGTGGTGCTGGTCCGGGTGTCACCGTCACTGGTGTAGGCGTCGCCCGCGTGGACGTCGGCGCCGATGGTGACGTTGGTCGGCTGGTTGGTCACGGTGGCGGTGCCGTTGGTCGGGCGGCCCTGGTCGTACGCGGTGACGGTGTGCGCACGTGCCGGGACGAAGGACCCTGCGGGCAGGCTGGTGCCGCCCGCGGTCGCGGGCAGGGCCTTGGCAAGGGTGACCATGTGCAGGGGGCCGGACTTCTCCAGCTCCCGCTGGCCGGCGTTGGCCGGGTCGGTGTCCTTGTTCGTACCGGCGTCGGCCGCCACGCTTGTGGTGTTGAACACCGATACGGTCGACAGCAGTTGGGCCCGCTCGGCGGACGGCAGAGCGTCGATGCCGAGTTGTTGCTGCTCGGCCAGGCTGTCGCCGTCGGTGGCGAGGGCCAGTTCACGGTTGGCTGCGGTCAGCTCACGGACGGTGTGACCGTACCGGTCGTACTCGGTGGTGGTGATGTGTGCGCCGGGGTTGGCGGTGTTGACCTGACGGCCCGAGGCGTCGGTGTAGGCGATGATCGCGCGCTGGTAGGCGTTGGCGGTCAGCGCGGCGCCGTCGTGCGACGCGGGTACGGCGTCCGAGGGGAACAGCGCCGTCGCGTCCGAGGGCGCGTCGCTCTGCCCCCAGGCGGTCACGTCGCCGCCGGACATCGGGTAGGGCGCCTTACCGCCGCTCAGCGGCACGTCGTAGACCAGGTTCGTGCTCGCGGTGCCGTTGGTCTGGGTGGCGCTTCCGGGGGTGAGCGTCGGCCGGGAGGCCGACAGCAGCATCCCGTCGCCCGCCGTCGCGGTGTTCCCGGCGCTGCCGTAGGCGAACGTCCACTGCAGTTCACCGGGCGGGGTCAGCGTGGTGATCCGGCCCGCGCTGTCGTAGTCGTAAGCCGTCTTCAGCGACGGGCTGATACGCGGATCCCACTGCTGGCGCAGGCGGCCGGTGGTGTCGTAGGCGTACTGCGCGACCGTGACCGCGGTCGCCGCGGACGCGCCGGGGTCGGTGCCCCACAGTCTGATCTGGGAGACCCGGTCGGTGAAGTCACCGAACGCCGAGGCGGTCGCGGTCGTGGCCGTGGCGTACACGTATTCCAGTACGCGGCAGCCCTTGGTTCCGGGAGTCGTGGTGCAGGTGGACTGCGTCACCGCGGACGTCGGCGCGATCACGTACTTCGGGCGGGCCAGGAACGTGTTGCCGACCGGGATCTTCTCCGAGACGACCTGGGTGGTGGAGTTGGTGGTCGGCAGGAACGTCGAGGTCACCTGCCACGTCGTGGCCGAGGGGTCGACCTTCGCGAACGTGGTGGTCGTGCCTTCGCTGTCTTTCAGGGTGAAGGTGCCGGTGAGCAGGGAGCCGGTCAGCGTCAGGTCCTCCGCGCCCGGTTCGGGCTTCCACCCGCCGCCGGAGGCCGCGGTGAACCCGGTCGGATCACCGTCCGCATCGACCAGCGCCACCGACATGTCCGACGCCTTACGGAGGTAGGACCAGTCCGAGCCGGTGATCTCGGCGGTGGTGCCCGCCGTCCACTGCGGACCGAAGATCGCCGCCTGCCCCTCCTGCGCCGACCCGTTCGTGGGACGGCGGGAGGAGGCGCTACGGGTGACGGTGAGATCGAACCCGGAGGCGTCCGTGGCCGACAGCGAGGCGTCACCAGTCAGGGCGTTCACCGAGGCCGGACCCGCGCTCAGCAAGGGGGCGGTGCCCGCGTTGCGGTCCACGGTGATCGTGGTGGCCGGGGAGGCTCCGGGGGTGGTGCCGTCAGTGAAGTTCGCGCGTACGTCCACCGGCCCGTCGCCGAGCGTGTCGGTGATATTCCACGTCAAGGGGGCGGGGGTGGCCAGCCCGTTGGAAACGGTCAGCGCGACCGGCCAGGCCGCCAGCGTCGTCCCGTCCGCTTTGGTGACATGCGAGGCGGGAACGTCGTGCCAGGTATCGGTCTCACCGACACGGTACTGGTAGGTGACACCGGTGTAGTTGGGCTTGCCCTGGGCGGTCAGGGCAACCCTGCGCGCGGGACGGTCACCGGGCGCCGGGGCGGTCAACGCCGCGCCGTCACCGCCGTAGAAGACGTACGAGGTCCCAGTGGCGATATTCCCGGCCTTGTCGTGGGTCTTGGCACTGATCACGTGCCGACCCGCCCCGAAGGTCAGAGTCTTGGTGAACGCCGCCCCGCTCGTCGCGGTGTACGTCCACGTGCCGCTGTCCAGCGTCCACGCCACCTGCGCCACGTCACTGGTGGGCGGTGCGAAAGTGAACGCACCGCTGAAGTTCCCCTTGGAGTCCGGGGTTCCCGACCACACGTTCGAGGGGAAGTCGCTGGACGAGACCGTAGTGTTGGCCGGTGCCTTGGTGTCGATGATCAGGGACTTGGCCGCCGTCCACGCGGAATAGTCGCGGCCGTCGTACGCCCTGACCTTCCAGGTGTACGAGCCGTCCGCCAGAGCCGTGGACACCTTCCACGTACCAGCAGTGCCGGAGTTGACGAACGCCGAACTCCCCGAAGCCTTGACGGTGGTACCCGACAGCACCTGGTAGTCAAGACGCACGGTGTCACTGTTGGCGTCGGTGGCCTTCGCCGACAGCGTCGGAGTCGCACTGGCCGCGTAACCGTCGGTCGCCGTCGGCGAGGCCGCCAGCGAAGTCGGCGTGTTGGGCGGGGTGTTGTACGTGATCGACAGTGACGCGGCGCTGGAGAACCGCTTGAACTGGACCTCGTTGGTCTCACTGCTGGCGACCAGCACGAAGCAGATGGTCTGCCAGTGGTTCGCGGCGGCGTTGGTGACCTGGTTCATGAAACTGAACGTCCCCGACGGGCTGGACGTACACGCCGGACCGAAGTTCACCGAACTCTGCTGGGCGACCTTCCCCGGCGCGTTGGCCCACGTGGTGGAGGCGTCGAAGACATTCGTGGACCACGCCTGGACACCGTAGGACGTGGTGCCGCACGACGCGGAATAGCTCTCCGTCATCTTCATGTCGGCGCTCAGCACCGTGCCACCCCAGATCGCCGAGGGAATGCTGACGCGGTAGTAGGTCCGCTCGATTCCCTTCGGCGAGGAAAACCCCTGATACCCGACACCGTTGCCGTTCGATGGGCTGGAGTCGTAGTTCGACGTGTTCGGGTACGCCTGCTGCACCTCGTTCCAGTGCAGGCGGCTGCCACTGGCCGGGTGCGGCACATAGGCGGGGTCGATGTAGACCGGGAAGACGGTGCTCTTCGCCGTCAACAGCCCACGGTCGGGCGTCAGATGGAGCTTGCGGTCCTTCAACGTGGTCTTCACCGCCGCATGGTGGGCGTGCGAACCCGGCCCCTGGGCGGTGGAACGGGTGCCCGCGCGGGGCTTCGCCTTGTCCGCCTCCGCGGGCGCGAGCCCGGCGGTGCTGTTCCCGCCGCCCGCCGCAGCGGGCTCGGTACTGGTCGCGGAGTCCCACATCACCGGCGCCGGAGAGTTCACCAGCAGACGGCCGGTGTCGTCGGTCACCGTCAGATTCCCGCCCGCGTCCGTCGCCGCGATGACGCCGTTGCTGGTCGACACGCTCTGCACCAGATCCGACAGCCCCGGGCCGGAGGCCGCCTCGGCGGACTTGACCACCAGCGTCTCCTCCACCCCGCCCTTCAGCGAAGCGGTCAACTCAAGGTCCACGTCCTTCAGCACGTTCGCGTACGTCGCCTTCGCACCGGACAGCACCGGCATCGGCAACGCCGTCGGCCACGTCAGCGACAGGTTCTTGCCGTCGACCGTCAACGAAGCCAACGGCCCCGAACCACCGCCGGACAGCACCAGATCCGTCTCGGCCGCCACCGGCACGACACTGCCATCGGCCCGCAACTGGAGCGTGGGGTCCAGATTCACCCACAAGCCGCCGCGCTGGGTCCACTTCGGCTCCGCGAACGCGGTGTACGTCACCGTTCCGTCGGCGTTCACGAACGTCTGCGAAGCATCCGTACGCTCGCTCAACGCCTCGATCCGCCGGCCCTGCAACCGTGCCATCAGCCGCGCCGACAGCACATCCCGCGCCTCCGCCGCCCCGTACGACGGCGCCGACGCGACGGTCCCTTCCCGCTCCGACCGAGGAGCGGCGAACGCCATACCTGAGTCCGCCACCGTCGCCGTCTCAACGGCCAGCGTCAACACCGCCAGCACCGACACGCGCCGCAACCAACGCGGCACCGGTCTCCCCGGACCGCCCGACCCCGAACGCCGAGCGTCCCCCCACCCTGACCTCACGAACCCTCCCCAGAGACCGCACAGTTGCCCGATCAAGCAACCGGCAGATCTTCACACAGTCACCACATGCCAGGGAAGAAGAAACAGTGAAAATGCCAAGACAGAGTCAAGAGAAGGTCCGAATTAACCCCCGAGACACCCATAGGTAGACCAAATGAGCGCGGGACATAGCGCCCTAAGGCCACAAAACTGTTGGTAAGTAGCGTAGTTCGTCGCCCAAACCTGTCCGGCTCGTGAGAAACAGCACCCAGCCATGGGGTCGGACCCGGCCACGGAGAGCGCCACACATCATCAACACGATCCAGACCAGGCCGACCCCATGGCTGACCAGTCCGAAGCGAACCGTCACATGCCGCACAGCCTCGCAAGCACGACTGAACCGTTCCGGGTCCAGTGGAGGCTCGATTCTTTGAGAAGACCGAGTCTTGGCAGGTCCTTCCCTCTATTCCGCTGAGTTGCGGCGTCGTGCGGTGCGCATTGTCGCCGAGGTCCGCGCCGACTACGACACCGAGTGGGCCACGGTGAAGGCCATCGCGAGCAGGCTCGGCATCGGCACAGCCGAGACGGTGCACCAGTGGGTCCGCCGAGAGCAGACCCGCAGCCGGGATCCCTGGTTGAGTCAGAGTCATGTGTCCAAGCGATGTGCCCGGCGTGAGTCGCCCGCGTAGAGGCAAAGGAGCCGTTGAACTGTGTCCATGGGGTCCGTTCCCGCGAAACCGCCGACCTCGGTCCGCGACAGCTTGAAGGCGAACGGGTCTTGCTGCGGGCTTCGCGTAGCCGCCGTCCGGCTCAACATCCTGCGTCTGGCCAGCTCCGGCCCGATCTCCCAGTACGCCGATCACGACTGAACGAGGTCCAGCGGCCCCTAGGCTCGGGGCATGACCGACTCTCCGATGCCCTCCCCGCCGTTCCCTTCACCAGACAGCCCCCTGCTCCGGGTGATCGTCGGCAACGCCATCGCCTCCGTGGAGAGCGGCGAAGCCAACTGGAAGGACGCGGCCCTCCACGCCGCTGTGCACGGCTGGTACGAAGGTCACATCGAAGGCGAGGACACCTGCCTCGGTTGCGACTTCCGGGGCCAGCTTCCCAAGAACAGCGACCGCGGCTGACCACACGACGCGGAGCGCCACCGGAAGACCGGTGGCGCTCCGCGTCGTGTGCCGACCCGCTCTGCTACTCCAGGTAGATGCCGGCGAAGCTTCCGTCGAAGCCCATGGCGGCCACGCCTTCCTTCACGCTGGCATAGGTGGTGGTGTCCGGGAGGCGGGTCAGGGCCAGGAAGTCAGCGCGGGTGATCTCGGGTTCGTGCCACCGGTTGTTGCAGCAGCACTGGATCCAGACGTTGCGGCCCAGGTTCATCAGGAGCCAGTCCCGGCGGCCCCGGCAAGCCGTGCACACCACGGGGATTCCGCGCAGGGCCAGTTCCTGGGGATGGCGGATGTAGAGGATGGCGTGGGGGCCGCCGGGAGGTTCGGACTCGTGCTGCAGTTGGAGCAGCGGGTCGCTGCTGGCAGGTGGGGAGGGCGGAGCGGTGGGGGCTTGCGTGGGGTCGTCGGTCGTTCTGAGCACGAGCGTCATCTCCGTCTCTGAGCCTGTCTGTTCATCCGTAACAGCAGGTAGAGCCCGTTGTCCAGGGGTTTCGAACGGTCCGACAGCCCGGTGCGGGCCTGCCGGATCGGGATGTCATCGGCGAGGGTGGCGGTTGCCGGGGTCCGGGGTGTTCGGGCGGAAAGTAGGGACAGGCGCACGGTAGACGTCGGGCCGGTGGGCCGGTGGCGTGGTGCGGGCGGTTCCGGTCTTCGGGACGGCGGACGTGGTTCCGGGGTGTGCGGGGAGGTCGGCGAGGCGGCGCAGTCGCCAGACCAGGACGTCGTCTATGTTCTCGGCGGAGTCGAGTTCGCGTATACCGATGGCCTGCTGTAGCAGGGCTTGGGGGTCGTGGCCTGCTTCTTCTGCCTGGGCGAGGGTGGCGGCCAGGGCGTCGTGCTGGGATTCGCCCTCGGTGCGGGTGAGGTGGGGCGGCAGGGCTGTGCGGATGGTGGTTTCGTGGCGGCGGCGTTCCGCCACGGGCAGGGCCCGGCCTTGGTCGTGCAGAGCTTTGAGGGGCGCGGTAGCGGCGTGTCGGTAGGCGGTGCGCAGGTGCTCGGCGGCTTCCCAGGAGGCTGCTGCCTGCTGGGCGTGTCCGCGGGCGGAGTGCCAGCGAGCGGCGGCGATGGCGGCCAGGACCAGGGTGGACAGCAGCATCGCGGTGGCACCGCCGTCCTCGCCCCGGCCCAGTGCGCCGCCCGCCCGGATGATGCCGCGGGCGGCCGAGCGCAGGGCACGGGTGTCGGCTTGTTCGGCGCGGATGTGGCTGCGGGTGGCTCGTTCGAAGGAGCGGGCGGCGGCGGCCAGCTCGGCGCGGGTGGCGGCCGGGGAGGTCTGGGCGACGGCGTCGAGAACTTCGCCGATCCCGACGAGCTGAGCGGCGGCCTCGTCGTCGTCGTCGCTGTCCAGAAGGTGGAGGGCGCGCTCGGCGGCCACGGATGCGGCTCGGCGTCCCCGGGCGGGTGCCGACCAGTTGGTCCGGTCGCCACCGTCAGTTCGCGGTGACACGTCTCGGTCGGGGTTGCCGCCGGTGAGGCGGAGTCGGATGCGAGGCAGGGAGAGGTCGGCGGCCAGGGTGGAGCCCGCGAACCAGATGGGTTCGCCCTTGGCGTTGCGGTCGCCGGGCAGGGCGACCGCGTAACCCAGCACGTCACCGGATGAGCACAGGGTGGGCTTGATCCGTAGCCCCTTGTCCTTCAGCCGAGCGAAGAACTCGGCTTCGTCGGCGGCTCCGGCCAGGGCCTGGCGGACCGCTTCGCGGAGCGTCTCGCGCGGAGTTTCGTCCCGGCCGGTGCGTTCGGCCTTGAAGCGTTCTTGGCTGGTGGGGTTCTTGGCAGCGGTGCCGTCGCCGGGGTTGAGCTGGCGCAGGCCGTAGTCCTTTTCTATCTGCCGGGCTTCGGCCTGGGCCTTGCGCTGGTCGAACTTCAGGTCGGCGCGGCGGCCGTCCTGGCGTACGAGGGTGGCGGCGATGTGAATGTGGTTCTCGGCGTGGCGTACCGCGACCCACCGGCACGCGGCGGTGTCGCCTTCGGGGGCGATACCGACGGCCCGCACGATGCGGCGGGCGATGGCCGCCCAGTCGTTGTCGTCGAGGTGCCGGTCGCCGGGGTCGGCGCGGACCGAGCAGTGCCAGAACGTCTTCTCCGGCGCACGATCCCCGAGGGCTTTGACGGGCTGGTCGAGCTGGCCGGCGAGCTGGGCGACGGTGTGGTTCGGGTTGCGGCCGGGGTCGGGGGCGTAGTCGTTCCATGACGCGACCAGGTGCTGGTCGGTGTGCTCGTCGCGTTTTCCGGCGCCGAACAGATAGCGGACCAGCCCGTACGTGCTGCGGGTGCCGTACCGGATCTTGGGGATCACCGGCGCACCAGCCAGGCCACAGCGTCATCCACACCGGCCAGCGCGGTGTCGATACGGTGCAGGAGCTGCCGCAGGTCGGTGGCGGGCTGGCCGCCGGCGTTGAGGAAGTGCGCGACCTGGTTCAGGTTGTTGCCGACGGCGGCGAGCTGCCGGTTGGACTCCATCAGCTCCTGCACCCCGCGCCGGTAGTCCGCAACCGCGGCGGTGGGGTTGACGCTGGATGCGGCAGCGAGGGTGGCGGCGGCTGCGTAACCGCCGGGAGCAAGGTCGGCAGCGAGGGCGGCTTGCTGGACAGCGGCCCATTCGGCTTCGCTGAAACGCAGGCTGGTGCAGGTGCGCCGCTGGGCGCTGTGGCGCGGACGGCGTCGGCGCGATGCAGCGCGGACGGCAGGGTTCGATGGCGAGGGCGGCGGCGATTGTTGCTCCCCCGACGGCACCCCTGGGCCGTCTTCCCGTTCGGGGGGGGGGGCCCCACCCGGCTTCCGCCCGAAAGGAAGAACCCCCCCCCCCTGGGGGGGGGGGGGGGGGGGCGGGGCGTGCCCCCCCAACTCCTCCTTCCATAACACG
>NZ_JBVHMF010000029.1:46758-121236 GCF_055558595.1 Streptomyces sp. NPDC025721 | reverse complement strand
GGGGAGTGTCTCGCTTTTGGCGTTTCGCGGTTCCGCCGTAGGCAACAGGGGGGGGGTGGGAGGAGGGGACCTGCGTGGGGAACAGAGGGAGGGGGTTGGGGGGCGGCCCCCCCCGGGGGGCGGGCCCGCTGTGCGCGTGCCGGTCAACGGCCGCGCGGTGGGGTCAGGCGGACGTGAACTGCTGGCGCTGCGTGCCGAGTCCGTCGATGCTCAGCTCGACGACATCGCCGGGCCGGAGGTACGGCTTGGGTTCGGGCTGGCCCATCGCCACACCGGCGGGGGTGCCGGTGTTGATGACGTCGCCGGGGTAGAGCGTCATGAAGTGGCTGAGGTAGCGCACGACTTCGGCGACGGGGAAGATCTGGCTCGCGGTGGAGCCGTCCTGCTTCAGCTCGCCGTTGACCCAGAGCCGGAGGCGCAGGGCCTGCGGGTCGGGGACCTCGTCGGCGGTGACGAGCCAGGGGCCGAGGGGGTTGAAGGTCTCGCAGTTCTTGCCCTTGTCCCACTGGCCGCCGCGCTCGATCTGGAACGCGCGCTCGGAGACGTCGTGCGCGATGGTGTACCCCGCGACGGCGGCCAGCGCCTCCTCGTGCGAGGCGGCGTAGCGCAGTTCCCGGCCGATGACGACGGCCAACTCCACTTCCCAGTCGGTCTTTTCGCTGCCGCGCGGCACCAGCACCGTGTCGTCGGGGCCGACGACCGTGTCCGGGGCCTTCATGAACACGACGGGCTCGCCCGGCGCCTGGGCGCCGGTCTCGGCCGCGTGGTCGTGGTAGTTGAGCCCGATGCAGACGATCTTGCCTATCCGGGACAGCGGCGGGCCGACCCGCAGCGACGGGTCGAGCGACGGGAGCGAGCCGTCGGCCGCGGCCTCGGCCACCGCGGTGAGCGCCGCCGAATCGGCGAGGAGCTTCCCGTCGATGTCGGTCACCAGACCGCTCAGGTCACGCAGGACACCGTCTCCGTCGAGCAGGGCCGGGCGCTCCGCCCCGGCGGGGCCGACTCGCAGCAGCTTCACGTGGGTACTCCCATTTTTTCCGGTCGCCTCTGGGCGACCTGCCCCGGTCCGGGGCTCGGTCATCGGTCGGCACCCGGTGGGAACGGTCATCGGATGTCTTGTCCGATCCTCCAACTCCGCCCCCGGCCCGCGCAACCCCCGGCCCACCCCGTGGGACAGCCGCTCTGGCAGAAGGTCCGCACGGGCCCGGGCCCCGGACAGGCCCTAGCGGGAGGCGGTGGATTGGAGGGTGCCCCAGAGGACGAGACGGTAGCGGGAGGTGAATTCGGGAGTGCAGGTGGTGAGCGTGATGTAGTGCGCGACCCCGCGCATACGGGCGGAGGAGTGGACGGAGCTGTAGGGAATGGGCGCGATGACGGTTCCGTCGGAGGCATACGTCTGGGGAAGGACTTCGCGGATCACGTACGTGTAGCGATGGGCGGCCGTCTCGACCTCGACGGTGTCGCCGACGCGGAGCCGGTTGATGTAGCGGAACGGCTCGCCGTGGGTGTTGCGGTGCCCGGCGAGGGCGAAGTTGCCGGTGGCGCCGGGCCCCGCGGTGCCGGGGTAGTGGCCGACGTAACCGTGGTTGAGGATCGCGGACTTGCTGATGCCCTCGGCGATCGGCGCGGTGATCCCGATCCGGGGTATGTGGATGACGGCGAAGCCCGGATCACGGGTGCCGCCCTTCGAGGAGGGCGGCGGCGCGGCGGCGGACGGGGCCGGGCCGCTCGGCGTGACGGCCGGATCGTCACTCGGCGCGACGGTACCCGGCGAGGGCGCCGCGGGAGAGGGCGACGGCGTGCCCCAACTCCGTTCCAGCGCGGCGACTTCGCGCCGGGCCGCCGCGTGCGCCTGCACATTGGTCCACCACAACTGGTGGACGACGAGCAGGAGTACGAGCGCCCCCGCGGTCATGGCCAGTTCGGCCGCCGCCCACAGCAGCCGCCCGGTCAGCGAGCGCCGAGGACGGGGCCCGCGGCCGTAACCGGGGCCGTACGCCTGCCCGTAGCGGCGGCCGTAGCCGCGCCCGTAGGCGACGACGCGCCGCCGCCGGGGCGGGCCCGACCCCCGCCTGGACGTCGCACCCCGCCGACCGTGCCGTATCTGACGAACCGTCACATCGGCAACGATACGGCGGTACGGCGCCGCCCGTCAGCCCCCCGCGAGGCGGGAGATGGCGAAGATGGCCAGGCCCGCGAGGGCGCCGACGACGGTGCCGTTGATCCGGATGAACTGGAGGTCGCGGCCGACGTGGTTCTCGATCTTGCGGGACGTCTGGTCGGCGTCCCAGCCCGCGACGGTCTCGGAGATCAGCGAGGTGATCTCGTCGCGGTAGGTGGTCACGAGATACGTGGCGGCGTCCTCCAGCCAGACGTCGACCTTCTCCTGGAGCCGCGGGTCGGTGGCCAGCTTGCGGCCGAGCGACAGCAGGGAGGCGCGGGCGCGCATCCGCAGCTCGCTGCGCTCGTCCTCGGCGGCGGCGACCATCATCGTGCGCACCGCGCCCCACACGGACGCGATGAGGTCCTGCACCTCGCCGCGCGCCAGCAGGTCCCTCTTCAGCCGCTCGACGCGGGCGCGGGTGTCCGGGTCGGACTGGAGCTCGACGGCGAAGTCGCCGAGGAAGCGGTCGACGGCGCCGCGCGCCGGGTGGCCGGGGGAATCGCGCATCTCGGTGACGAAGCGCAGCAGCTCCTTGTAGACCCGCTCGCCGACCTTGCGGTCCACGAAGCGCGGGGTCCAGCCGGGGGCGCCGCCCTGCACCGCGTCCATGACCGAGTCGCCGTGCTCGACCAGCCAGTCGTGGGCGCGGACGCAGACCAGGTCGACCATGCGGCGGTGGCCGCCGTCGGCGACGATCCGCTCCAGCATCTTGCCGAGCCCCGGCGCGACCTCCTGGGCCTCCGCGCGCCGGGTGATCGCCTCGCTGACCACGGCCTGCACGTCGGAGTCGCGCAGCACCGTGAACATGCCGCGCAGCGCGGCGGCGGCCTGCTCGGTGACCTTGTCGGCGTTGGCGGGCTCCGACAGCCAGCCGCCGAGCCGGGTGCCGATGCCGACCGCCCGCAGCCGGGTGCGGACGACCTCGGCCGACAGGAAGTTCTCGCCGACGAAGTCGCCGAGGCTGGCGCCGAGGGCGTCCTTCTTGGTCGGGATGATCGCGGTGTGCGGGATGGGCAGGCCCAGCGGGCGGCGGAAGAGCGCGGTGACCGCGAACCAGTCGGCGAGCGCGCCGACCATGCCCGCCTCCGCGGCGGCGGCCACGTAACCGGCCCAGCCGCCCGCGCCCCGCGAGTCCGCCCACTTCGCGAGCGCGTAGACGACGGTCGCGACCAGCAGGAAGCCGGTCGCGATCAGCTTCATCCGGCGCAGGCCCCTGCGGCGCTCCTCCTCGGCCGCGGCGCCGCCGGGCGCGTCGGCCAGTCCGCCGCGCGGTGAGGGCCGCCCGCGCGGGGCGGAACCGGGCCCGGAGCCGGAGCCCGAGCCGCCGGAGCCCCCGGAGCCGCCGTGGCCCCCGCCGCCTGCGCCGTTCCGGGACGCGCCGCCGGGGCCCGAGCCGTCGGCCGTCGGCGCAGCGTCCCCGGCCTCGGGCCCGAGCGCGATCCGTCCGCCTGATTCCGGCCGTGCGCCGTTGGCCGCGGGGCCATGGGCCGCCGGGGCCGCACTGCCCGCACCCGCCGCCCCGCCCGTACCGGTCCCGCCGCTCGTGCTCGCCGTTTCCATCCGCTCCCGCTCCGCCCGCGTGTCCACCCGGGTATTGTCGCCGCCCGCGGCCGTCACGGCCCGGTGATCCTTGTCGTACGCGCGCACGTACGCCAGCCCGTACGCGCTCCGGTACGCCTGCCCGTACGCGCGCACGTACGCCAGCCCGTACGCGCTCCCGCTTCCCGCTCCCGTGCGCCTCCTCGTCCGCGCGCCCGTACCCGTCGTGCCGGCGCTTTCCCCCCGCGCCGACAATGGGGGAACGAACGGCGGGTTCCCGGTGCCTCCCGGCACCGGGAACGGCCCACGACGCACGCATACCCCCGCACGGCACCGCCACGTACGAGCGACAGACAGCGACAGGGAGCACACCGCGATGACAGCGCCGCACGCCACCGGAGGGCTGCCCGGTTACGCCGAGCACTTCGAGGAGCCGGAGGGCTATCTCGACTTCGCCCGTTACGGTCCGCCCTCGCGGGACGTGCTGGCCGCGACGGCCGAGGCGCTGGAGAGGTCGGCCCACGCCGACCAGGACACGGTGAACGACCTGATGCGCGCCGAGCCCAGGGCGCGGGAGGCCGCCGCCCGGCTGGCGGGCACCGACGCGGCGCACACGGTACTGCTGCCGAACACCTCGACCGGCCTGTTCCACGCGGCCTTCGGCCTCCCGGCGGGCACGGTGCTGGTGCCCGCGGGCGAGTTCCCCGCCAACCACTACCCGTGGCGGCGCAGCGCGGAGCTGGGCCGCGCCGTACCGCGCGTGCTGGAGCCGGACGCGCGGGGGCGGATCACCGCCGACGCCGTACGGGCGGCGCTGACCGACGACGTCGTGGCCGTGTCGGTCAGCGCCGTGGACTTCCGGACCGGCTACCGGGCGGATCTGGCGGCGCTGCGCGAGGTGATCGGCCCGGACCGGCTGCTGGTGGTGGACGCCATCCAGGGCTTCGGGGTGGCGGATCTGCCGTGGGCGGCGGCGGACGTGGTGGTCGCGGGCGGCCAGAAGTGGCTGCGGGCGAGCTGGGCGACCGGCTTCGGAATCCTCTCCGACCTCGCGCTCGACCGTCTGGAGCCGACGCTCGGCGGCTGGACCGGCGTCGAGGACGCGGGCGTCTTCGACGACGTCGAGCACCCGCCCGCGCCCGGCGCCCAGCGCTGGAGCACCACCAATCTGAGCCCGGTCACGGCCGCCGCGCTGGCCACGGCGCTGGAGCTGGTGGAGGGCGTCGGCGTACCGGCCGTCGAGGCGCACATCCGCGCGCGGGTCGGCCAGTTCATCGACGCCGTCCGGTCCTGCGGCGGCGACGTCCTGTCCCCCACCGACCCCGCCGAGCGGGCCGGGATCGTCTCCTTCCGGCTGCCCGGCACCGACCCGCGGCACGTGGCGAAGGCCCTGCACGCGCACGGGGTCACGCCGTCGGTCCGTACGGACTCGGTACGGCTGTCCGCGCACGCCTCCACCCGGCTCGCGGCCGTCGATCGCGTCCGCGCGGCCCTGACGTCGCTGCGCTGATCCGGCGGCGGCGGCCCCGCGCACGCGTGCCGCCCACAGCGGTTGTCCCCCCGACGTCCCCCGACGTCCCCCGCGTCCCCCCTGACGCGGGGGGCGTCGCGCCCACTCCCCGTGTGCTACACAGGGAGTAACCAAAGGGGCATTTTGCAGCAGCTCAAGCAGCACAGGCAGAACCCGCAGCAGCCGCACCTCACGCTCGGAATCATGGCGCAGACGCGCAAGGAGAACGAGCACCGTCTGCCCATCCATCCGGCCCACTTCGAACGCATCGACGCCGACCTGCTCGGCAGCATCTATCTCCAGACCGGTTACGGCGAGCACTTCGGTGTGCCGGACGAACAGCTCGCGCCGCTCGTCGCCGGTTTCCGGCGGCGCGAGGAGCTGATCGCCGAGTGCGATGTCGTCCTGCTGGCCAAGCCGCTCCACGAGGACCTGGCGGAACTGCGCGAGGGCCAGGTCCTGTGGGGCTGGCCGCACTGCGTGCAGGACGAGAAGGTCACCCAGGCCGCGATCGACCGGCGGCTGACCCTGATCGCCTTCGAGGCGATGAACCACTGGCACCGCAACGGCTCGTTCAACCTGCACGTCTTCCACAAGAACAACGAGCTGGCCGGATACTCCTCGGTGCTGCACGCCATGCAGCTCACCGGGGTCACCGGTGACTACGGGCGGCGGCAGCGCGCGGTCGTGATCGGCTTCGGCGCGACCGCCCGCGGCGCGGTCACCGCGCTCAGCGCGCTGGGCGTGCACGATGTGGACGTGCTCACCGCCCGCGGTGTGACGGCCGTCAGCTCGCCCATCCACTCCGCGCGGATCGTGCACTTCGACCACGACGAGGCCGACGACACCCTCGACCCGCGGCGCAGCGTCGTCCTGACCGAGGACGGCCCGCAGCCGCTGGCCGAATTCCTCGCCGGGCACGACATCATCGTCAACTGCGTGCTCCAGGACACCGACGCGCCGCTGATGTTCCTGATAGAGGACGACCTGCCCAGCCTCGCGCCCGGCACGCTGATCATCGACGTGTCCTGCGACGAGGGCATGGGCTTCGCGTGGGCCAGGCCCACCACCTTCACCGACCCGATGTTCACCGTCGGCGACCACGTCCAGTACTACGGCGTCGACCACAGCCCGTCGTACCTGTGGAACTCGGCCACCTGGGAGATCAGCGAGGCGCTGCTGCCGTATCTGCGGCGCGTCCTGGAGGGCCCGGCGGGCTGGGACGCGGACGACACCCTGCGGCGGGCGATCGAGATCCGCGGCGGGACCGTGCAGAACCCCAAGGTGCTGGCCTTCCAGCACCGCGCCGAGGAGTATCCGCACGACCACGTCCCGGCACGGCCGTAGCCGAATCGCCTGCCGGGGCGCGTACGGCCTCGCGGTCGTCCGCGCCCCGGCCGGTCGGGGGCGGTCCGTCGGGGCGGTCCGTCAGGTGCGCCCGGTCGGGGGCGGTCCGTTTCAGGTGCGCCCGTCAGGTGCGGACCGCTTCAGGTGCGGACCGCTTCAGGTGCGGTCCGTTCAGGTGCGGTCCGTTCAGGTGCGGTCCGCGCCGTACATCCGGGCGATGACGTCCTCGATGGCCGGTTCGCGGACCGACAGGTCCACCAGCGGGTAGTCGGCGGCGACCGCGGCGACCAGCGGGGCGGCGCTGGCCTGCGCGGGGAAGGCCAGCCACTGGCGGGGGCCCTCGACCTTGACGCAGCGGGCGCCCTCGACCTGGACCGGGGGCAGCTCGCGGGCGAAGTCCGCCACCAGGGTCCGCTCGCTCTCCCCGACCGCGTGCAGTCCGCCGAGGTCCCCGTCGTACATCAGGCGGCCGTGGTCGATCACCATCACCCGGCGGCACAACTGCTCGATGTCGGTGAGGTCGTGCGTGGTGAGCAGCACCGTCGTGCCGCGTTCGGCGTTCACCGTGCGCAGGAAGTCGCGCACCTTGGACTTGCTGATCACATCGAGCCCGATCGTCGGCTCGTCCAGGTACAGCACCTCGGGATCGTGCAGCAGCGCCGCCGCGATGTCGCCGCGCATCCGCTGCCCCAGCGAGAGTTGGCGCACGGGCACGTCCAACAGCGGCCCCAGGTCGAGGAGTTCGACGCAGGCCGCGAGATTGCGGGTGTAACGGGCGTCGTCGATCCGGTACATGCGGCGGACCAGTTGGTACGAGTCGCGCAGCGGCAGGTCCCACCAGAGCGTGGTGCGCTGGCCGAAGACGACACCGATCCTGCGGGCCAGCCGGGTACGGTCGCGCGTCGGGTCCAGGCCGCAGATCCTGATCCGGCCGCCGCTGGGGTTGAGGATGCCGGTGAGCATCTTGATCGTCGTGGACTTCCCCGCGCCGTTGGGCCCGATGTAGCCGACGATCTCGCCGCGCGGCACGGTGAAGGAGATCCCGTCCACCGCCCGCACCTGGCTGCGCACCCTGCGCAGCGCGCCCGCTTTGCGGCGTACGTCGAAGACCTTCTCGACGCCGTCCAGCGCGATCACGGTGTCTGTGCCGGGTCCCGGCCCGCCCCCGGCACCTGTGGCGCCTGCTCCGGTGGCTCCCGTTCCCGCGGCTCCCGTTCCTCCGGTTGCTCCCGTTCCTCCGGTTGCTCCTGTTGCTCCTGTTGCTCCTGTGCGTTGCTCGATCACGGCCGTCTCAACTCCCTGTGCTGCGGTACGTACGAAGGGCCGCGCGCCAGGCGAGCCCGGCCAGCCCGCAGCAGAGCGCGGCGACCAGCGGGGAGGCGAAGTCGACCCAGCCGGGCAGGCCGAGCGGGTCGGGTTCGCCGAGGATGCGCAGGGCGGGCAGCCAGTTGACGAAGGCGAGCGGCACCACGAAGGTGACGCCGCGCACGAGGTCGCGGGCGAAGATGCCCGGCGGGTACTGGAGCATCGTGTTGCCGCCGTAGGTCACCGAATTCTGCACCTCGGAGGCGTCGCCCGCCCAGAACTGGAAGGCGCCGCCCGCCACGTACACCGCGCAGAAGATGACCGCGCCCGACAGCACCGTCACGGGCAGCAGCAGGACGGTGACCGGCGACCAGTCGATGTCCGCGTGCGCGACCGCCCAGCCGAGCACGATCAGACCCTGGGTGATCCGGCCCAGCCTGCGCAGCGCGAACCGGTCGGCGGCGACCTGCGCGAGCACCGGCACCGGGCGCAGCAGCAGCGTGTCGAGCGTGCCGTCCCTGATCCGGCGGCCGAGCCGGTCCATGGAGCCCAGCACCAGATCGGCGACGCCGAAGGACGTGCTCGTGGTGCCGTACAGGAACGCCACCTCGGCGAGGGTGAAGCCGCCGAGCACGGTGATGTGCGAGAACATCAGCAGGATCGTCACGAAGTCCAGGCCGGTGGCGGCGAAGTTGCCGAACGCGGTGAGGACGAAGGACGTCCGGTACGCCATCGTGGACCGCACCCACATGCCGACGATCAGCCGGTAGGTCCGCCACGTCTCACGGACGGTGAACCACGCGCCGCCGGCGGTGTCGTACGGGTCGACGGCCCCGACCGATTCGACGGAGCCGAAGCCCCCGAAGCCCCCGACGCCCTGGGCGCCGTCGAAGCCACGGGAGCCCCCGAGGCTCCGGCCGTCCTCGGCGCGCCCGGCGCCGTCGCGGACCGTGGATTCCTCAGCCACCCTGCACCACCACCCTGCGCGCCGCGACGGCCTGCAACGCGCGGCCGGTCAGCAGCAGCGCCGCCGCCCAGCCCGCCTGGAAGGCCAGCGCGAGCAGCGCGTCCGTCCCCCGGTGCCGCTCCAGCAGCACATCGGCGGGCACCTGGAGCATCGCCGCCCACGGCATCGACCGCGCGAGCGTGCCGAGCCAGCCCGGGAAGACGGTCAGCGGCAGCAGCATCCCGGAGAAGAACAGCCCGGCCAGGAAGGCGACCTGGCTGACGCCCGCCCCGTCCAGCAGCCAGAAAGCGCTCAGCGCCACCAGGAACCGCACCGCGAAACTCACCACCACCCCCAGCGCCACCGACACCAGGAACAGCAGCCAGGTCACCGGCCGCGTCGGCAGCGCCAGATCGAACGCCAGCGCCCCGCACACCATCGGCATCACACCGCGCCCCATCAGCTGGAAAGAGGCCCGGCCCAGATCCGCCGCCAGCCACCACCCCTGGAGGTCGGCCGGGCGGTACAGGTCCACCGCGATGTCACCCGACCTGATCCGCTCCATCAGCTCGTCCTCGAAGCCGCCGCCCATCAACGCCATCGTCTGGAGCAGCGCCTGCCCGATCCAGACATACGTCAGCGCCTGCGCCTCGGTGTAACCGCCGAGGTGCGGGCGCTGACCCCACAGCGCCACATAGCTGTAGGCGACAATGAAACCGAAGACCGTATTGGTGAAGACACCCGCCGCGGTCGCCGTCCGGTAGGTGGCGTAACGCCGGAAACCGCGCACCACCACGGCCCCGTAGAAGCCGCCCATCACTCACTCACCCCCGAAAAAGACGCAAGTCGGCGAGCCTAGTACGCGGCGAACCCCACCCACCACCGGTTTTCTCCGCGGCGTTCCGCACCCCGGCGACCCACCCCAACGGGTGACACGCGTGCGCCGTCCGGCCTGTCACAGCCCTGTCACGGATGCGCGGCGTTGAACCCCGGCGGGCTAATGGTGCGACAGTGTTTGGCGGCGGCCTACGTAAGCGTACGTAACGATTGGTCCATCATGTTCCGCCGCGGACCAACCCCGGCAGCGGCGGAGGAGTCCCAACAGATATGAGCCACGAGCCGAAACCGACGACGGGCGAGCGGGCATGACCGGCGGGCAGGGCTGGGGACCGCGCCCGACGCTCACCGACCGCAGGGGACGGCCGCGCCGTACCGGCCTGCGCCGGCTGCTGCCGACCTGGCGCATGGTCACCGGCGGCGTACTCGCCGTCCTGATCGTCCTCATCGGCGGCTTCTTCCTCGGCTACGCGCTGGTCTCCATCCCCGACCCGAACGCCGCCGCCACCGCGCAGAGCAACGTGTACGTGTACGCGGACGGCACGACGGAGATCGCCCGCGACGGCGCGATCAACCGTGAGAACGTCACCCTCAGCGGCGTCGCCAAGACCGCGCAGCACGCCGTGCTCTCCGCGGAGGACCGGAATTTCTACCACGAGTCCGCCGTCAGCCCCAAGGCCATGCTCCGCGCCGCCTGGAACACCGCCACCGGCAAGGGCAGGCAATCCGGCTCCACCATCACCCAGCAGTACGTGAAGAACTACTACCTGAACCAGTCGCAGACCGCGGTCCGCAAGGTCAAGGAATTCTTCATCGCCATCAAGCTGGACCGCAACGAGACCAAGGACCAGATCCTCGAGGGCTATCTCAACACCAGCTACTACGGGCGCAACGCGTACGGCATCCAGGCCGCCTCCCAGGCGTACTTCGGCGTCAACGCCAGCGAATTGACGACCGCTCAAGGCGCCTATCTGGCAACGCTGTTGAACGCGCCCAGTGAATACGACCTGGTCGCCCACCCGGAGAACGCCCCGGCGGCGAAAGGCCGTTGGAACTACGTACTGGACGGCATGGTCAAGGAGGGCTGGCTCAGCCAGTCCGAGCGCAACGCGACGGTCTTCCCCGGCATCGACAAGCCCAAGCCCGTCGCCAGCAAGGCGGGACAGCGCGGCTACATCATCGAAGCCGTCAACCGCTATCTCTCCGACAACCACATCGTCGACGCCGACACCCTGCGCCTGGGCGGCTACCGCATCGTCACCACGATCCAGAAGCCCAAGGAAGACGCCTTCGTCGCCGCCGCCCAGAGGAACATCTACGACCGGCTCGGCCACAAGACCGTCGACAAGTACGTCCGCGCGGGCGGCGCGTCCATCGACCCGGCCACCGGCAACGTCGTCGCCCTCTACGGCGGCATCGACTACACCAAGCAGTACGTCAGCAGCGCCACCAACGCCACGTATCCGCCCGGCTCGACCTTCAAGCCGGTGATCTTCGCCTCCGCCGTCCAGCACGAGTCCTCGACGCAGGACAAGGAGCCGATCACTCCCAAGACGGTCTACGACGGCACCAACAAGCGCGAGGTGATCGGCCCGGACGGGCCCACCGGCTACAAGCCGGAGAACGAGGACCAGGGGTCCTACCCCGACATCACCGTCACCCGCGCCATGGACAAGTCCGTCAACGCCGTCTTCGCGCAGATGGCGCAGGACGTCGGCACCCGCAAGGTGATCGACACCGCGCACGACCTGGGCATGCCGGACGACGTCAAGATCCCCGAGACACCCGCGATGGCGCTCGGCGCCTTCGGGGCCAGCCCGCTGGACATGGCGCAGATGTACGCCACGCTCGCCAACCACGGCAAGGAGATCCCGTACTCGCTCGTCCTGAAGATCACCAAGGACGGCAACGACGTGAGCCTGCCCAAGCGCGACGCCGTCCAGTCCGTGCCCCGCCAGGCCGCCGACACCACGACGTCCATTCTGCGCAGCGTCGTCGACAGCCCCGGCGCGACCGCGACCGTCGCCCAGGACTCCGGCTGGCCGTCGGCCGCCAAGACCGGTACGGCGGACGACGACATCGCCGCCTGGTTCGCCGGCTACACGCCCAAACTCGCCACCGTGGTCGCCGTGTTGGGCATGAACCCGGACAACGGCAAACAGGAGAAGCTGTACGGCGCGATGAATCTGCCGCGGATCAACGGCGGCGGGCCGCCCGGCTCGGTGTGGGCCGACTACACGGCGGCGGCGCTCAAGGGCGTGCCCAAGCAGAACTTCTCGCTGGACGTGCAGAGCGGCCTGCCCACGCAGCCGCCGGCGACCACCGCGAGCCCGACCGACACCCCGACGTCGACGCCGCCCACGTCCGAGCCGCCGACCACCCCTCCCTCGACGACCACCGTGCCGCCCACCACGCAGCCGCCGACCACGGAACCGCCCACGACGCAGCCCCCGACCACCGAGCCGACCCCGTCCGACACGTTCAACCCGATCGGCGGGGTGACGGGCGGGACGAGTCCGGGCGGCGGGAGCAGTGGCGGCGGGGGCGGTGACGGGAGCGGTACGGCGGGGCCGGACGGGAACAGTTCACCGGGCGGGTGAGGAGGCCGGGCGCGGGGGCCCGGCATGTGCGGGGGCCGGGCCGCGGGCAGGAACCTCAGCGGCCCGGCTCCGGGGAACCACCGGCCTCAGGGATTCCGGTCATCCACCGGTCTCAGGGAGTCCGTCATGCACCGGGCTCAGAGAGTCCGTCATCCACCGGTCTCAGGGATTCCGTCATCCACCGGCCTCAGAGATACAGCCCGGTGGAGTCCTCCGAGCCCTGGAGCCGCTCGGCGGCGACCGCGTGCAGATCGCGCTCCCGCATCAGGACGTACGCGACACCGCGCACCTCGACCTCGGCCCGGTCCTCCGGGTCGTACAGCACCCGGTCGCCGACCTCGACGGTCCGCACATTCTGCCCGACGGCCACGACCTCGGCCCACGCCAGGCGCTTGCCGACGGCCGCGGTCGCCGGAATCAGAATCCCGCCGCCACTGCGGCGTTCACCCTCACCGCTGTCCTGGCGCACCAGAACGCGGTCGTGCAGCATGCGGATGGGCAGCTTGTCGTGCTGCTCGCTCTTCGAACTCTTCGAACTCACGGCCACGACGTTACCGGCGGCGCCGCCACACCGTGAGACCGGCCACCGCGGCGACCAGCGCCACCCCGGCGACCGCCGCCGGAATGACCCGCTCGGGGCGGGGCGCGCCCTTCTCGTCGACGAAGTGCGCACGCGTCCTGCCGACCGCGCGGTTCGCCGCCACGAACGCCTGCCCGACACTGCGGTCCACCGCGGAAACGGCCTTGGCCTTGGTGTCCCGGACAATCGTCACCGGGTGCACCCGTACCGCGATCTCGTCCAGCGTCGACGCCAGATCCTGCCGCCTGCGGGTGATCTCCGCCTCGATCTGGGCGGCCGTCCTGACTTCCGACCCTTCCGACACCGCGGTTCCTCCATCGCCTGATTCGGTAGCGTTCGGACAGTCTGTCAGTACGACGCGGCCCGCGCCCCGTCGGCACCCCCGAATGCGCCCCATTGCACAAGGAGTTTCCCTCATGTCCGAGCGCCTGGCCCCCGGCGACACCGCCCCCGACTTCACCCTTCCGGACGCCGACGGCAAGCCCGTCTCCCTCGCCGACCACCGCGGCCGCAAGGTCATCGTCTACTTCTACCCGGCCGCCCTCACCCCCGGCTGCACCAAGCAGGCGTGCGACTTCACCGACAATCTCGACGTCCTCGCCTCCGCCGGGTACGACGTCATCGGCGTCTCCCCCGACAAGCCGGAAAAGCTCGCCAAATTCCGCGAGAAGGAATCCCTCAAGGTCACCCTGGTGGCGGACCCCGACAAGGCCGTGCTCACCTCCTACGGCGCCTTCGGCGAGAAGAAGCTCTACGGCAAGACCGTCACCGGCGTCATTCGCTCCACCGTCGTCGTCGACGAATCCGGCAAAGTCGCCCACGCCTTCTACAACGTCAAGGCCACCGGCCACGTCGCCAAACTCCTCAAGGACCTCGCCGTCTGACGTGACCACGTATCCACGGACGCGGGGGCGGGTGTGACCACGTACCGCAGACCACACCGGGTCGATACCATGGTGAGGTTGCACGCGGCCGTGTCGTAACAGGCAGCCGAGCTGGGTTTAGATCCCAGTGGGAGAAATCCCGTGTGGGTTCGAATCCCACCGGCCGCACCATGTATGGCCTGCGATTCAAAGGTCGAATCGCAGGCCATTGTCATGCGCGGGGTCAGGCCAGGAGTTCCGCCACCAGGGGGGTCAGGGCGCGGAAGGCTTGGCCGCGGTGGCTGATGGCGTTCTTCTCCGCGGGGGTGAGTTCGGCGCAGGTGAGGGTGGAGCCGTCGGGCTGGAGGATGGGGTCGTAGCCGAAGCCGTTGGTGCCGGCGGGGGCGGTGCGCAGGGTGCCGCGGAGGCGGCCTTCGACGACGCGGGTGGTGCCGTCGGGGAGCGCGAGGGCGGCGGCGCAGGTGAAGTGGGCGGCGCGGTGGGGGGTGTCGATGTCGCCGAGCTGGGCGAGGAGCAGGTCGAGGTTGGCCGCGTCGTCGCCGTGCTTGCCCGCCCAGCGGGCGGAGAAGATGCCGGGGGCGCCGCCGAGTACGTCGACGCAGAGCCCTGAGTCGTCGGCGACGGCCGGCAGCCCGGTACCGGCCGCCAGCGCCCTCGCCTTGAGCAGGGCGTTCTCGGCGAAGGTGATGCCGGTTTCCCTGACGTCGGGGATCTCGGGGTAGGCGTCGGCTCCGACGAGGTCCACGTCCAGGCCGCTGTCGGCGAGGATCGCGTGGAGTTCGGTGACCTTGTGTGCGTTGCGGGTGGCGAGTACGAGGCGGCGGGTCATGGGGGAATTATCTCCGGCCGGATGCCGTGGCCGTTGAGGCGGTCGTGTGACGACGGTTCACGCGCCCCCTCCCCCGTGGCCGCGCCTCCCGGCGGGTGCGGCGCGCGGAGCTGTCAACACGCGGCAGCCGCCGGGAGGGTGGTCGAGCGGGGTTCAGGCGGTGGCCGCCAGGGCGGCTTGCTGGGCGGCGGTGAGGTCGGCGCAGCCGTTGACGGCGAGGGCGAGGAGGGCGTCGAGTTCGGCGCGGTCGAAGGGCTGGCCTTCGGCGGTGCCCTGGACCTCGACGAAGCGGCCGTCGCCGGTGCAGACGACGTTCATGTCGGTTTCGGCCTTGACGTCTTCTTCGTAGGCGAGGTCGAGGAGGGGGACGCCGTCGACGATGCCGACGCTGACGGCGGCGACGGTGCCGGTGAGGGGCTGGGCCTTGGCGCGGATGAGGCGGTTGGTCTGCATCCAGGTGACGGCGTCGGCGAGGGCGACGTAGGCGCCGGTGATGGCGGCGGTGCGGGTGCCACCGTCGGCCTGGAGGACGTCGCAGTCGAGGACGACGGTGTTCTCGCCGAGGGCTTTGTAGTCGATGACGGCGCGCAGCGAGCGGCCGATCAGGCGGGAGATCTCGTGGGTGCGGCCGCCGATCTTGCCGCGGACGGATTCGCGGTCGCCGCGGGTGTTGGTGGCGCGCGGGAGCATGGAGTATTCGGCGGTGACCCAGCCCTCGCCGCTGCCTTTGCGCCAGCGGGGTACGCCTTGGGTGGCGCTGGCGGTGCAGAGCACGCGGGTGTCGCCGAAGGAGACGAGGACGGAGCCCTCGGCGTGCTTGCTCCACGCGCGCTCGATGGTGACGGGGCGGAGCTGGTCAGGGGTGCGGCCGTCGAATCGTGACATGCGCGTGAGCCTATCCGGGTGAGGCCGCCGCGCAGGACCGGGTGGGTCCGGGACCGCGGGGCCCGCCGGGGGCCCGGCCCACGGCCGTCGGCGGGAACGGGGAGGACCGCGCCACGGGAGTGACGCGGTCCTCGGACGTTCAGCGCGGGCGCCGCGTCACATCATGTCTTCGATGTCCGCCGCGATCGGGTCCGCGTCGGTGCCGATGACGACCTGGATGGCGGTGCCCATTTTGACGACGCCGTGGGCGCCCGCGGCCTTGAGGGCGGCCTCGTCGACGAGGGAGGGGTCCCGTACCTCGGTGCGCAGCCGGGTGATGCAGCCCTCGACCTCTTCGATGTTGTCGAGTCCGCCGAGACCGGCGACGATCTTCTCAGCCTTGCTGGCCATCTCTTGTCTCCTGTTTCCCTGACCCACCGTGAGTCCGATATGTCACGGTAACGCACGGTTGGCCCAACTTCACGGGCGGTTGACCCCCGGGTGGACCACCATGGCGCTCAGCGGCGCCCCCCTGCCGGACGGGCGCCGCCTGCGCACAAGTGGTCTAAACCAATGTACGGCCACTGTACGCGAACGCCCGCAGGCAGCAGTCAGGGAGGACACCGAATGAGTTCGGCCACCGCGTCCGCGGCGCCCCGCAAACCCTGGTTGAGCGTGCTGTTCCAAGGGCTCCAGAAGATGGGCCGCAGCCTCCAGCTGCCGATCGCCGTCCTGCCCGCCGCGGGCATCTTGAACCGGCTGGGCCAGCCGGACGTCTTCGGCGCCGACGGCCTCGGCTGGGACCGGGTGGCCAAGGTCTTCGTCGGCGCGGGCGGCGCGCTGCTGGACGGCTCGATCGGTCTGCCGCTGCTGTTCTGCGTGGGTGTGGCCATCGGCATGGCCAAGAAGTCCGACGGCTCGACCGCGCTCGCCGCGGTGGCCGGTTTCCTGGTCTACAACGGCGTGCTGCACCAGTTCCCCAAGGACTGCGGGCCCGGCACCGTACTGTCGGCGGGCGCGTGCATCGCCAAGGACGGTACGGCGGCGGCGGCCACGTACCAGAACCCCGGTGTCTTCGGCGGCATCGTGCTCGGGCTGCTGACCGCGTACTTCTGGCAGCGCTTCCACCGCACCAAGCTCGTCGACTGGCTCGGCTTCTTCAACGGCCGCCGCCTGGTGCCGATCATGATGGCCGGGGTCGCGATCGTCTTCGCGGTGATCTGCACCTGGGTCTGGCCGCCGATCGGCGACGCGCTGACCAGCTTCAGCAAGTGGCTGGTGGACCTCGGCGCGATAGGCTCGGGCATCTTCGGTGTCGCCAACCGCGCGCTGCTCACGGTGGGTCTGCACCAGTTCCTGAACACCTTCGTGTGGTTCCAGTTCGGCGACTTCACCAAGCCGGACGGCACGGTCGTGCACGGCGACATCCCGCGCTTCCTGGCGGGCGACCCGACGGCCGGGCAGTTCCAGACCGGCTTCTTCCCGATCATGATGTTCGCGCTGCCCGCCGCCGCGCTGGCCATCGCGCACACCGCCAAACCGCACCGCCGCAAGGAGATCAGCGGCATGATGCTCTCGGTCGGCCTGACGTCGTTCGTCACCGGGATCACCGAGCCGATCGAGTACTCCTTCCTGTTCATCGCACCGCTGCTGTACGCCTTCCACGCGGTGCTGACCGGCGTCTCGATGGCGGTCTGCTGGGGGCTGGGCGCCAAGGACGGCTTCAGCTTCTCGGCCGGTCTGATCGACTACTGCCTGAACTGGAACCTGGCCACCAAACCGTGGCTGCTGCTGATCGTCGGCGCGTGTTTCGCCGTGGTCTACTACGCGCTCTTCCGCTTCGTGATCGTGAAGTTCAACCTGGCCACGCCGGGCCGGGAGCCGGACGAGATCGAGGCCGAGCTGGAGCAGGGCAACGTAAAGTAACGATTCGGCGTCGCAAAAGCCCCCAAGTCCCCGGACTTGGGGGCTTTTGTCATGTCACCCAGCGTGTGACTCACGGCACACGCAACGATCCGGAATCATGGATTCCTTTACGCCTCCCTCACGTGTTAAAACTGGTCTACACCACTGAGTGGTATAGACCACGGCGGCGGGCCGTCCCCTTCCATGCGCCCGCCTCACCAGGAGGAATCTGATGAGTACGGCCACCGGCGCGGCGGCTCCCGCGAAGAAGCGGGGCTCCGGCCTGTTCCAGGGTCTGCAGAAGGTGGGACGGAGCCTCCAGCTCCCGATCGCCGTCCTGCCGGCCGCGGGCATCCTGCTCCGGCTCGGCCAGCCCGACGTCTTCGGCGCCGACGGTCTGGGCTGGGGCAAGGTCGCGACCGTCTTCGCCGAGGCCGGCGGCGCGGTCTTCGACAACCTGCCGCTGCTGTTCTGCATAGGCGTCGCCATCGGCTTCGCGAAGAAGTCCGACGGCTCCACCGCGCTGGCCGCCCTGGTCGGCTTCCTGGTCTACAGCCGGGTCCTCCAGGCGTTCCCGGTCACCGACGCGGTCGTCAACACCACCGCCAACAAGGGCGTCGACGTTGCGGCCACGTACAACAACCCCGGTGTCCTCGGCGGCATCCTGATGGGTCTGCTGGCCGCCGTGCTGTGGCAGCGCTTCCACCGCACCAAGCTGGTCGACTGGCTCGGCTTCTTCAACGGCCGCCGCCTCGTCCCGATCATCATGGCCTTCGTCGGCACCGGCATGGGTGTCTTCTTCGGCCTGGTCTGGAAGCCGATCGGCGAGGGCATCAGCAACTTCGGCGAGTGGATGACCGGCCTCGGCGCGGTCGGCGCCGGCCTGTTCGGCCTGATCAACCGCGGTCTGATCCCGGTCGGCATGCACCAGTTCGTGAACTCCGTCGCCTGGTTCCAGATCGGCGACTTCAAGGACGCCTCCGGCACGATCGTGCACGGCGACCTGACCCGGTTCTTCGCCCACGACCCGACCGCGGGCCAGTTCATGGCGGGCTTCTTCCCGATCATGATGTTCGGCCTGCCCGCCGCCGCGCTGGCCATGGCGCACACCGCGCGCCCCGAGCGCCGCAAGGCCGTCATGGGCATGATGCTCTCGCTCGCCCTGACCTCGTTCGTGACCGGCGTCACCGAGCCGATCGAGTTCTCGTTCATGTTCATCGCGCCGCTGCTGTACGCGATCCACGCCGTGCTGACCGCAGCGTCGATGGCCATCACCTGGGCGCTGGGCGTGCACGCGGGCTTCACCTTCTCCGCGGGCTTCATCGACTACGCGCTGAACTGGAACCTCGCCACCAAGCCGTATCTGATCATCCCGATCGGCCTGGTCTTCGGAGCGATCTACTACTTCGTCTTCCGGTTCGCGATCGTCAAGTTCAACATCCCCACCCCGGGCCGCGAGCCCGAGGAGGAGATCGAGGACATCACCAAGTGACTTACGGGCGCTGACAGTTCAGCCACCCGCGGCGGGTCCGGGACCGGATACGGTTACGGGCCCGCCGTCCGCGTTCCGGTCAGAGTTCGTAGACCGCGCCGGAGACGGCGAGTTCGACCGGACCTTCGAAGGCGGACTTGGCGTCACGCAGGTTGACCGAGGGGTTGGTCCACGGCGGGATGTGGGTGAGGACCAGGCGTCCGGCGCGGGCGCGGGCGGCGGCCTCCCCGGCCTCGCGGCCGTTGAGGTGCAGCTCGGGGATGTCCTCCTTGCCGTGCGTGAAGGACGCCTCGCACAAGAAGAGGTCGGCGCCGTCCGCGAGCCCGTCCAGGGCGGCGCAGGGGCCGGTGTCGCCGGAGTACGCCAGCGTGCTGCCCTCGTACTCGATACGGAACCCGTACGCCTCGACCGGGTGGCTGACCAGGTCCGTGGTGATGCCGAACGGGCCCAGGCGGAAGGCGCCGGGCTCCAGGGTGCGGAAGTCGAAGACCTCGCTCATGCACTTCTCGTCCGGCACGTCGCCGTAGGCGATGCTCAGACGGCGCTCGGTGCCCTCGGGGCCGTAGACCGGGATCGGGGCGGCGGGGCCGCCGTCGTGCCGGTAGTAGCGGGCCACGAAGTAGCCGCACATGTCGATGCAGTGGTCGGCGTGCAGATGGCTGAGCAGTACGGCGTCCAGGTCGTACAGGCCGCAGTGACGCTGCAGTTCGCCGAGGGCGCCGTTGCCCATGTCGATCAGCAGCCGGAAGCCGTCGGCCTCGACGAGGTAGCTCGAACAAGCCGATTCCGCGGACGGGAACGACCCCGAGCAGCCGACGACGGTGAGCTTCATTCCTGGAAACACCTCCGTGGGCGCGCCACAGATCACCCCATTCCGGCTGGAGTGGGGGGATTGGCGGGACGGTCCGCCATGTCTTGAGAGGGTAAGGCGCGGGGGGTCCTCACGCGCCTCTCCCGCACCTCGTTGTGGGCGGAATCACCAGTACGGGGGGCCGCGGGGCCGGTTGCCGAACACCAACGCGGGCCCCCGCGCACCGGGGGGTGTCCTGGAACGCCGGACGGGCCGGCCGACGAGCGGTCAGGCCCAGAGCTGGCCGTGCAGGGCCGCGACGGCGGCCTCGGTGGACTCGGCGGTGTAGATGCCGGTCGAGAGGTACTTCCAGCCGCCGTCGGCGACGATGAAGACGATGTCGGCGCGCTGGGCGGCGCGGTGCGCCTTGGCGGCCACGCCGAGGGCGGCGTGCAGCGCCGCGCCGGTGGAGACCCCGGCGAAGATGCCTTCCTGCGACAGGAGTTCGCGGGTGCGGCGGACCGCGTCCTCGGAGCCGACGGAGAAGCGGGTGGTGAGCACGGACTCGTCGTACAGCTCGGGCACGAAGCCCTCGTCGAGGTTGCGCAGGCCGTAGACGACGTCGTCGTAGCGCGGCTCGGCGGCGACGACGGAGACTCCCGGCACCTTCTCGCGCAGGAAGCGGCCGACGCCCATGAGGGTGCCGGTGGTGCCGAGACCGGCGACGAAGTGGGTGATGGTGGGGAGGTCGGTGAGGATCTCCGGGCCGGTGGTGGCGTAGTGCGCGGCCGGGTTGGCGGGGTTGCCGTACTGGTAGAGCATCACCCAGTCGGGGTGCTCGGCGGCCAGTTCCTTGGCGACCCGGACCGCGGTGTTGGAGCCGCCCGCGGCCGGTGAGGAGATGATCTCCGCGCCCCACATGGCCAGCAGCTCGCGCCGCTCGGAGGAGGTGTTCTCCGGCATGACGCAGACGATCCGGTAGCCCTTGAGGCGGGCGGCCATGGCCAGCGAGATGCCGGTGTTGCCTGAGGTGGGCTCCAGGATGGTGCAGCCGGGCGTGAGGCGGCCGTCCGCCTCGGCCTGCTCGATCATGTGCAGGGCCGGGCGGTCCTTGACCGAGCCGGTCGGATTGCGGTCCTCCAGCTTCGCCCAGACGCTCACCTCGTCGGACGGCGACAGGCGCGGCAGGCGGACCAGCGGGGTGTTGCCGACCGCCGCCAGCGAACTGTCGTAACGCATCAGCGCGCGCCGCCGGCCACTGCCGGGAGGATCGTCACGCTGTCGCCGTCGGCGACCTTGGTGGAGATGCCGTCGAGGAAGCGGACGTCCTCGTCGTTGAGGTAGACGTTCACGAAGCGGCGCAGCTCGCCGCCGTCCACGACGCGGTCGCGCAGGCCCGCGTGCCGGGTGTCGAGGTCCGCGAACAGCTCGTCCAGGGTGGTCCCGGCGCCTTCGACGGCCTTCTGGCCGTCGGTGTAGGTGCGGAGGATGGTCGGGATGCGGACCTCGATGGCCATGACTGCGCTCCAGTGAGTGCGTGCGTACGACGACAGGGGCGGGGCGGGGCTGCGGTGCTTCAGCGGTCGTGCGGGGTGCGTGCGGAAGCGGGCGCGGGTGGTCAGACGCCCTGACACGCCGCACTGGTGCGGCGGCACAGGTCGACGTGCAGCCGCGCCACGAGCAGCGTGCCCGGCGCCTTGTCACTCACGTCGAAGAGAACCATGGGGTCATCGTATCGATTCCCCCTGGTGGGCCGAGACGGCCGTCCCACGATCCGGACCGTCAGACGTAGGAGTCCACGACCTGTACGGGTTCTTCGGTGACGACACCGTCCACGATGCGAAACGAGCGGAACTGGAACTCCTCCGCGAGCGAGACCAGCACGTAGTGCGCGCCGGGTTCCTGGGCGAGCGAGATGTCGGTACGGGAGGGGTACGCCTCGGTCGCGGTGTGCGAGTGGTAGATCACCACCTGCTCCTCGCCGCGCTGCCGCATCTCCTTGTCGAGCCGGAGCTGCTCCATCGAGTCGAACTCGTAGAAGGTGGGTGAGCGGGCCGCGTTCAGCATGGGCACGAACCGCTCGGGGCGGTCGCTGTCCTCGGGGCCCGCGACGACCCCGCACGCCTCGTCGGGGGCGTCGGCCTCGGCGTGCGCGACGATCCGGTCGTACAGGTCCTGGGTGATGGTGAGCATGCGGGAAAAATAACAGGGGCCGCGCGGTCACGGGCCGGTGGTCGGGGCCCGGCGCTCACGGCCCGGTGGTCGCGGTCGCGGCGCTCACGGCCCGGTGGTCGCGGTCGCGGCGGCGGGGGTGGGGGCGGGCGCCAGGTGGGCCCTGCGGGCGAAGGCGGCCGGATTGCGCCGCTTGAGCAGCGCGTAGCCGCCGGCCAGGAGCGCGAGCCACAGCGGGACGCCGTACAGCGAGATCCGGGCCTCGGCGTCGGCGCCGATCAGCACCAGCACCAGGACGAGGAAGGCGAGCGCGAGCCAGCTGGCGACGGCGCCGCCGGGCGCGGTGAACCAGGCCGCCGCCGCGCGCCCGTCCTTGACCGCGGCGCGGTAGCGGATGTGCGAGGCGAGGATCACCCCCCAGGTCCAGACGGCGGCGACGGTCGCGAAGGCGGTGATGTACGTGAACGCGCCTGCGGGGTCGACGTAGTTGAGCCACACGCCGGTGCCCATCAGGGCGACGGAGACCAGGGTGCCGGTGGCCGGGGTGCGGCGGGCGGTGAGGCGGGTGAAGACCCGCGGGCCCTGGCCGTTGACGGCGAGGTCGCGGAGCATGCGCCCGGTGGAGTACATCCCGGAGTTGCAGGACGACAGGGCGGCGGTGAGCACCACGAAGTTGACGATGCCCGCGCCGAAGGGGATGCCGATCCGGGCGAAGGCGGCCACGAACGGGCTGACGCCGGGCCGGAATTCGGTCCAGGGGACGACACAGAGGATGACGGCGAGCGCGCCGACGTAGAACAGGCCGATGCGCCAGGGAAGGGTGTTGATGGCCTTGGGCAGCGTCTCGCGGGGGTTCTCGGCCTCGCCCGCGGTGACGCCGACGAGTTCGACGGCCAGATAGGCGAACATGACGATCTGGAGGGTGAGCAGCGAGGAGCCGACGCCGTTGGGGAAGACGCCGCCGTCGCGCCACAGGTGGCCGACCGAGGCGGTGTCACCGGCCGCGGACACCCCGAGGGTGAGGACGCCGACGCCGATGAGGATCATGCCCGCGATGGCGGTGACCTTCACCATCGACAGCCAGAACTCGACCTCGCCGAAGAGCCGCACGGAGATCAGGTTGGCCGCGAAGAGCAGGACGAGGAAGCCGAGGGCGGCGGTCCACTGCGGAATCCAGGGCCACCAGTACGCGAGGTAGGTGGCGGCGGCGGTGACCTCGGCCATGCCGGTGACCACCCACATCAGCCAGTACGTCCAGCCGGTGACGAAGCCCGCGAAGGGGCCGAGGAATTCGCGGGCGTAGTCGGCGAAGGAGCCGGACACCGGGCGGTAGGTGAGGAGTTCGCCGAGCGCGCGCATGATGACGAAGATGGCGACGCCCGCGACGGCGTACATCAGGACCAGGCCGGGGCCCGCCTGGTGGATCGCGCGGCCCGCGCCGAGGAACAGGCCGGTGCCGATCGCGCCGCCGATGGCGATCATCTGGATCTGGCGGCTGCCGAGGCCGCGCGCGTACCCCTCGTCCCCCGCCGGGGCCTCGCCCGCCCCGTCCCGCCCGTCCGTTCCACCCGTCACGTCCGACACGTCCGTCATGCCGGATTCGTACCACGTGCGGTACGGCGCCGCCCGTCGGCGGCCGACGGTCCGTCAGGTCGGGTGCGGGCCGGATGAGGGGCGGATACGGGCCGGGGGCGGGTGGGCGCGGCTCGGGCCCGGCTCGGGCGCGGCTCAGGCGAGGGCCGGGCGCGGCTCAGGTGAGGGCTTCGAGCAGGGTCTCCTGGAGCAGGCCGAACCACTGGAAGGCGAGCATCAGCGGCTTGCGCGGGTCCTCGTCCGGCAGGTGGTACAGCTCGCTGCGCTCGTCCTCGCTGACCTCCAGCCGGGCGCCGATGGACAGCCGCAGGTCGTTGAGCGTGCCGAGCCACTGGCGGGCCTCGTCGGCGCTGAGCCGGATCAGCGGGCCGCCCGCGTCCAGCGCGCGCAGCACGGCGAGGGCGTCCTCGCGCTTGCGGGCGCGCAGGTCGTTCTCGGTGAAGCGGCGGAATTCGGCGGCGTCGGCGGTCTCCTCGTACGCGCTCGGGAAGAGCCGGGCCAGCGCCGGGTCCTCCGGGGGCTTGGTGGGGCCGTCGGCGAAGAGCGCGGCCAGCGGGTCGTCGTCGGCCTCCGCGGGCTGGCTGCCCGGACCGACGAGTTCGAGCAACTGCGCCGTGAGGCTGCGGAGGATGGAGATCTCCACCGTGTCCAGCTCGATCGCGGCGCCGCCGCCGCGGACCCGCTCGAAGTAGCCCGCACGGGCGCGGCGGCCCATCAGCGGTCCTGCGTCAAGGTGGCCCACAGGCCGTATCCGTGCATCGCCTGCACGTCGCGTTCCATCTCCTCGCGGGTGCCGGTCGACACCACGGCGCGGCCCTTGTAATGGACGTCTTCCATCAGCTTCTTGGCCTTGCCCTTCGAGTACCCGAAGTAGGTCTGGAAGACATACGTCACGTAGCTCATGAGGTTGACGGGGTCGTTGTGGACGAGGGTCACCCACGGCACGTCCGGCGCGGGAACCTCGAAAGGCGCTTCGCTCGCTTCGGGACGCTCGACTTCTACTGGCGCGACACTCACAGGTTCCATGCTGCCGCTCCTGTGGTGCCTCGCACAAATGGGCGTGCGCGGCACCGCCGAATGGGGGGTTTTGCGCCCGCGCGGAATCCGCCGGTGTGCGGCGCCGCACACTTGCCCCGAGAAATCGTCACTCTGACGAGTATTGGGGGTAGCATCCTCGCCATGAGCACAGCAGACCTGGGACTGCCGGTGGACGTGCCGTCCACCGCCCTGTTCACCGACCGGTACGAGCTGACGATGCTGCGGGCCGCCCTGCGCAGCGGCGCCGCGCAGCGCCGCTCGGTCTTCGAGGCGTTCACCCGCAGGCTGCCCGAGGGGCGCCGCTACGGAGTGGTCGCCGGCACCGGCCGGGTCCTCGACGCGGTGGAGAACTTCCGCTTCGACGAACCCGTGCTGGAATTCCTCGAGCGCGAGGGCGTGGTGGACTCCGCGACCCTCGACTGGCTGGCGGGCTACCGCTTCACCGGCGACATCTGGGGATACCCGGAGGGCGAGGTGTACTTCCCCGGCTCGCCGATCCTGCGCGTCGAGGGCACCTTCGCCGAGGCCGTGCTGCTGGAGACGGTCATCCTGTCGATCCTCAACCACGACTCGGCGATCGCCGCGGCGGCCTCCCGGATGGCGGTGGCCGCGGGCGGCCGTCCGCTGATGGAGATGGGCGCCAGGCGCGCCCACGAGCTGGCCGCGGTGGCCGCCTCGCGGGCCGCGTACATCGGCGGCTTCGGCTCCTCCTCCAACCTCGCCGCCGGTTTCCGGTACGGCATCCCGACCATCGGCACCAGCGCGCACGCCTTCACGCTGCTGCACGACACCGAGCGCGACGCGTTCACCGCCCAGGTGGACGCGCTCGGCCGCGGCACGACGCTGCTGGTGGACACGTACGACCTCACCAGCGCCGTGCGCACCGCCGTGGAGATCGCCGGGCCCGAGCTGGGAGCGGTCCGGATCGACTCCGGCGACCTGCTGCTGCTCGCCTACCGGGTGCGCCAGCAGCTCGACAACCTCGGCGCCAAGGACACGAAGATCATCGTGACCTCCGATCTGGACGAGTACGCCATCGCCTCGATGGCCGCCGCGCCCGTGGACGCCTACGGGGTCGGCACCTCCCTGGTCACCGGCAGCGGGCACCCCACCTGCTCGATGGTCTACAAGCTCGTGGCCCGCGCCACCTCCGACGACCCCGACGAGCCGCTGGTCTCCGTCGCCAAGAAGTCCCTCGGCGGCAAGACGAGCGTCGGCGGCCGCAAGTGGGCCGCCCGGCGGCTCGACGAGGACGGCGTCGCCGCCGCCGAGGTGGTCGGCACCGGGGCCGTGCCGCCCGAGCTCGCCGACCGCCAGCTCCTCGTCCCCCTCGTCCGCCACGGCGAGGTCATCGGCCGCGAGCCCCTCGACTCCGCCCGCGCCCGCCACATCACCGCTCGCGCGGGCCTTCCCCTCTCCGCGACCCAGCTCTCCCGCGGCGAGCCCGTCCTCCCCACCGAACTGATGTGACCCCCGCGGGGGCGCCCCCTCAGGGGCGCGAGGAACCGCGCGAGCGGCCCGTCGACGGCTGAGCGCGCGGTTCCCCGCGCAGCGGGGAGGGCAACGTCTTACGTTGGGGGGAGCGCACCCCTAGGCTCGGGACCGTTTCCACACTTTCCGCCGGAAGGGCAAAATGCACCGCGCATTGATCGTCGTCGACGTGCAGAACGACTTCTGCGAGGGCGGCAGCCTCGCGGTGACCGGCGGGGCCGACGTGGCCGCGGCGATCACGGACCTGATCGGGGAGTCGGCGGGCAGCTACCGGCACGTCGTCGCCACCAGGGACCACCACATCGACCCGGGCTCGCACTTCTCGGACCGGCCGGACTTCGTGACGTCGTGGCCGGTGCACTGCGTCGCGGGCACGGAGGGCGCGGGGTTCCACCCGAACTTCGCGCCCGCGGTCGCCTCCGGCGCGGTGGACGCGGTCTTCGACAAGGGGGCGTACGCGGCGGCGTACAGCGGCTTCGAGGGCCTGGACGAGAACGGCGCGGCGCTGACCGGCTGGCTGCGCGAGCGCGGCGTCACGGAGGTGGACGTGGTGGGCATCGCCACCGACCACTGCGTGCGGGCGACCGCGCTGGACTCCGTACGCGACGGCTTCACGACCCGTGTGCTGCTCTCGCTGACCGCGGGCGTGGCGCCCACGACGACCGACCG
Organism: Streptomyces sp. NPDC025721; assembly: GCF_055558595.1. Lineage (NCBI taxonomy): Bacteria > Bacillati > Actinomycetota > Actinomycetes > Kitasatosporales > Streptomycetaceae > Streptomyces > Streptomyces sp. NPDC025721. The sequence continues at coordinate 94,681 of NZ_JBVHMF010000029.1, read as the reverse complement.
GGCGCTGGTGGAGCTGCGCGAGGCGGGCGTGGAGCTGACCGGCGCCCCGGTGGTCGCCGGCTAGCGCGGAGTACGGTTCAACTAGCGCGGAGTACGGTTCAGCGCCGAGATCGGGTGCCACAGCTCGGTGCTGGCGCCGACGTCCCCCTTGCCGCGGTATTCGCGCCAGACCAGGCCGTCCGGGTGGTGCAGGACCGCGGTGACCTCGTCGGGCGTGGGCGGCTCGGCGTTGCCGGTGAGCCGGGCGCCGCGGAAGCCGAGGTTGCTGAGCCGGGTGAGGGCGCGCTGCCGGTTCTGGGCGTGCACCACGACCCGTACCGTGCGTTCGGGGCACGCCGGATGCGGCAGGCCGAGTGCGACGACGACCGTGCCGCCCGGGAGCTTGGTGAATCCACCGACCGCCATGGTCACATCATCAGCCGTTCGGCCGCCGCCCACCAGAGGACGACGGCCGAACGCGGGATGAACCCGGATGAAACAGCAGGTCACAGCGGGTGCGACCCGATCAGGACGATCTTCGTGCGGTGACCGTCCCGGTGATCAGCGCGGTGATCAGCCCGGTGATCGGCCCGGTGATCAGCGGTGCGCCGGCCCGACCTGGAGGGTCATCGTGCTGCCGTCGAGCACCTCACCGACGATGGTGATCCGGGTGTTGGTGTCCTGCACCTTCACCCCGCCGGTCGGGTTCGCGGCGTCCCAGTAGGAGCCGTAGTGGTCGTCGAAGACCGGGTTGCCGAGCTTCGCCTTGACCTTGGTGGCGACACCGTTGGTGTGCACGGTGAAGCCGTCGGTCGGGAACCAACTGAACGGCGAGTCGTACGCCTGGATGCGGTTGCGCATCACGCTGCCGTCCGACCACTTCTCCGCCTTGGCGTGGGCGTCGATCGGCAGGATCTGGCCCGTGCCGGGGTGGATGCCGACGTTGTTGTCGGCCTGCGAGGTGTCCCACAGCCAGACCAGCAGACCGTTCTGGTACGGGTAGTGCTCGACCCAGTCCGGCCGGGTGCTCGTCCAGCCGAAGTTGTACGGGCCGGTCTTCAGCGTCTTGTCGTACGAGACGTACTGCCGGTTCTCCGCGATGTAGTACTGCGGGTAGTCGTTGGTGAACGACGCCCCGATCCGGGAGAAGCCCTTGGCGGTCCAGCCGTTGTCGTCCGTCTCGGCGCCGTCGGTGAAGACGGTCGCGCCGTCCGCGGTGACCGAGATCGCGTCGGCCGCGAAGCCCTGCTGGGCCACGCCACCGTCGGTCAGGTAGCGGAAGCGGAGCTGGATCTGCTTGCCCGCGTAGGCGTTCAGCGGGAAGGACAGGTCCTGGTACGCGCCGTTGGTGCCGGTCAGCGCCGGGGTGCCGCCGCCGTCGCGCGGGATGGACTTGCCGTTGGCGGTGCCGTCGAGCGCGGTCCAGGTGGCCCCGCCGTCGGCGGACGCCTCGGTGTAGAGGTAGTCGTACCCCTCCTCGATGTCCCACCAGCCCTTGAGGGCCAGCGACGCCGAGGACTTGCCGGTCAGGTCGACCGAGCGGGTCAGGGTGTTGGACAGGTTGTCGCCGCTGCCGCTCCACCACTGCTTGCTGCCCTCGGCGGGCGCGGTGATGGCGGTGGTGACCGCCTTGTCGGGCAGCGAGACGATCAGCGCCTGCTTGTCCTTGGTGTTGTACTCGGCGACGCCCAGCTTGGTCGTCGAGCGCGAAGCGGCCTTGGCCGTACCGTAGTTGAGCCAGCCGAGCTGGAGCTTGTCCCAGGCGCTCATGTCGTCCGGGAGGTCGCCGATCGAGTCCTTGCCGGTGCCCATCCAGGAGCCGGAGGACATCAGCGACCAGAAGCCGACGCTGGACTCGCCGACGTACGTGGTGTCGTACTCGTCGGGCAGGCCGAGGTCGTGGCCGTACTCGTGCGCGAAGACGCCGAGTCCGCCGTTCTCCGGCTGGAGGGTGTAATCACCGATCCAGACGCCGGTGTTGCCGATCTGGGTGCCGCCGGACTTGTTGTCGGCCGGGCCCGTGCGGCCCGCGTCGGTGCCGTAGGCGTACCAGCGGTGCGCCCACAGCGCGTCCGTGCCCTGGGCGCCGCCGCCCGCGGACTCGTCCTCGCCCGCGTGCACGATCTGGAAGTGGTCGATGTAGCCGTCGGGCTCGTTGAAGTTGCCGTCGCCGTCGTAGTCGTAGCGGTCCCACTGGTCGTACTGGGCCAGGTCCGCCTTGATCTGCGCGTCGGTGCGGCCCTGGGCCTTCTGGTCGGCGACGTACGCGGTGGTGGCGTCGCGGATCAGGTCCCAGGCGCTGGAGCAGGTGCTGGCGCCGCAGTAGTTGGAGCCGTAACGGGCCTCGTTCCAGGGCACCTTGACCCAGGAGGAGACCTCGCCCTCCACCGAGTAGCGGCCCGAGGACTGCTTCTCGTAGTACTTCGCCAGCGACTCCTTCTTCGCGTCGTGCGAGAAGTAGAGGTCGTTGAAGTGCTGCTGGTTGTAATCCGCCTGCCAGGCCGTGCTGTTGTCGTTCTTCGGGTCCGGCTTGGCGATGGTGTTGTGCGCGGGGCCCGGGTCGCCGCCGTACTTCACGACCGGCGGCTGCGGGCCGTCGGGGCCGTCCGGGTCGTACGTCGTGGTGTTGTCGACCTGGTCGCCGAACTCGACAAGAATCGTGAAGATCTTGTCGGTCTGCTCGCGGCCCAGCTCGACGTACTTGCTCTTCTTGCCCTTGCCGGAGCCGAGTTGGACGACCTTCGAGCCGCCGCGCTGCTGCACGGTCGCGTCGCCGTTCACGACCTGCTGAAGCGCGGCCGTACGCTCGGCCGACTGCTTCTCGCTGAACGGGCCCGGCAGATCGTGGGCCTGGTTCTCCGCCGGATCGTGGCTGGCCACGGGTGCGGGCTGCCCCTTCTCGGCGGGAGCCGCGTACGCCCCCGCGGTGGTGACCGCGGTGACGCCCAACACGGCTATCGCGAGGGCCAGGGCGGCGGGTGTGGTGATCCTCCGCTGCGTTTTCAAGATTTTTGACCTCCCCTTGAGAAAGGCCATTGCATCGGAGTGACGGGAGAAAAAACAGATCTTGACTTGAGCATGGCAGGCCAGTACGTTTACCGGTTTCCCGGCACCGCTCAGCGGACCCACAGGTCACACCAACCGGCCGCCGCCGTCCGGGCGTTGACGGACACCGGCGTCCGCAGGATGAGACGCCTGACACGCTTGCGACCCCGTGCGCCCCCTCGTGCTCCGCACCGTGGGTTAGGTCACGCTTACCCCATGTTCGGGCCGGGCATGCCGAAGCGTAGAGCCAGCCCGCTACCGAGGACGGATTCCCCCAATGCCACGTCCTACGACCGCGCAACTCGCCTACGGTTCCCTGACCGTTGTCCTGTCCACCTTCGCGATGCTCCTGCTGTCGGACGCACGGTCCGGCGTGGGAGTCGCCGTCATTTGCGCGGCGGGACTGATCCTGGGCCTGCTCGTCGCGGTGACCGTCACCCTGCCCTTCGCCGCCCGGGTGCGGTCCGCCCAGGCCCGGCCCAGCGCCTCTACCGGTTCCACCGTTCCCGCCGCCGAGTCCGGCGCCCAACCGTCCCCCGCACAGCGCCCGCTCCCACGGGCCGCCGGCGGTCGCGGCGTACGCGAGTCGTCGCGGGTCAGCGAGGCGTCACTACGACGCTGAGGCCCGGCGCGGACTCGCGCGGAAGACCCGCACCGCATGTCACCGCTGAAGGCACTTCGGCGCTTCGGCCCTTCGGCGCTTCGGCCTTCACGGCGCCACCGCTTCATCGCTCCAGCACTCGTCCGCTGCACCGCTGCACCGCTTCACCGCTGCACCGCTGCACCGCGTCAGACGGCGGCCACGACCACGGTCCTGGCCGCCTTGTCGTGCAGGCACTGCCGGAACGGCTTGTCCCAGGTGCACCACAGGGAGTTGAGCAGCCAGAAGAGCGGGCCGATCAGGATCGTGACGAGGACGCCGGGCAGCGCGTAGACCGCGGCCCGCGTCCAGCCGACGCCGCCGGGGACCGCGCCGTCCTCCAGGCGCGCCGCGCGTATCCGCAGCAGCATCTTGCCGAGGGTCTGCCCGCGGGCGGCCGTCATGGCGCCCTCGTAGAGGAAGTACGCGATGAAGGTCGCCGCCCCCGCGAGGATCTCCTTGCCGCGGCCCGCGTCACCTGGATTGGACAGATCACCGCCGAACACCGCCGCGCTGAGCAGCACGTCGAGGACGATCAGGATCGCGGTGTCGACGACCCGGGCCAGGAACCGCTGGCCGAGGGAGGCGAGCGGGGCCATCCCGGACGGCTGGTCTGCACTCATGACGCTCAGTCAATCAGCCATCCGGGTGGCGGTACAGGGCGTGTGCGGCGCCCTTCCGCCCGGCCGCCGGCCCGTCAGGCGGTCTGGACGACCACCGTCTTGGCGGCCTTGTCATGGAGCCCCTGCTTGTACGGCTTGTCGAACAGCACCGTGATGCCGAGGATCACGAACCAGACGCAGCTGCAGCAGAAGGCGGGCAGCCACAGCACGAGCGCGCGCAGCCCCGCCGCCGCGGAGGTGGGCACGCTGCCGTTCTCCAGCATCGCCACGCGCAGCTTCATCAGCTTCTTGCCCACCGTCTGGCCGGTGGACCGGGTCATGAACCACTCGTAGAGGAAGCCGAGCACCGCGAAGAAGGCGCCGCCGACCGCCGACTTGCCGCTGCTGAAGTTGTCGGTGCCGCCCGCCGCCCAGTCCAGCAGACCGGCCGGGATCAGCACGATGATCACGTCGATGACGCGGGCCAGCACGCGCTTGCCGCCGTCCGCCAGCGGCGGCATCCCGGCCAGCGGGTCCTGCGGGGCGCCGCCGTAGGGGTTGTTGGGGTCCCCGGGCCCGCCGGGACCGCCGCCGTACGGGTTTCCCGGACCGCCGGGACCGCCCCCGCCGTACGGATTCGCCGGACCGCCGGGACCGCCGCCGTAGGGGTTGTCGGAGCCGCCGGGGCCGCCCGGAGTGGCGGGACCGCCGCCGTACGGGTCGCCGCCGTACGGATTGCCCGGCGGCGGGGTGCCCTGGGCGCCGTTGTACGGGCCGCCTGCCTGGTCGCCTGGCGGCTTGGCGAAGGGGTCCTGGGGGGAACCGGGCGCTGGCTGATCGGTACTCATGTCCCGAGTCAAACCCGGACACCGGCCGCCCGCCCGCTGCGGACTCCGTTCGGAGTACGGCGCCGCCCCGGACGTACGGCATCGGCGCGGACGTACGCCCCCACGGACGTGACCTCAGTCGGCCGCCACGAACGTCCGCGCGGCCTTGTCGTGCCAGCACTGGCGCCACGGGCGGTCGAAGAGGCACCAGGCGAGGCCGACGACGCCGACGACCAGGACGTCCAGCACGGTGTGGGTCAGCCAGCGGCGAAGGCTCGGGCCGAAGGCCGGCGGGATCTGCGCCTCGACGTCCAGCACCCGCAGGCCCACCAGCTTCTTGCCCAGCGTGCGCCCCCACTTGACGGTCGGCAGCACTTCGAGCAGCAGGCCCGCCAGGACCGCCACCAGCAGCACCACGGCCAGCTCCAGGCCCGTCGTGCCGTCGATCAGCCACACCTTCACGGTCTCGCCGCTCTGCTTCGCGTCGTCCACCTTCGTGTGGATGTGGTGGTACGCGGCCGTGCCCAGCGGTACGGCCGCGGCGGCGGTCACCGCGCAGAACAGCACCGTGTCGAGCACGCGCGCCGCGAACCGCCGCACCAGCGCGCCCGGCCGACCCTGCGCCGAGATCATGCTCAGGAACGGGTCACCGGCCGGGGGCCGCCACGGCGCCGGGCGCTCCTCGCCCGCGGGCCGCTCCTGCTCCCCCGCAGACTGCCGGGCCAGATGGTGCACCTGCTGCGCCCAGGGCGCGGCCTGCGGTTGAGGCTGCGGCTGGGCCTGCGGCTGCGGCTGGGGCTGGGGGGCGGCCTGCGGCTGCGGCTGGGCGTGCGGTTGAGGCTGGGCGTGGACCTGCGGCTGGTGGGGCGGTGTCCGCGGCTGGGGCCGCTCGGCGGCGGGCGGAGGCTGCTGCGCGGGCACGCCCGGCGCGGCGGCCGTGCCCGCGGCGCCCCAGGAGATCCGCGGCGGCTCGGCGCCGGGCTCCTGCCCGGCGGGCCGGGGCCAGGAAGGAGCGGGCTCCGGGGCGGACGCCGGGGCCGCAGCGGGCGCCGGCGTACCGAAGTCGGAGTGCGGCGCCCCCGGGTCCTCGTCGAGGAACATTGGCCCGGACTCGTCCATCGCCGGGGCGGGCGGAGGGGAAGAAGAAGGGGACGGGGACGGAACCGGCGCCTCACCCGCGGCGGGCGCGGGCCGGCTCGTACCCGGCACCCAGGTGGAGCCGTTCCAGTAGCGGATGTAGTTCGGGACCGAGGGGTCAGGGTAGTAGCCCGGGGCCGGGGACGCGGAGGAGGAACCGGAGGAGCCAGAAGTGGGTGCGCTCATGGTTCACGGAATCCGTATCTGCTCGGTCTGGGGGGTTTGTGACGTCCACATCTACCAGACGCGCGGGCCCGGCGTGACCGCCGTTCCCCGCACCGCCCGGCTTCGGAGGGCGTACTTGTCTTTACCCGTACGCGCCCCCTCGTGCCCGTGCTTCAGGAAATTTGAACCGAATCCCGCGAACCCGCGTAATGGTTGGAGTGGTACGCGCTCTCTCCTGGTGCAGGCCCCGGCGCAGCACCCGCTGCGCGTCACCGAAGACACCGCGGAACACGCGGAACGCGAAATGGGGCTGCCGCGCCGAGGAAAGGATGTCGAGTCGATGCACACCGTGGTGGAACGCGAACTGGAAATGCAGCTAGTGCTGTCGCCGGAGCGGAGCATCCCCGTACCCGCCAGGCTGGCCTATCGCACGGATGATCCCTTTGCCGTGCACATCACTTTCCACGTGGGCTCCGACGCCCCCGTGAACTGGACCTTCGCCCGCGAGCTGATCGTGGAGGGGGTGTTCAGGCCGTGCGGTCACGGTGACGTGCGGATCTGGCCGACGAAGGTCAACGGCCGCAGCGTGATCTGTCTGGCCCTCAGCTCCCCCGACGGCAACGCGCTGCTGGAGGCGCCCTCGTCGCCGGTCGCGGCCTGGCTGGAGCGGACGCTGCGGGTGGTGCCGCCGGGCACCGAGCACGAGCAGCTCGGCATGGACGACGGCCTCAGCCGGTTGCTCGCCCCGACCACGCGGGACGAGCTGTGGCTGAGCGATCCGTGGTCGGGGAAGGACGAGACGCCGGACGCGGGGGCGTGAGGGCCGGGCACGCCCGGCGCGGCCCTCAGAACAGCTTGCCCGGATTCAGCAGCCCGAGCGGGTCGAAGACGGCCTTCACGCCGCGCTGCAACTCGACGCCGGTGGGGCCGAGTTCGCGGGCCAGCCAGTCCTTTTTGAGCAGGCCGACGCCGTGCTCGCCGGTGATGGTGCCGCCGAGCGCGAGACCGAGCGCCATGATCTCGTCGAAGGACTCGCGGGCCCGCAGGGCCTCGTCGGGGTCGTGCGCGTCGAAGCAGACCACGGGGTGGGTGTTGCCGTCGCCCGCGTGCGCGCACACCCCGATCGTCAGGCCGAACTTGGCCGAGATGTCCGCGACGCCGTCCAGCATCTCGCCGAGCTTCGCGCGCGGTACGCACACGTCGTCGATCATCATGGCCGTCGAGATCGTCTCCAGCGCCGTCAGCGACAGGCGGCGCGCCTGGAGCAGCATCTCGGACTCGGCGCTGTCCTCCGCGGGCACCACGTCGGTGGCGCCCGCCGCCGTGCACAGCTCGCCGACCGCGGCGAGGTCGGCGGCCGGGTCCGCGGTGTCGAAGGCGGCGAGCAGCATGGCCTCGGTGGTCTCGGGCAGGCCCATGTTCGCCATCGCGTTGACCGCGCGGATGGTCGTGCCGTCCATCAGCTCCAGCAGCGACGGCACATGGCCGCTCTCCATGATCGAGCAGACGGCGGCGCAGGCCGCGGCGGCCGACGGGAATTCGGCGACCATGGCGAGCTGGCGCGGCGGCGCGGGCCGCAGCGCGAGGACCGCCTTCACGACGATGCCGAGGGTGCCCTCGGAGCCGACGAAGAGCCGCGTGAGGTCGTATCCCGCCACGCCCTTGGCGGTGCGCCGCCCGGTGGTCAGCAGCCGCCCGTCGGCCAGCACCACCTCGAGGCCGAGGACGTACTCGGCCGTCACCCCGTACTTCACGCAGCACAGGCCGCCCGCGCCGGTGCCGATGTTGCCGCCGATCGTGCACTGTTCCCAGCTCGACGGGTCCGGCGGGTAGGACAGGCCGTGCTCGCCGACCGCCCGGGACAGCACGGCGTTGACGACGCCCGGTTCGACCACGGCGATCCGGTCGACCGTGTCGATCTCCAGGATGCGGTCCATCTTCACCATCGAGAGCACGATGCAGCCGTCCATGGCGTTGGCGCCGCCGGACAGCCCGGTCCGCGCCCCCTGCGGTACGACCGGCGCCCGGTGCGCGGTCGCGGTCCGCATGACGTGCTGCACGTCCTCGGTGCTGCGGGGCAGCACGACCGCCGCCGGGGTGCCGACGGCGGAGAAGCTCGCCATGTCCTGGGAGTACGCCGCGACGACGTCGGGGTCGGTCAGTACCGCCTCCGGCGGCAGGCCGCCGCGCAGTGCGGTGATCAGTTCATCGTGCATGTGTTCACCCTGACAGGCCGGGGCCCCGCCCTCAAGGGCGGGACCCCCACGAGACCACAGGGTGAGATCAGAGGTTGCCGCGCAGCTCCTGCTCCCGCTCGATCGCCTCGAACAGGGCCTTGAAGTTGCCCTTGCCGAAGCCCATGGAGCCGTGGCGCTCGATCATCTCGAAGAAGACGGTCGGGCGGTCCTGGACCGGCTTGGTGAAGATCTGGAGCAGGTAGCCGTCCTCGTCGCGGTCCACGAGGAGCTTGAGTTCGCGCAGTGTCTCGACGGGGACGCGGGTCTCGCCCGCCCACTCGCCGAGGGTGTCGTAGTAGGAGTCGGGGGTGTCGAGGAATTCGACACCGGCGGCGCGCATGGCGCGTACGGAGGCGACGATGTCATTGGTGGCCAGCGCGATGTGCTGGACGCCGGGGCCGCCGTAGAACTCCAGGTACTCGTCGATCTGGGACTTCTTCTTGGCGACGGCCGGCTCGTTGAGCGGGAACTTCACCTTGAGCGTGCCGTCGGCCACGACCTTGGACATCAGCGCCGAGTACTCGGTGGCGATGTCGTCGCCGACGAATTCCTTCATGTTGGTGAAGCCCATGACCCGGTTGTAGAAGGCCACCCACTCGTTCATCCGGCCGAGTTCGACATTGCCGACGCAGTGGTCGATGGCCTGGAAGAAGCGCCGCGCCGGGGGCTCGACCACCGGCTCGGCGGCGACGAAGCCCGGCATGTAGGGGCCGTCGTAGCCGGTGCGGTCGACCAGGGTGTGCCGGGTCTGGCCGTACGTGGCGATGGCGGCGAGCACGACGGTGCCGTGGTCGTCCTTCAGCTCGTACGGCTCGGTGAGGCCGGTGGCGCCGTGCTCGACGGCGTACGCGTACGCGGCGCGCGCGTCGGGGACCTCCAGGGCGAGGTCGACGACGCCGTCGCCGTGGGCGGCGACGTGGTCGGCCAGGAAGCGGCCGTGGTCGGTGGCGGGCTTGATGACGGAGGTGAACACGAAGCGCGCGCCGCCCGACTCCAGGACGTAGGAGGCGGTCTCGCGGCTGCCGTTCTCGGGTCCCGAGTAGGCGACGCGGCGCATGCCGAAAGCGGTGGAGTAGTAGTGCGCGGCCTGTTTGGCGTTGCCCACGGCGAAGACGACGGCGTCCATGCCCTTTACCGGGAAAGCATCCTGGGTCTCAGTCATGACAAAAGCGTCCCGCCGCTTGTCAGGGTGCGCAATAGTTCCGGATTTCAGTGGACAGTCTGTACAGCGGAAGCGAGGATCGACGGGTCAATCTGTGCAGCATGACCACGGAAGGCGGCGGGGTATGGGGATCGACGCGCTGGACGGGCGGCTGATCACGCTGCTGGACCGGGAGCCGCGGATCGGCGTGCTGGAGGCGTCCCGGCGGCTGGGGGTGGCGCGCGGCACGGTGCAGGCGCGGCTCGACCGGCTGAGGGCCAATGGGGTGATCCGCGGCTTCGGCCCGCAGGTGGACCCGGCGGCGCTCGGCTATCCGGTGACGGCGTTCGCCACGCTGGAGATCAAGCAGGGCCAAGGGGCCGACGTACGGGCGCACTTGACCACCGTGCCGGAGGTGCTGGAGCTGCACACCACGACCGGTCAGGGCGACATGCTCTGCCGTCTGGTGGCCCGTTCCAACGCCGATCTCCAGCGGGTGATCGACCGCGTTGTCGGCTTTGATGGGATTGTCCGGGCCGCCACGGCCATCGTCATGGAGAACCCGGTCCCGCTGCGGATCATCCCGCTGGTGGAGCAGGCGGCGCGCGACACGTAGACGCGCCACGCGGTCGAAGGAGACGGGGAGGTGGCGGCGCGGTGAGCTTCTGGCAGTACCTCTCCAACCGGCACCAGCAACTGCTCACCGACGCCTTCCAGCACGCCAGCGCGGTGTTCCAGTGCATGGTGCTCGCGACCGTGATCGGCGTCCTGATCGGTGTCCTGACCTACCGCAGCGACTGGGCGGGCAATCTCGCGGTCACCTCGACCGCGACCATCCTCACCATCCCGTCGCTGGCACTGATCGGTCTGCTGATCCCGGTCCTGGGCCTGGGCGTGCCGCCGACGGTGACCGCGCTGACGCTGTACGGGCTGCTGCCGGTCGTCCGCAACTCCATCGTCGGGCTGCGCGGTGTGGACCCGGCGCTGGTGGACGCGGCCAAGGGCATCGGCATGTCGCGGGTGGCCCGGCTGCTGCGGGTGGAGCTGCCGCTGGCCTGGCCGCCGATCCTGACCGGTATCCGGGTCGCCACCCAGATGCTGATGGGTATCGCGGCGGTGGCCGCGTACGCCTCGGGCCCCGGCCTCGGCAACGAGATCTTCCGCGGCATCGCGTCGCTGGGCAGCGCCAACGCGCTCAACGAGGTGCTGTCCGGCACGCTCGGCATCATCGTCCTCGCGCTGCTCTTCGACGCCGCGTACGTGGGCATCGGCCGTCTGACCATTCCGAGGGGGATCCGTGTCTGAGCAGTGGTCACCGCAGGACCGGGAGCAGCCGGCGCCCGCCGGGGTGGCGGGCGCCACCATCGAGCTGGAGAACCTGACCAAGCGCTATCCGGGCAGCCAGGACCCGGCCGTGGACAGCGTCAGCATGGAGATCAAGGCCGGTGAGACGGTGATCTTCGTGGGCCCTTCCGGCTGCGGCAAGTCCACCACGCTGAAGATGATCAACCGGCTGATCGAGCCGTCGTCCGGGCGGATCAGGATCAACGACGAGGACGTCACCGCGATCGACCCGGTCAAGCTGCGCCGCAAGGTCGGGTACGCCATCCAGTCGTCCGGTCTCTTCCCGCACATGACGGTCGCGGAGAACATCGCGCTGGTGCCGAAGATGGTCGGCTGGAGCAAGTCGCGGGTCAAGGACCGGGTCGAGGAGATGCTCGACCTGGTGGGCCTGGACCCGCGGGAGTTCCACGGCCGCTACCCGCGCCAGCTCTCCGGCGGACAGCAGCAACGCGTGGGCGTGGCACGGGCGTTGGCGGCCGACCCGCCGGTGCTGCTGATGGACGAGCCGTTCGGCGCGGTCGACCCGATCACCCGCGACCACCTCCAGGACGAACTGATCAGGCTCCAGCACGAGTTGCACAAGACGATCGTCTTCGTCACGCACGACTTCGACGAGGCCATCAAGCTCGGTGACCGGATCGCGGTGCTCCGCGAGCACTCGCACATCGCCCAGTTCGACACGCCGGAGGCCATTCTCACCAACCCGGCCGACGACTTCGTGTCCGGCTTCGTCGGCGCCGGCGCGGCGCTCAAGCGGCTCAATCTCACCCGCGTGCGCGATGTCGGCATCGCCGAATTCCCCGCGGTGGGCGTCGACGAGCCGTTGCAGTCGATCTTCGAGCGGCTGCGCACCAGCCAGCACAACGAACTGCTGCTGCTCGACCGGCGGCGCCGCCCGTACAAGTGGCTGCGGCGCGGCGATCTGATGCGCGCCAAGGGGTCGTTGGCGCGGGCGGGCACGGTCGTGCACGACACGGTGACGCGGGACGCGACGCTGCGGGACGCGCTGGAGGCGGTGCTGACCGACAGCGGCGGGCGGGTGGCGGTGACCGGGCGACGCGGCGAATTCGTGGGCGTGGTCGACATGGAGACGCTGATGAACTCGGTGCAGGAGATGCTGGAGGCCGACCGGCTGACCGCGATGGAGCACCAGCACGAACTGGCCGAGTCGCAGGCCGGGCAGGGGCACGAGGAGGAGCGGGCACGCGCCGAGCAGGAGGGCGCGGCGGGCGCGGAGCCGGCGTCATGAGCCCGGACAGCCCGGACCGCGCGACGGGGGCCAGCCGCGCCGACGGCGGCCGGTCCCACCCGTCGGGCCGGGACACCCGCGACGCCGGGGAGCGCCGTCCCCCCGGCGAGCACGACGTGCGCGGCCTGGCCTTCCGCGACGACGACGGCGGTACGGAGCACGAGGAGCACGAGGGCGGGCCCGCGCCCGCCGCGACCAGGCCGAAGCCCAAACTGACGTGGCGGAAGCTGGTGTTCACCCCGGTCGTGCTGGCCGCCGTGCTGCTCGCCACGTATCTGTGGATCACCAACATCCACCTGGACGCGATCGAGAAGAATTCGCTCGACGACGGCAATGTGCAGCTCCGGCTCTGGCAGCACGTGAAGCTGACCGCGATCTCCACCTTCTGGGTGCTGGTGATCGCCATCCCCGTCGGCATCGCGCTGACCCGGCGGCGGCTGCGCAGGGTCGCGCCGTTCGTGACCGCGCTCGCCAACATCGGCCAGGCCACCCCGGCGATCGGCCTGCTGGCGCTGCTGGTGATCTGGCTGGGCATCGGCGCCCGCACCGCGATCATCGGCATCGTGGCCTACGCGGTGCTGCCGGTGCTCTCCAACACCGTCGCGGGGCTCAAGGCCATCGACCCGACGCTGGTGGAGGCCGCGCGCGGCATCGGCATGTCGGCGCCCGGCGTGCTCGCCAAGGTCGAACTGCCGCTCGCCGTACCGCTGATCCTCGCGGGCGTGCGGACCGCGCTGGTGCTCAACGTCGGCACCGCCACGCTGGCCACCTTCGGCGGGGGCGGCGGCCTCGGCGACCTGATCACCTCCGGCATCGTCAACCAGCGGATGCCGGTGCTGATCCTCGGCTCGGTGCTGACGGTGGTGCTCGCGCTGTTCGTGGACTGGCTGGCCTCGGTCGCCGAGCAGTTGATGCGCCCCCGCGGCCTGGAGGTGACGGCGTGACGCGGCGGCGTACGGGGCTCGTGGCGCTCTGCGGCGCCGCCCTGCTGGCGTCCTGCGGGCTGACCAGCGGCAGCCCGCTGGTGGACAACGTCAAGCCGGGCTCGATCGGGCAGGGCGAACCCCTCAAGGGCGCCCACCTGGTGATCACGTCCAAGAACTTCAGCGAGAACATCATCCTGGGCGAGATGATCGGCCTCGCCTTCAAGGCGGCGGGCGCGAGCGTGCTGGACCGGACGAACATCACCGGCTCGATCGGCGCCCGCGAGGCGGTCAAGTCCGGTCAGGCGGACGCGATGTACGAGTACACCGGCACCGCCTGGATCACGTATCTGGGGCACACGGAACCCATCAAGAACCCCCAGGCGCAGTGGCAGGCCGTGCACGACGCGGACCTGAAGAACGGCCTGACCTGGCTGCCGCCGTCCACGCTGAACAACACGTACTCGCTCGCCGTCAGCCAGCGCAACAACGCGAAGTACCACCTCAAGACGCTCTCCGACGTGGCCGCGCTGGCGAAGAAGGACCCCAAGGCCGTGACGCTGTGCGTGGAGAACGAGTTCGCCTCCCGGCAGGACGGGCTGCCCGGCATGATGAAGGCGTACGACATGGACATCCCCAGCTCGCGGATCCAGAAGATGGACGCGGGGATCATCTACACCCAGGTGAACAAGAGCGGTTCCTGCCTGCTGGGCGAGGTGTACACCACCGACGGCCGCATCCAGTCGATGCACCTGACCGTCATGGAGGACGACAAGCACTTCTTCCCCAACTACAACGCGGCGCCCGTCATCTACAGCAAGGCGTTCAAGAAGTACCCGGCCATCGCCAAGCTCCTCGACCCGATCAGCGCCAAGCTGGACACGGCGGTCGCGCAGAAGCTGAACGCCCAGGTGGACGTGGACGGGCAGGACCCGCACGACGTGGCGAAGAAGTGGCTGATCGCGGAGGGCTTCATCAAGAACGGGTGAGGGGGCCCTGCGGGGCTCGGGGGGGGTACGGCTCGCGGGGTACGGGCCGGGGGTACGGCTCGGGGGTACGGCTCCGGGGTGGATGCAAAGCTATTTTGCAAAAGAGCGTTGCAAAGGTGCTTTGCACGCGCTTAAGGTGGTGTCCATGACGGACAAGAAGGACGCGGTGCCGATCGGCCCGATCTCGGACGAGGATCTGCTGACCCTCGACGCCAGGTCGCTGCGCGGCCTCGCCCACCCGCTGCGGATGCGGCTGCTGGCCGCGCTGCGCGACCGAGGACCCGCCACGGCCTCCCAACTGGCCGACCGGCTCGGCGAGTCCAGCGGTGCGACCAGCTACCACCTGCGCCAGCTCGCCTCGTTCGGCCTGGTCGAGGACGACCCCGGCCGCGGCACCGCGCGCGAGCGCTGGTGGAAGGCGGTGCACCGGGGCCAACGCTTCGACAGCATCGGGGAGTTCGTCCGGCACCCCGACCCCGAGGTGCGCGCCGCGATGAGCACCTTCCTGGTCGAGCACGCCACCAGCAGCGCCGAGCAGGTGGCGACCTGGATGAGCACGATGCACACCTGGCCGAAGGTCTGGCAGGAGGCGTGGGACTCCAGCCGCTTCACGCTGCGCCTCACGCCGCAGGACGCGGTGGAGCTGAGCGAGCGGGTGCACGCGCTCGTGGAGTCCTTCCGCGAGCGGGAGACGGACGGGCCGGAGGGTGAGCGGGTCCGGGTGCAGTTCCACGAGTTCCCGATCGCGTCCGACTGACCCCGCTCCCCCGCGCCGCGCGCGCCGTCACCGCACGCGCAGCCGTATCCGTACCCGTATCCGTACCGGCTCCCTGTCCGTACCGGCTCCCTGTCCGTACCGGCCCGTAATTCCGTAGCTCCGTCACTCCGTATCAACGACCCATCGTCACGGGGGAATTCGCCATGCCCGCACGCACCGCGATACCGCACGCCCACCACCGGCCCGACGGGTCGGGACCGGCCCGCGACCGGCGCCCGCTGGGGGTGCTGCTGGCCGCCAACGTGGTCTCGATCGCCGGGAACATGCTCACCGTCGTCGCCGTCCCGTGGTTCGTGCTGGAGACCACCGGGAGCCCGGCGCGGGCCGGTCTGGTCGCCTTCGCGGCCACCCTGCCGGTCGTGCTCGCCGCGATCCTGGGCGGCCCGCTGATCGACCGGCTCGGCTACGCGGTCACGAGCGTCGTGTCGGACGTGGTGTGCGCGGCGGCCATGGCGGCCGTACCGCTGCTGCATCTGACCGTCGGGCTGCGCTACTGGGAACTGCTCGCGCTGGTCGGCGTCAGCGGCCTCTTCCACGCCCCCGGCGAGACCGCCCGCGAGGTGCTGATGCCCCGGCTCGCCGCACGCGCCGACACCACCGTGGCGCGGGCGTCGAGCGCGTACGAGGGCGCGTCGCGCGGCGCCCGTATGCTCGGCGCCCCGCTGGCTGGCGTGCTCATCTCGGTGATGGGCGCCACCAATACGCTGCTGGTCGACGCGGCGACCTTCGCGGTGTCCGCGGTGCTGATCGGGATCGGGGTACGGGACCGGACGCCGGCGGAGGCGCCGGAGCCGCCGAAGGAGTCCGCCGGCAGTTACCGGGCCGAACTGCGCGAGGGATTCGCCTACTTGGTGGCCGCGCGGCTGCTGTTCGCCATCGTGGTGATGGTGATGGTGACCAACGCGCTGGACCAGGCGTGGTCGGCGGTGCTGCTGCCGGTGGACGCCCGCGAGCACCTGGGCGGTTCGGTGAGCGTCGGCCTGGTCGCCGGGACCTTCGGCGGCGGCGCGCTGATCGGCTCGCTGACGTACGGCGTCGTCGGCCACCGGGTGTCGCAACGCGGCCTCTACATCGGCGCGTTCCTCATCAGCGGCTTCCCCCGGACGGCCGTGGCCGCCTTCGTGCCCGGTCTGACCCCGCTCCTGGTCACCTGCGCGGTGTGCGGGCTGGCCGCCGGGGTCCTGAACCCGATGATCGGCACCGAGATGGTCCGCCTGGTCCCCGAGCGGCTGCGCAGCCGCGTCTTCGGCGCCGTCACCTCCGGCGTCCTGGTCGCCGTGCCGCTGGGCGGCCTGCTCGGCGGCTTCCTCGTCCAGTACGCGGGCCTGCGCACCGCCATGGCCACCGTCAGCGCCGTCTATCTGCTCACGACGCTGAGCCCGCTCGTCCTGCCCGCCTTCCGGCACTGGAACGACGAGCCCGGCGACGAGCCCGCCGTGTCGCCGGGCGCCGCGCGGGCGTCGGTCTAGCCGCCGTCTAGCAGGTCGGCAGCTTTCCGCCCTTGTCCAGGGCGGCCAGGGCCGCCAGCGCGCCGTCCAGGTCGTTGACCGGGACCAGCCTGAGCCCGTCGGGCAGCTCCGCCTTGGCGTCGGAGCACTCACCGCGCGGTACGAGGAAGACGGTCGCGCCGTCGCGGCGGGCGGCCTGCTCCTTCAGCGGCACCCCGCCGACCGCGCCGACCTTGCCCGAGGCGTCGATGGTCCCGGTGCCCGCGATGGTCCGGCCGCCGGTGAGGTCGCCGCCGTGGCCGTCGCCGTTGATCTTGTCGATGATGCCGAGTGCGAAGAGCAGCCCGGCGCTGGGGCCGCCGACGTCGGCGAGCTGGAGATCGACCTTCACCTTGGACGGTGAGAGCCCGAGGTGCTTGAGCGCGGCCGTCGTCGCCGCGTCCTGCGAGTCGGTCATCTCCTTGCGGTTCGCCTTCTCGATCTCCTTCACCGAGCCGCCGGTGGGATAGACCGAGTCGCGCGGCATCGCCGCCTGGTCCTTCTTGAACCACGCCTTCAGCACGTCGGTGACGTGCACCGAGGCGTCCGGTGACGTCGCCTGGATCGTCACCATCCGCAGTTGCCCGCTCGTCCTACGCACCGGTGTCCCGCTCACCGTGATCACCTGAGTCCCCTGGTCCGCCCCCAGCACGTTCGCCGTCAGCCCCGGCTCCACGATCGAGATCGGGAGCGGGGCGAGGGCCGCGACGGCCAGCAGCCCGGCCGTGACTGCTCCGCAGACGGCCAGAGTCACGGTCCGCCGGGAGACGCTGCTTCTACGCATGCCGCCGACCCTATTTCACACCCCCCGCCCTCGCGGCCACGCCCCCGTACGACCAGCGCCCCGCCAGGGGCGCGAGGAACTGCGCGAGCAACCCACCACCGGCCGGTGGCCCGGACCCAACCGAACAGCCCCGCCGGGACCGGCAAAGCAACCGCCCCGGGGCCGGGCCCCCGCTGCCCGCACGCACGCACGACCAGCGCCCCGCCAGGGGCGCGAGGAACTGCGCGAGCAACCCACCACCGGCCGGTGGCCCGGACACAACCGAACCGCCCCACCGGGGCGGGTGGTGACCCGCGGCACCCCGCGCAGTCCCCCGCGCCCCGGGGCAGCGGCCCAAAACGCGTAGCTGGCGTCCCAGCAAAGGAGCCGCCCTTGGGCCGGGCCCGTGAAGACGCGTAGCCGACGTCCCGGCAAAGGACCCGGCACGGGCCCGGGGGCCTGGGGGCGCACCCTTGTGGGGAGGCTCAGCGCCCTAGCGCAGGGCGTCGGCGACCTCCGTGGCGGCCTCCACGACGCGCGCACCGACCCTCTCGGGGACCGAGTCGGCGAGCATGACGACGCCGACGCTCCCCTCGATGCCGGGGACGCCCAGGAGGGGCGCGGCGGCCCCGCTGGCGCCGGCCTCCAGCTCGCCGTGGGTGAGGACGTACCGGACCGGCTCGGTGGCGGTGACGGTGTGGGCGGCGGGCGGCCCCTCGGCCGGGCGGGCGCCCAGGGACTCCTCCTCGACGAACCGCTCCCAGCGCGACCCGTCGGGCGTCGGCTGCATGCCCCGCCCGGCGAGGATGGCGCGCCCCGCGGCCCCGCGGTCCAGCGGGTGCCGGAAGCCGGTGCGATAGGCCACGTGGTAGTCGGTCCAGGTCGGCTCCACGACGGCGACGGCCAACGCCTCACTGCCGTCGACGAGGGTCAGGTGGGCGGTCGCCCCGATCTCCTCGGCGAGCGAGCGCAACGCGGGCAGTGCGGCCTCGCGCAGCAGCGGGTGCACCTGGTGGGCCAGACCGAGCACGCCCAGTCCGACGCGCGCCCGGCCGCCGAGGTCACGGCGGACCAGCGAATGCTGCTCCAGCGTGGCCAGCAAGCGGTAGACCACCGTCCGGTTCACACCGAGTTTGGCGGCCAGCTCGGTCACCGTCAGGCCGTGGTCGGTGTCGGCGAGCAGCTTGAGAACCCGCAGGCCCCGGTCAAGCGTTTGAGACGTCTCCGCGGTCACGACGCCCCCTCCTCGTAGGCGGCGGCCATCTCCACGGCGGTAACGCACTGCCGGTCCCGCGGCAGTGCGCGGAGAGGCCGCCGGTAGTCGTCATACCGGCTGCGCTCCGCGGCTGCACTGCCACGGCGCGTGCGTGACCGGCACCGTAGCGAGCGGGTACCGCTCAGCGGAAGGGGTCGTCCACAATCCGGGCGTCGGCTTGACCCGACTTTGGAGATCCACCCTCTACAATACGGCCGACATCATCGCATTCGGGTCGCCCACTCCTGCACCTTCTTGATCCGCTCGCCGAGCTGTCCCGCCGTCGCCTCGGCGCTCGGCGGCCCGCCGCACACACGGCGCAATTCGGTGTGAATCACCCCGTGCGGCTTACCGCTCTGATGGTTGTACGCGGCCACGAGCGTGTTCAACTGCTTGCGCAGTTCGAGCAGTTGGCGGTGGGTGACGATCGGGCGCCGCTCGGCGGGGAGTTCGAGCAGATCGGCCTCTTCGTCCGGCTTCTTCCGGCTGTGGGCGATCTGCCGGGCCTGCCGCTTCTGCAGCAGTATCTGGACCTGGTCCGGTTCGAGGAGTCCGGGGATGCCGAGGTAGTCCTGCTCCTCCTCGCTGCCCGGATGCGCCTGCATGCCGAACTCGGCCCCGTCGTACAGCACCCGGTCGAAGACCGCGTCGGACTCCAGCGCCTCGAAGGGCAGCATGTCCTCCTCGGTGGCCTCGTCCTCGGCCTTCTCCGCGTCCGCGAGGAGCTTGTCCTCCTCCGCGAAGGGGTCCTCCTCGCCCTGCTTCTTGGGCTTGTCGAGCACGTGGTCGCGCTCGACCTCCATCTCGTTGGCGAATTCCAGCAGCATCGGGATGGTCGGAACGAACACCGACGCCGTCTCGCCGCGCCGCCGCGACCGTACGAAACGGCCCACGGCCTGCGCGAAGAACAGCGGCGTCGAGATCGTCGTGGCGTACACGCCGACCGCGAGGCGGGGCACGTCGACGCCCTCCGACACCATCCGGACCGCGACCATCCACCGGTCCTCGGACTCGCTGAACTTCTCGATCCGCTTGGAGGAGCCGGGGTCGTCGGAGAGCACGACGGTCGGCTTGTGCCCGGAGATCTCCTTGAGCAGCTTGGCGTAGGCGCGGGCCGAGTCCTGGTCGGTGGCGATCACCAGGCCGCCCGCGTCCGGGATGCCCTTGCGGACCTCGGTCAGCCGCTGGTCGGCGGCCTTCAGCACGTTCGGGATCCAGTCGCCGGTCGGCGCGAGCGCGGTCCGCCACGCCTGCCCGATGGCGTCCTTCGTCATCGGCTCGCCCAGGCGCGCCGCGATCTCGTCGCCCGCCTTGGTGCGCCAGCGCATGTTGCCGCTGTAGCTGAGGAAGATCACCGGGCGCACGACGCCGTCGTTGAGCGCGTTGCCGTACCCGTACGTGTAGTCGGCGGCGCTGCGGCGGATGCCGTCGTTGCCCTCCTCGTACACCACGAAGGGGATCGGGTTGGTGTCCGACCTGAACGGCGTCCCGGTCAGCGCCAGCCGCCGCGTCGCCGGGTCGAACGCCTCCAGGCACGCTTCGCCCCACGACTTGCTGTCGCCCGCGTGGTGGATCTCGTCCAGGATCACCAGCGTCTTGCGCTGTTCGCAGCGGTTGCGGTGCAGCATCGGCCGCACCCCGACGCCCGCGTACGTCACGGCGACGCCGTGGTACTCCTTGCCGACGGGGCCCGCGCTGTACTCCGGGTCCAGCTTGATCCCTATCCGCGCCGCCGCGTCCGCCCACTGCGTCTTCAGGTGCTCGGTGGGCGCCACCACCGTGATCTGCTGCACCAGGTGGTTGTGGAGCAGATACGACGCCAGCGACAGCGCGAAGGTGGTCTTCCCGGCGCCGGGTGTCGCCACCGCGAGGAAGTCCCGCGGCTGCTTGGCGACGTACGCGTCGATGGCCCCCTGCTGCCAGGCCCGAAGCTTGTTCGCCGTCCCCCAGGGCGCGCGCCCGGGGAAGGCGGGAGACAGATGGTGCGGGTGCGATGCGGCGGTGGTAGTCACGGTCTCCGTTGAGGTTCGTCTCGCGGCGGGTCGGTACGAAAACCGCCTCAGCCTACCGGCCGCACCCCCTCACCCCCGTCCCGACGCCACCGCGCCGCCCGTGTGCGACTCAGCTCACATACGGGCGCGCGGACGCCGTCTCGTACGGTGATACGCCGTCCCGGGCGCAGGCGGTCGGTCTCACGCCGATTTCGGGTGGGGGCGCAGGCGGGCCGCTACGAAGGCGCCCACGAGGGCCAGGGCGGCGGCGGGGAGGAAGACGGCGGCGAAGGCCGCGGGGTGTGCCGTCGTGGTGGTGCTCGCGTCGGCGGTGGCGCCGACCGTGCCGCCGCCGAGGGCGGCGAAGACGGTGCCGGCGGCGGCGACCAGGAGGACGTTGGAGAGGGCGTCGGAGACCTGGAGGGCGGCGGAGTTGGCACCGGCCTCCGCGGGGGCGGACTGCTCCAGCATCAGCACGCTGAGGGTGGAGATGACCAGGCCCATGCCGAGGCCGCCCGCGCACCAGGCGACGGCCACGATCCACACCGGTACGGACTGGACGAGCGCGAGGGAGGCGCCGCAGATGGCGGCGGCGGACAGCACCATGCCGAACTGCGCGAGGCGTTCGCGGACCGGTGCCAGGCGCGGGCGGGCCTGGACGTACGAGCCGAGCGCCCAGGTGAGCCCGGCGCCCGCCAGCGACAGACCCGCCATGGTCGCGGACAGGCCGCGCTGGGTGACCAGCATCAGCGGGATGAAGCTCTCGGCGGCGATGAAGGTGCCCGCCGCGATCCCGCGCATCAGGATCACCGTGGGCAGCCCGCGCACCGCGCGGAAGGTGCCGGGCGGCAGCAGCCGCAGCGCGGACGGTACGAGCAGCACGATGCCCGCGACGGCCGGTATCACCGAGAGCGGGCTGATGTCCTGGCCCGCGTACTGCAACAGCGCCGCGCCCGTCGCGAGCGCCACCGCGTACCAGATCCGCCGCCCGTCCCGTACGGGCGGCGCGACCGGCTCGGGGGCCTCGGGCAGCGTCTCGGGGGCCGGGTCGGGGGCGTGCGCGGCCCGCCGCAGGGGCGGCAGCATGACGGCGAGCGGCAGCGCCACCAGGACCGGGATGGCCAGGAACACCCAGCGCCAGCCGAGGTGTTCGGTGACCGTCCCCGACACCAGCGGCCCGACGATCGACGGCACCACCCACGACGCCGCGAAGGCGGCCATCACCGAGGGCCGCAGCCGTTCCGGATACGCCCGGCCGACCACCACGTACAGCGCGACGATCACGAGCCCGCCGCCGAGCCCCTGCACGGCCCGGCCGAGCACGAACGGCCACATCGACTGCGCGGTCCCGCTGATCACCAGTCCCGCCGCGAAGCCGCCGATGCCCGCCGCCAGCGGCGGCAGCGGCCCCGACCGGTCGCACCACTGCCCGCTGACCACCATCGCGAGCAGCGACGTCGTGAAATACCCCGAGAACGCGAACGCGTACAGCCCGAGACCGTCCAGCTCCCGCGCCGCGATCGGCATCGCCGTCCCCACCGCGGTCGCCTCGAACGCGATCATCAGCACCACCGACACGATGCCCAGGGTCAGCGCGCGGTACGACCGCCCCATCACGCCTTCCGGCGCGGCCGGGGCGGTCTCGGGGTCGATTCCAGGAAGCCGCTGGTCACGGCGAGTGTCGGAGGCAGTCACCAGCCAAGGGTAAGGGGCATCAGCCCCTTTCACCCCTGCCCTGCGACCCCCTTTCCCTCCGCCTTTCGCCCTACGCCCCGCCCTCGTCCCACCTCCGTCCCGGCCGCCTTCCCGCCCCGGCCCGCGCCCCCGTTCATGAACGCCGTATGGCAGTCCCGTTGCACCCCCTCCCCCACCCTTGACCCACCCCCGCCCCACCCGCGAAGGTCGAACCACACCGCACACACACCTGGCCGTGTGCCCGAGTGGTTGAGGGACTCGCCTGCAAAGCGAGTTACGCCGGTTCGATTCCGGTCACGGCCTCCATTGCCTGATATGGCGAAAGAAGAGGGCGGCACCCGTACGGGGTGCCGCCCTCTTCTTGTGTGCTGTCGTCTCCTGCGACGTGCACGATCCGGAGCACTCGAGCTTGAGAGAGCGGGCCTCAGTGCTCGTGGCCGGGAGGTCGCCGACATGAGCGTCCAGCGAGGCGAAACCGGAGGACTGTGATTCGGTCCATGCGGGTTTCCTGTTGTGGAAACCCGCATCCCTTGCGCCGGGGGACGGTCACTCGGGAGCATCGAACACGACACCGTCTCTTCCCTGGGGGCAGCAGTGGAGCTGACACGACTCGTCGGATCGTGCGACGACGGCGATTGTCCGACGCTGTACGTGACCGACCGGGGCACCCTCGCAGTGCAGGGGCCGCACATCACCGAGCACGGTCGGAGCATCCCCGCTCACGAAGGCATGGTCGAAATCCCTGTGGAACTGATCAGAAAGGCCATCCGTGACGGGCTCCTCTAAAACGCTCGGCGAGATGTTCTCGCAGTTCGAGCGGGAAGCGTTCCGGCTGGAAACGCTGGGCGACTACAGCAAGTCCGGTGGTGTGACCGCCTATCACGCCTTCCTCGCAGGGGAGAATCAGCCGGAGGACTACCGAGACGCTGACTGGGTCACGACGGTCCGCGAGATCACCCGGGCCGGGAAACGCATCTATCGGGTACACATCTTGTCACGGCCTCTCACACCGTACCTGCGATTCGAACTGGGCTGGGGATACCAGCGGAACATGACGGCCGGTGAGGAATTCTTCATCCTCGACACCACCGAGACGGAGAACCCGCTGCCGCAGGCCCCTGACTTCTGGCTGTTCGACGGCAGGACGGCGGCGGCCATGACGTACGACGGCGCTGGGAAGTTCCTCGGCGTGGACGTCCACGAGGCGGCGGATGCCGACGAGTTCGGGGCGTACCGCGATGTGGCGCTCGCACACGCGAGGCCCTTCACCGACTGGTGGGCCGAGTTCGGCGAGTGAACAGATCAGAACTGGGCGCCGCGCTGCGGGCGTTGCGGCAGGCCTCCGGGCAGGAAGCGAAGGCTGTGGCCCGCGGCGCCGTCATGTCCACCAGTAAGCTGAGCAAGATCGAGAACGGCCGCACCGCGCCCGGCGTCATCGACGTGGAGCGCATCCTCACGGCATTGGGCGTGTCCGAAGAGGTCAAGGCGGAGTACCTCGCCGTTGCGCGGGCCGAGGCCACAGAGGCCGTCGCCTGGCGCCTCTACCGCCGTCTCGGATATCACCGCAAGCAGCAGCAGATCAAGGCGTTGGAAAACTCGATGACGCTGCTGCGGCTGTTCCAACCGTCGCTGATTCCGGGCCTGTTGCAGACACCCGAGTACGGGCGGGCGGTGCTCTCCCGCAAGGAGCTGGGCGACGAACAGTTGGCACGTACGGTCGCCGCGCGACTCGATCGCCAGAGCGTGCTGTACGACAGGACGAAGACCCTGCGGTTCGTCGTCACCGAGCCCGTACTGCGCTGGCTGCTCGTTCCGCCACCGGTGATGGCCGGCCAACTGGACAGGCTCATCTTCCTGTCCGGGCTTCCCAACCTCGACATCCGCGTCGTCCCGCTCACCGCAGCACAAAAATACGCACCCGGTCACTCCTTCGTCATCCGCGACAACCGTATGGTCACGGTCGAGACGCTGCACGCCGAAATGGCGGTGACCGATCCCAGGGACGTCGCTCTTTACGTGAAGAAATTCGAGCACTTCTCCTCGGGCGCCCTCGCCGACGACGCCATGCGCGACTTCCTCACGGCTGTTCGCGACGAATTCTTGCGCGAACAGGAAACGCCCTGGACACCGCACTCCGCCTCCCAGGATTCTGGACACGACAGCGAATAGGGCGGAAGGCCGAGCAAAGGAGATGTGCCGTGGAGAAGACTCCGCGAGGAATTCGTGCCGGTGGAGAGGGAGACGGGCAGCCGGGGACGCCGTGGACGCCGCCGGAGGAGCCGCCGAATCCGGATGGGTCCACGCCGCCCGGGGACGGGACGCATCGGAAGTGACATCGATCGAACGGGGCCGGGGCTGGGCCGAGTTGGGGCGGTCGCTTCTCGCGGCGGGGGTCATGACGGACGATTGGGCGGCGGCTTTCGCGGCGGTGCCGCGGGCGGCGTTTCTGCCCGAGGTGATGTGGCCGTTCGACCTCAGCGCACAGGTCAGTGTGGCCGTGAGCAGGGCGGAGGACCCGGCGGCGTGGCTGGGGTACGCCGAGGCCGATGTGCCGATCGTGACGCAGTGGGACGACGGGCGGCACAGCGGGACGGCGCCGGGGAAGGTGTCGACGTCGTCCGCGTCGATGCCGTCCGTCGTGTTCGCCATGCTCGGCGACCTGGAGGTGCGGCCCGGGCACGCGGTGCTGGAGATCGGCACCGGGACGGGGTGGAACGCGGGGCTGCTGACGCACCGGCTCGGCGGCGAGAAGGTGACGACCGTCGAGGTGGACGCGGCGGTGGCGGCAGCGGCCCGGGAGTCGCTGCGAAGGGCGGGGCTCGGCCCGACGGTGGTGACGGGGGACGGATACGGCGGGCACCTGCCGGGCGCGCCGTACGACCGGGTCATCGCCACGTGCGGGATGCGCGAGATCCCGTACGCCTGGGTCGAGCAGACGGCACCCGGCGGGATCGTCGTGGCGCCGTGGGGGACGCATTACGGGAACGGTGACGCCGTGGCACGGCTGGTCGTCGGGGACGGGGTGGCGTCGGGGCGGTTCACGCGGCTGGTGGAGTTCATGAAGCTCCGCGCCCAGCGGAGGGCTGCCGTACGGCACGGCGATGACGTATCGAAGGAGGGCACGGACGGCGCCGACGCGTCCACGACCACCGTCACCGAGGCGGAATTCCTCACCGGGCGGTACACCGCGGGCCCCTTCGCGTTGGGGCTGCGGGTGCCCGGGTGCGTGCAGGCCGCGGCCGAGAAGCGCGGGGACACGCGGCCGGTCTGGTTCTACGGTCTCACCGACACGTCGTGGGCCGTCGTGACCTTCCGCGACGGCCGGCCCGCGTCCACCCACCAGTACGGACCGCGTCGGCTGTGGGACGAGGTGGAGGCCGCCTTCCGCTGGTGGACGGGCCGGGGAAAGCCCGGGGGTCGAGCGCTTCGGGCTGACGGTCGACGTCGACGGGCAGTACGTGTGGCTGGACGATCCGGCCGAGTCCTGGGGTATCTGAGCGACATCACTCTCCAGGCACGAAGCGGGGAGAGGCTCCTGGACGGCTTCCGGGCCGGGCCGGAGCCCCTGCCGGAGACGCCGCCGAAGGCGAAAACCCTGCCCGCGCCACCCCTGACCGCCGCCCAGCTCGGCGACGTGCTCCTCGCACTCGGGCCGCACCGGCGCCGCTGACAGGGTGAACGACCGGACCGGCGGAAATACTGACGTGGCCGTGGCGGTTGCCGCCGGCATGGCGACTTTGGGACTGATCGGCAGCGGAAACATCGGCGGCACCCTGGCCCGGCTGGCGGTCGACAGCGGGCTCGATGTGGTGCTCAGCAACTCCCGGGGGCCGGAAACCCTCGCGGACCTCGTCGCGGAGCTCGGTCCACGAGCCCGCGCGGGCACGGGGGCGGAGGCCGCCGCCGCCGGGGACTGGGTGGTGGTGACGGTCCCGGTCAAGGCGTACCCGCGGATTCCGCGGGAGCCGCTGGCGGGCAAGACCGTGATCGACACCGGCAACTACTACCCGCAGCGCGACGGCGACATCGCCGAGCTGGTCGAGAAGAAGACCACCGACAGCGGGCTGCTCCAGGGGTATCTGGACGGTGCCCACGTGGTGAAGGCGTTCAACAACATCTTCTTCAAGCACCTGGCGGCGCTGCCGCGTCCGGCGGGAGCGGCCGACCGCAGCGCCCTGCCCATCGCCGGTGACGACGCCGACGCGAAGGCGCACGCCGCTGAGCTGCTCGATCTGCTCGGCTTCGACACCGTGGACGCCGGGCCGCTCGCCGAGGGCCGGCGGTTCCAGCCCGGCACGGCGGCGTACGGGCTGCCCTACGCGGACAAGTCGGTCGCCGACTTCATGGCCGAGCCCCCCGCGCCGGCCTCCGTCGCCGACATCGAGGCGGCCCTGGCGGCGGCGGAGAGCTGAAGCCGGGCCCGAAGCCGGGCCGCCCGTCCGCTCCCGCCGCGATTGGCCCAGGGATTTGGGGCGGGAGTGGTACAACGGCGCGGGGCGATCAGGCCGTAGCGTCGTCGGTATGAGTGAGCGAGTGGATTACGCGAAGCACGCGCCGGACGCGTTCCGGGCGATGCTGGGGTTCAGCCAGGCGGCGGCGAAGGGGCTCGACCCCGTGGTCGCGGAGCTGGTGAAGATCAGGGCGTCGCAGATCAACCGGTGCGCGTTCTGCCTGGACATGCACATCAAGGACGCGCGGAAGGCCGGGGAGAGCGACCGGCGGATCTTCCTGCTGAGCGCGTGGGAAGAGGTCGACGGCGTCTACAGCGAGAAGGAACGGGCGGCGCTGGCGCTGACGGAGGCGGTGACGCTGCTGACGGACGGGTTCGTGCCGGACGAGGTGTACGCGCGGGCGGCGGAGCACTTCGACGCGGACGAGTTGGCGCGCCTGGGGGCCGCGATCGTGGCGATCAACGCGTGGAACCGGTTCAACGTGACGTTCAGGACGCAGCCGGCGGCGAGCGCGTGAGCGGCGCGGGGGCCGGGGCCGAGGTCGGGGCGGGAGGCGTGGCCGGGGCGGGAGGCGTGGCCGGGGCGGGGGGCGCGAAGGCGCTGCTGGCGCTGCATCACGGGCGGGACGCCGCCGATCCGTTGGTGCTGCCCGGGCCGTGGGACGCGGCCAGCGCGCGGGTGTTCGCGGACGCGGGCTTCCCGGCGCTGGCGACGCCCAGCGCCGGGGTGTCGGCGTCGCTGGGGTACGAGGACGGCGAGGCGCCCGCCGACGAGATGTTCGCCGCGATCCGGCGGATCACCCGCGCCGTGGACGTCCCCGTGTCGGCCGACGTCGAGGCCGGATACGGGCTGGCGCCCGAGGAGTTGGTCGAGCGGCTGCTGGAGGCCGGGGCCGTCGGGTGCAATCTGGAGGACTCCGAGCCGGGGTCCAGGGGGCTGGTCGAGCCCCGGCGGCAGGCGGACCGGCTCGCGGCCGTACGCGCCGCCGCCGGGGACGCGTTGGTCGTCAACGCGCGCATCGACACGTTTCTGCGCGGCGACCGTACGACCGGCGCCGCCGTCGAGCGCGGGCTGCTCTACGCCGCCGCCGGAGCCGACTGCGTCTACCCGATCCTCGCCCCGCCCGCCCTCCTCGCCGAGATCGCCGAAGCCGTCCCGCTCCCCCTCAACGCCCTCTGCCGTCCCGGCGGGCCCTCCCCCCGCGAGCTGGCCTTCCTCGGCGCCACCCGCGTCACCTTCGGCGGCGGCCTCCAGCAACAAGCCCTGGAAGCCGTCCGCGACATGGCGACCGGCATGCGCCTGTGACCCGCCGGGCGCGCGCCGCGTAAAGGCGCCGGGCCACGTTGTCCAGGGGCGCGGTGGACCGGCACGCTCAGCCGCGGCCGCGCCCCTGACAAGCTCAACCCGCCCGGGCTAGCTCCGCTACGAGGCCGCCCCGGCGCCTTGCGCTCGCACGTACCAGGCGCCGCCTGGACCGCCCATGATCCGCCGGACAGGCGCTAGTTCTGGGGTTTGACCACCGCGGCCTGGGGGCGGATGGGGAGGCGGGGGATGGGGCGGGCGGTGGCGGCGCGGACGGCGGCGGCCACCGCGGCGGGGGCGGTGACGACGGGGACCGCGGAGACGGCCTTGGCGCCGAAGGGGGCGAGGACGTCGCGCTCCTCGACGAGCCGGATGATGCGGACCGTGGGGGCGTCGAGGGCGGTCGGCAGGGAGTATCCGGTGAGGCTGGGGCGTTTGACGATGCCTCGGGGCGCGCGGAGGTCCTCCATCAGGGCGAGGCCGACGCCCTGGGTGATCCCGGCCTCGATGCGGGCGGCGAGCTGGCGGGGGTTGAGGATGCGGCCGACGTCCTGGGCGACGGCCATCTCGACCACGCGCACGGCGCCCAGTTCGATGTCGACGTCGACCACGGCGCGAATCGCGCAGAAGGTGAGGCCGACGAAGGCGTCGCCCTGGCCGGTGTCGTCGAGCCGGTCGGTCGGGTGCGGGCGGCACTGCGCGGTGGCCCACAGCTCCTTGCCGTCGAGGGTCTCGGCGACGGTGGTGGACAGCACACCGTCGTACGAGGTGATCTTGCCGTCGGCGATGGACAGCAGCTCCACGGACATGCCGAATTTGGCGGCGAGCGGCTGGAGCAGCTGGGTGCGGACCATCTTGGCCGCGCGCTCGACCGCGCCGCCGGACACCCAGGTGTGGCGTCCGCGCGCGGAGGGTCCCGACGGCGGCTGGTCGGTGTCGGACGGCAGCACCTGGACGTCGTCGATGCCGAGGACTTCCTGGACGATCTGCCGCGCCAGCGTGGTGAATCCCTGGCCGGTCTCGACGGCGGCGCAGATGACGGTGGCGCGGCCGTCGTGGACGCGTACGGTCGCGGTCGACACCTCGTCGGCGCCCTCGGCGCCGAGCACGTGGACCATGCCGAGCGCGTAGCCGACCCCGCGCCGTACCGCGCCCGGCTCGCCCGCGCCCGAGGTGCCGCCGGGCAGCAGCCACTGCGACTCGTCGTCGCCGTCGGGCAGGGGCGGCAGTTCGGCGTCGCGTACGGCCTTCAGCAGCTCGCCGACGGGCGCGGGGCAGGTGACGGTCTGGCCGGTGGGCAGCAGGTCGCCGGTGGCCAGGACGTTGCGCATCCGGATCTCGGCCGGATCCAGACCGACCTTCGCGGCGAGCTTGTCCATCTGGCCCTCGTACGCGGCGCAGACCTGGAGCGCGCCCTCGCCGCGTACGTGGCCGGACGGCGGGTTGTTGGTGCGTACGGCCCAGCCCTCGACGAAGACGTGCGGGACGACGTAGGGACCGGCCGCGAAGGCCACGGCGGCGGCGAGCGCGTCGGAGGAGGCGTCGGCGTACGCGCCCGCGTCGAGCAGGATCTGCGCCTCGACCTTGACCAGGCGGCCCTCGGCGTCGGCGTGGTGCCGGTAGCGCAGCAGGGTGGGGTGGCGGTGGGCGTGGCCGAGGAAGGACTCCTCGCGGGTGGCCACGAATTTGACCGGGCAGCCGGTCTTGAGCGCGAGCAGGCCGAGCGGGAGCTGGACGCCGGAGTCCTCGCGGTCGCCCATCGCGCCGGGCACGCCGGTGACGACGACCTTGACGCGGTCGGGTTCGAGGCCGAAGCAGGCGGCGGCCAGGTCGCGGTCGGCGTGCGGGTCGGTGGAGGCGACGTACAGCTCGACGCCGCCGTCCGGGCGCGGGACGGCGAGTCCGGCCTCGGCGCCGATCGGGGCCGGGTCCTGGCGGCCGACCCGGTACAGGCCCTCCACGATGATGTCGCCGATCGCGTCGGGGTCGCCGAAGCGCAGCGGGATGTGCCGGATCAGATTGCCGTCGGGGTGCAGCGGCTCGGCGGCGAACGCCTTCTCGGGGTCGGTGACCGGCTCCAGCACCTCGTACTCGACGAGGATCGCGGCGGCGGCGAGCCGGGCGGTGTCGGGGTGGTCGGCGGCGACGGCGGCGATCGGCTCGCCGTGGTGCCGCACCAGGTCCTCGGCGAAGACCGGGCGGTCCGCGACCCGGCGGCCGTGCATCGCGTCGCCCGGCACGTCCTCGTGCGTGACGACGGCCCGCACGCCGGGCATCGCGACGGCCTCGCTGGTGTCGATCCGGGTGATCCGCGCGTGCGGGTACGGCGAGCGCAGCACGGCCGCCCACAGCAGCCCCTCGGCCCACAGATCGGCCGCGTACGGGTAGGTGCCCTGCGCCTTCTGGAGCGCGTCGGCCGAGGGCAGCGACGCGCCGATCCCCCGTACCGCCCCGGCGCCCGCCAGGGTCTCCGCGACGGGCCCCGGTCCGTCGATGATGCCGGTCATACGGCGCCTCCCGAGGGGCCGCCCTGGTGCGGGACGCGGGCGGCGGTGGAGGAGGCCGCGGACGCCGGGTTGTCGGGGTCGTCGGCGGCGGCCTCGCGGGCGGCGATGACCTGGTCGACGGCGTCGAGGACGCCGCGGTAGCCGGAGCAGCGGCAGAGGTTGCCGCACAGCGCCTGGCGGGTCTCCAGGTCGGTGGGTTTGTGGTTGCCCTCCAGCAGGTCGTGCACCGTCATCGCCATGCCGGGGATGCAGAAGCCGCACTGTACGGCGCCGGATTCGGCGAGCGCGCGCTGGACGTCGGAGGGGCGGCCGTCCACGGTCAGGCCCTCGACGGTACGGACCTCGCTGCCCGCCGCGGTGGCCGCGGGCACCAGGCAGGAGGCGACCAGACGGCCGTCGACCTGGACGGAGCAGGCCCCGCACTCGCCCTGTTCGCAGCCGTCCTTGGCGCCGGCGAGGCCGAGGCGTTCGCGCAGCACGTAGAGCAGCGACTCGCCGAGCCAGGCGTCGGTCACCGGGCGGTCGGCGCCATTGACGCGCAGGACGTAGGAGGCGAGGGGGTGTTCGCTGTGGGTCTCCTCGACGGGTTCCGGCTCCGGCTCCCGCTCGGCCTCGTCGGCCGCGAGGTCGCCGTCCGCCTCCGCCGTACCGGAATCCGGGGCGAGGGGGTCGGGGGCGAGGCCGTCGGGCGCGGGCCCGTCCACGGCGTCGGGGAGCGGCCCGGCCGGGGGCAGTTCGCCCGGCGCGAGTCCGTCCGGTACGAGTCCGTCCGGTACGTGGCCGACCGGCGCGAGGCCGTCCGGGACGTGGCCGTCCGCCACCAGTTCCTCGCCGCCGTCGAGCGCGGGCAGCGCGGACAGGCCGCCCAGGCCGCCCGGCAGGGCGTCGAGGCCGCTGAGACCGTCGAGCGCGGACAGGCCGTCGACGCCGTCGAGCGCGCCGATCCCGGTGAGCGGGGTGAGGCCGTCCGACAGGCCCTCGGGGTCGTGCAGCGCGCCCGCGCTGCCGGGGCTCTCGGGGTCGCCGGGGGCGCGCGTCCTGGCCGCCGGGTCGTGGCCGGTGCCGTAGTCGGCGTCGTGGCCGGTGCCGTAGTCGGCGTCGTGGCCGGTGTGCGTGAACGCGCTGTCGGCGGTGGCCTGGTGTCCCGCGCCGGGCGGCGGGCCCTCCGGGTCGTCGACGGCGGCGGACCAGGCGGCCTGGGTGGGCGGCCAGGGCAGCCCCTCGTCAACTCCCGCGCCCAGGCCGGTGCCCAGGCCCGTGCCGGGGTCGATGCCGGTGCCGACGCCGCTGAAGTCCCACTGCCCGGTGAGCTGGTCCTGCGGTGCGCCCTGCCCGGCCTGCGCCTGGGCGGCGGCCTGAGCGGCCGCCTGGGCCTGCGCTGCGGCCGCCGCGCCCTGCCCGAACATCCCGGCGGGGAAGGACTGCGTGGGCGCGGGTGACGGCGCCTGGTCCCACGGCGAGGCGAAGGAGCCGACGGAGAACTCCCCCGAGTCGCCGTCCGCGTCGTCCTTTATGACCGGGATCGACCACTGGGTGACCGGGTCGCCCTCACCGGTGACGGGCGGCCCCGCCGGGCCGTGCGCGCCGAGCGGGTCCTCGCCCGGCCGCGGCTCCGGCGGCAGTTGGGCCGCGAAGGAGACGTGCATGGTCTGGTCGGGGTCGTAGTCCCCGCCGCCGGGCACCGGCTGCCAGGTCCCCGACGTGCCGGGCGACGTGCCGGACCCGCCGGACGTGCCCGACCTGTCGTCGGTGCCGGGTGCGCCCGGCTGCGGCTGCGGCTGGTCGGTCATGCCAGTGCCCTCCCGAGCGCTCGACGGGACAGTGCGGCCACGGTACGGCGTAGCTGGACGGCGGCGGGCGGCAGTTCGACACCTTCCTGGTCCGGGATGCACGCGGCGGCCACGTACTCGCCGAAGGCCGTGCACGCCTCGGGGGCGAGATTGCGGTCGCCGTCCCAGTCGATGAGGCCCGCGACCCACTGCTCGGCCTCCAGGGGCCGCAGCGGCACCGGCGCGACCGCGCCCACCGAACAGCGCACCTGGCGGCGCGCGGGGTCGACCACGAGCGCGACGGAGGCCACCGCGCGCCCCGGCCCGGTGCGCCCGGTGGCCTTGAGGAAGGTCTGCGGCGCGTGCAGCAGCGGAATCCTCACGAAGGCGAGGAGTTCGCCGGGGCGCAGCGGGTCCATGCCGGTGAGCAGGTGGCTGACCGGGAGTTCGCGGTCGCCCTCGGGTCCGGCGACGATGACGCTGGCCTCCAGCGCGGCGAGCACCGGGAGGGCGTCGCCGGTCGGGGCCGCGGTCGCGATGTTGCCGCCGAGGGTGCCCGCGTTGCGGATCTGCGGCGGTCCCGCGGAGCGGGCGGCGGCGGCGAGCGCGGGGATGAGGGCGGCGAAGTCCGGCCGCCCCATCCGCGCGTGGGTCAGTCCGGCGCCGAGCAGCGCCGCGCCGTCCGCGTACTGCCAGCCGCGGATCTCACTGATCCGGCCGAGGCCGACCAGCGCGTCCGGGCGCAGCAGCCCGGAGTTCACCGCCGCCATCAGGTCGGTGCCGCCTGCGACGGGCACGGCGCTGGGCATGGCGGCGAGCGCCTCCACCGCCTCGTCGAGCGAGGACGGCAGCGTCACGTTCTCCGCCGTCCGCCGTGCATACGTGCTCACGCAGCCTGCCCCTTCCCGGCCTTCCTCCGTCGCGCGGTAGCCGTACCGTACGTGCTCACAGCCTGGACGTGGCAACTCTGGCACATGTTCCACGGTGGTCAACGCGAGGGTCCACGAAGTACCGATCCGTCCGTCACGGGCGCGATCGTACGGCTCTGACGGAATCAACCGCTGTGCCGGAATTGCCATCCTTCGGGTGTGTTGCGACGGTACGCCACTCCACCGTGCCAGCTCCGCCCGCGCCGGGTGCGGAAGTTGCGGAATCAGTCACACGATCGGGGGCGGACCGTCCTTGGGACGGCCGAGGACGCCGGGGCGGCGCTGCCACGGCAGCGGGCCGCCCGGCGGCCGGTACTCCACGCCCAGGGCGTCCAGTCGGGCGTAGTGGGTCCGCATCCGGGCTTCGAATTCCGGCCAGTCGCGCTCGTCGGCGGCGGGCAGGTCCGACCAGGCGACCTCGGCGAAGGCGGCGAGCCGCGGGAAGGCCATGTAGTCCAGCACCCGTACGGAGTCCATGACTTCGGTCCAGATGTTGGCCTGGGTGCCGATGACGTGCGCCGCCTCCTTCTCGGTGAGCTGCGGCGGAACCGGCTCGAAGCGGAAGACGTCCTCCAGGCCGCGGGCGTGCGCGATCGGCACCGGCTCCTCGGGGTCCTCCGACTGCCGCCAGTCCAGGTAGACATGGGTCTGGGGGCACATCACCACGTCGTGCCCGGCCTTGGCCGCCGCGATGCCGCCGGCGTATCCCTGCCACGACGACACGGCGGCGCCCTCGGCGAGGCCGCCCTCCAGGATCTCGTCCCAGCCGATCAGCCGCCGGCCGCGCTCGGTCAGCCAGTGGTCGAAGTGGCCGATCATCCAGCTCTGCAGCTCGTCCTCGTCCTCCAGGCCCAGCTCCTGCATCCGCTCCTGCGCCGAACGCGAGGCGCGCCACTGGTCCTTGGGGCACTCGTCGCCGCCGACGTGGAAGAACTCGCCGGGGAACAGCTCCAGCAGCTCGGCGAAGACGTTCTCGTAGAAGCGCAGGGTGCTCTCGGCGGGCGAGAGCACATTGGGGTTGACGCCCCACGTGGTCAGCACGGAGAGGGCCGAGGTGTCGACGACGTCGGTGTTGCCGAGCTCCGGGTACGCGGCGATGGCGGCCTGCGAGTGGCCGGGGATGTCGACCTCGGGGACGACGGTGATGTGCCGCTCGGCGGCGTACGCGACGATCTCGCGGATGTCGTCCTGGGTGTAGTAACCGCCGTGCGGGCGCTCGTCCCACAGCGGCGACTCGCGCAGCCCGACCTTCGTGCGCTCGCGCCACGCGCCGACCTCGGTCAGCTTCGGGTAGCGCTTGATCTCCACCCGCCAGCCCTGGTCGTCGGTGAGGTGGAAGTGCAGCACGTTCAGCTTGTGGGCGGCCATCAGGTCGAGGTACTTGAACACGACGTCCTTCGGCATGAAGTGCCGTGCCACGTCGAGCATGAAGCCGCGCCAGGCGAAGCGGGGGGCGTCCTGTATCTGGCAGGTCGGCACGCGCCACTCGCGCTCCCCCAGGGGCGCCCGGCGGAAGGCGTCGGCCCCCAGGAGCTGGCGCAGGGTCTGCGCGCCCCAGAAGACGCCGGCGGGGCTCCCGCCGAAGACGTGCACGCCGGAGTTGGGCGCGGCCATGATGCGGTAGCCCTCGGGGCCCAGCTCCCTGGCCACCGCGTCGTCCACCGCCAGCCGGATCACGTCCTTCCCGGACGGCTCCACCGGCGCCAGCGGCAGGCCCGTCGCTGCCGCGAGCACTCCGCGCAGCCAGCGCGCGGCGCCTTCGGCGCCGGGGGTCGCGGTGAGGGTCGTCTCGGGCCCGAGGACGAAGGCGTCGTCGGTGCCGTACGGGGTCTGATGGCGCGGGGCCGGAATGAGGTCCATGGGGGCCATCCTGACCCGTAATCCGCGATTGGCATAGACCAATCCCGCAGCTGCCTGGCCGAGGACCGTTCTCCGACCGCGGAAGCGTCATGCCTGGTCGCGCAGTTCCCGCGCCCCCGAAGGGCCCGGCTCACCCGCTCGCGGCAGACTTGCCCCGCCAAGGCGCGGGCAAAGACGACGGGCACGGGCCCCGAAGGGGCGCCGGGGGCACCTCCCAGCGGTAGCTGGCGGAGGAACTGCGCGGCCAGCCCCCACCGGGCGGGAGTGCGGGGGGCTGCCGGAGCGGGGCACCGCGTACCCGGCCCGGGAAAGACTAGAAGGCGGCAGCCGCCCTCTCGCGTTGGGCGCGCACGGCCAGCAGCACGGTGAGGGTCACACCGAGGAGCAGCCACGCCAAGTGGGCGATGGTGAGGGCCTGCCACGCGGAGTGGGGCACGTCGGGGGCGGAGGCCAGGGCGAGGGTGGCGCCCAGCAGGGCGAACACGGCCGCGAGCTGCACACGCCCGTTCCAGCTCCGCAGGAACGCGCGCTCGGCGAAGGGCCCGCCGTACCACCAGCGGACGGCGAGGCCGACGACGACCACGGCGGCCAGACCGGCCGCGGTCACGGCGGAGACCGCCCACAGCGGCCACGGCGCGCGCTGCCGTTCCTTGTCGCAGGGCAGCACGGTGGTGACCAGCGGCACCAGCGGGAGTACGGCGACGGCGTTGATCTCCCGGACCCGCCGCAGCCAGGGATCGGCGGCCAGCTCCGTACGGACGGTGGCACGGATGCCCCGCAGCCGGGCGGGCAGCGGCGTACCGGAGCGGCGCCCGGCCACCGTCAGCAGGACCACGATCAGGACCAGGGCCGCCGCGGCCCCGGCGGCGGTGGCGATGATCTGCCACACGTCACCGGTCGCGATCCGGAAGAGCTGCACGCCCACCAGCAGGGCCACGGCGATGATCCCGGCCAGTGCCCCGCCGCGCGGTGCGGTGAGCTGGCTGGGGTCGGCGCCGAGCATCAGCGCCCGCTCCACCGCGCTCTGGTGCTCGGCGCGGTGCCGCTTGGGCACCCGGCCGAGCAGCCCGCGCCCCGAGGTCAGCGAACGGGCCAGCGCGACCTGCGCCTCGGCCTCCTGCGGGGCGAGCGCGACCGCGCGGCGGGCGGCGGCCACCGCGTCGGGCACCCGGCCGAGCCGCCGGTAGACGTCGGAGAGCAGCACCGACGGCTCCCAGCCGTCGGGGTCGGCGCCGGTGGCCCGCAGCGCGACGGTCAGCGCCGCGTGCGGCTCGTCCAGCGAGAGCAGCACGACCCCGGCCAGCACGAAGACGTCGGCCGCCTCCGCGGGCCCGGCGAGCGCCAGTGCCCAGTCGACCGACTCACGGGCCTCGGGGCGCCGCTTCTCCTGCGCGAGGATCCAGGCGCGCAGCAGGTAGCCCGCGCTGCCGTTGCGCTCCACGAAGGCATCGCTGACGAGGGCGTGCGCCTCGGCGAACCGGCTCTCCGCGACGAGCGAGTGCACCCGCTCGCCGTCGCTCGCGTCGTCGTCGCCGGGCGCGTCCGCCGCGCCGAACGCGCCGTCGTCACCCTGACCGCTGTCCACGTCCGCCCCTGTTTCCGCCGGCGAGGAGCGCGGACGTCAGCTCTTGCCGCCGCTGCCCTTGCCGGACTTGTCCTTGTCCCCGCCGCCCAGCGGCATGCCCTCGTAGATCTCCTTGCACATCGGGCAGACCGGGTACTTCTTCGGATCGCGTCCCGGGACCCAGACCTTGCCGCAGAGCGCGACGACGGGCGTGCCTTCCAGCGCGCTCGCCATGATCTTGTCCTTCTGGACATAGTGCGCGTAGCGCTCGTGGTCGCCGTCACCATGGGAGAGCTGCGGGGTCGGCTCGACCAGAGTGCCGGTGCCCGCCCCGCGCTCGGGCTCAAGAGTGCTCATAAGACTCAAGACTAGTTGAGAGACGGATCGTCGGGATACGTGGCCACCATGGCCAGCTCATTGCGCTGCCTGCGCAGCACCGAGCGCCACAGTTGTTCGGGATCGGGCGAGGACACGTCGCCCGGCTCGGACTCGATCACGTACCAGGCGCCGTCGACCAGTTCCTTCTCCAGCTGGCCGGGCCCCCAGCCGGAGTATCCGGCGAAGATCCGCAGCGAGCCCAGCTCGGCGGCGAGCAGTTCGGGCGGCGCCTCCAGGTCGACCAGGCCGATCGCGCCGTGCACCCGCCGCCAGCCCAGCGGGTCCGCGTCCTCGCCCTCGCGGACGTCGCCCGGCACCACGGCCAGGCCCAGCGCGGAGTCCAGCGAGACCGGGCCGCCCTGGAAGACCACCGGGGGCGCGCCCGCCAGCGGCGCCCAGGGCAGCAGGACGTCGCCGACGCCGACCGGCGTGGGCCGGTTCAGGACGACGCCGAGCGACCCCTCCGCGTCGTGGTCGAGGAGGAGCACCACCGCCCGGTCGAAGTTGGGGTCGGCGAGCGCCGGCGTGGCGACGAGCAGTCTTCCGGTGAGCGAGGACACCTCGGTCATGGGAGACATGATCCCGCACAAACCCGCTGGGCGGAGCGGCAACCGCCACTCCCGGACATCCGCCGCTACGGCGCGACACGCGGTACGGCGCGCGCGGCAGCGGACGGTGTGCGGTCCGCCACGCACCGCGCTGTAGCGAAGTCATGACACTGGCCGAGGTTCACGGCAGCCGGGACGGGTCAGTAGGCGCATTACCATTTCTTCCTGCGCTCCGCGCGGCGAGCACCCCGGCCGCGCCCGGCCTCCCCCGTACCAACCGTTCCGAAGATCGCGAGATCCATGACCGACATCGCCGATGTACTGCTTGTTCATGGCGGAACCCCCCTCGAGGGCGAGATCCGTGTCCGCGGTGCGAAGAACCTCGTGCCCAAGGCCATGGTCGCCGCCCTGCTCGGCAGCGGACCGAGCAGACTCCGCAATGTCCCCGACATCCGTGACGTACGCGTCGTACGCGGGCTGCTCCAGCTCCACGGCGTGACGGTGCAGAGCGGTGAGGAACCGGGCGAGCTGGTCCTCGACCCGACGCGCGTCGAGAGCGCCAACGTGGCCGACATCGACGCCCACGCGGGCTCCTCCCGGATCCCGATCCTGTTCTGCGGCCCGCTGCTGCACCGGCTCGGCCACGCCTTCATCCCGGGCCTGGGCGGCTGCGACATCGGCGGCCGGCCGATCGACTTCCACTTCGACGTGCTGCGGCAGTTCGGCGCCACGATCGAGAAGCGCGCCGACGGCCAGTACCTGGAGGCGCCGCAGCGGCTGCGCGGCTGCAAGATCCGGCTGCCGTACCCGTCGGTCGGCTCGACCGAACAGGTGCTGCTCACCGCGGTGCTGGCCGAGGGCGTCACGGAGCTGTCCAACGCGGCGGTCGAGCCGGAGATCGAGGACCTGATCTGCGTCCTGCAGAAAATGGGCGCGATCATCTCGATGGACACCGACCGGACGATCCGGATCACCGGCGTCGACAAGCTCGGCGGCTACAACCACCGGGCCCTCCCCGACCGCCTCGAAGCCGCCTCCTGGGCGAGCGCGGCGCTGGCCACCGAGGGCAACATCTACGTCCGCGGCGCCCAGCAGCGGTCGATGATGACCTTCCTCAACACCTTCCGCCGGGTCGGCGGGGCCTTCGAGGTGGACGACGACGGCATCCGCTTCTGGCACCCGGGCGGCCCGCTCAACGCCATCGCGCTGGAGACCGACGTGCACCCCGGTTTCCAGACCGACTGGCAGCAGCCGCTGGTGGTGGCGCTCACCCAGGCGTCGGGGCTGTCCATCGTGCACGAGACGGTGTACGAGTCCCGGCTCGGCTTCACCTCCGCGCTCAACCAGATGGGCGCGCACATCCAGCTCTACCGCGAGTGCCTGGGCGGTTCCGCCTGCCGCTTCGGGCAGCGCAATTTCCTGCACTCCGCGGTCGTGTCGGGCCCGACCAAGCTCCAGGGCTCCGACCTGGTCATCCCCGACCTGCGCGGCGGCTTCTCGTACCTGATCGCGGCGCTGGCCGCGCAGGGCACCTCGCGCGTGCACGGCATCGACCTGATCAACCGGGGCTACGAGAACTTCCTCGCCAAGCTGGAGGGCCTGGGCGCCCACATCGAGCTGCCCCAGCCCGCGGGCGCGGTCGCTTCCTGAGCGGTACGGCGGGAGTACGGCAGCCGTACGCCCGCCGTGCGGCCCGCCCCATGCGAAAGGGCGGCTTCTCCCCCGGGAGAAGCCGCCCTTTGGCGATGTGATTACTTGCCCTTGGCGGCTTCCTTGAGCTTGGAGCCCGCCGAAACCTTCACGCTGTAGCCGGCCGCGATGTTGATCGGCTCACCGGTCTGCGGGTTACGCGCGGTCCGAGCGGCACGGTGGGTGCGCTCGAAGGTCAGGAAGCCGGGGATGGTGACCTTCTCGTCGCCCTTGGCCACGATCTCACCGACGGTCTCAGCGAACGCGGCCAGTACGGCGTCGGCGTCCTTGCGGGTCACCTCGGCGCGCTCGGACAGAGCGGCCACCAGCTCACTGCGGTTCATATCTGTACTCCCGTGTTCTTTCTGCCATGGGGGCGCGAGCTCGAAGCTGTTGCTGTGTGCCTCACTGCCCAGGTGTGCATCCTGCCCCCATATATGGGGGGAAAGCCAATCCACCGACCGCGCGAGTCGCACAAAAAACGATGCGATTGCACGGGGACACCACGGGGATGACGGATTGTCGTCACATGGTCGACGCATCGAATCCGTTTGTCGGACGGATTGTCAGACCGCCCCCCGCGCGGTCGCCGCGGCGGCCACCGCCGGTCCCTGCGCCTTGGCCGCGTCGCGTACGGCGTCGGCGACCGCGCCCGCGACCTTGTCGTTGAAGACGCTGGGGACGATGTAGTTGGCGTTCAGCTCGCCCTCCCCCACCACGTCCGCGAGGGCGTGCGCGGCGGCCAGCATCATCTCGGTGTTCACGGTGCGGGACTGGGCGTCCAGCAGGCCGCGGAAGACGCCGGGGAAGACCAGGACGTTGTTGATCTGGTTGGGGAAGTCGCTGCGCCCGGTGGCGACCACGGCGGCGGTCTCGCGGGCCACGCCCGGGTCCACCTCGGGGTCGGGGTTGGCGAGCGCGAAGACGATCGCGCCGTCCGCCATCCGCGCCACGTCCGTACCGTCCAGGACGTTGGGCGCGGAGACGCCGATGAAGACGTCGGCGCCGGTCACGGCCTCCTTCAGGGTGCCGCTGACGCCCTCGGGGTTGGTGTTGTCGGCGATCCAGCGCAGCGGCGAGTCCGGCGACGCCTCCACCAGGTCGTCGCGGTCGCAGTGCACCACGCCGTGGATGTCGGCGACCACCGCGTGCTTCACTCCGGCGGCCAGCAGCAGCTTGAGGATGGCCGTACCGGCCGCGCCCGCGCCGGACATGACGACGCGTACGTCGCCGATCTGCTTGCCGACCACGCGCAGCGCGTTGGTGAGCGCGGCGAGCACCACGATGGCGGTGCCGTGCTGGTCGTCGTGGAAGACCGGGATGTCCAGCGCCTCGCGCAGCCGGGCCTCGATCTCGAAGCAGCGCGGCGCGGAGATGTCCTCCAGGTTGATGCCCGCGAAGCCGGGGGCGATGGCCTTGACGATCGCCACGATCTCGTCGGTGTCCTGGGTGTCGAGGCACAGCGGCCAGGCGTCGATACCGGCGAAGCGCTTGAAGAGGGCCGCCTTGCCCTCCATGACCGGCAGCGCGGCCTTCGGGCCGATGTTGCCGAGGCCGAGGACGGCGGAGCCGTCGGTGACGACGGCCACGCTGTTGCGCTTGATGGTCAGGCGGCGCGCGTCCTCGGGGTTCTCCGCGATGGCCATGCAGACCCGGGCGACGCCGGGGGTGTAGATCATGGAGAGGTCGTCACGGTTGCGGATCGGGTGCTTGGACTGCATCTCGATCTTGCCGCCGAGGTGCATGAGGAACGTACGGTCGGAGACCTTGCTCACGGCGACGCCCTCGATGCCGCGGAGCTTGCCGACGATCTCGTCGGCGTGCGCGGTGGAGCTGGCGGCGACGGTGACGTCGATGCGGAGCATGTCGTGGCCCGACGCGGTGACGTCCAGGCCGGTGACCGAACCGCCCGAGGACTCCACCGCGGTGGTGAGCTGGCTGACCGCGGTCCCGCTGGCGGGGACCTCCAGCCGTACCGTGATCGAGTACGAGACGCTTGGCGCCGTTGCCATGACGGACCTTCTTCCGGTTCCTCTGCTGCTGGTGGTGCTGCCCGTCGATCGTTGCACCTACCGACGGGTACGCGTAAACCCGCGTGGGGTGAAGATTGGAAGAATACTTCCGCGATGCGGGAGCGGCGCAACCGGGTGGACCGAAGAAGAGATTTTCGTCCGCCGGGAAGAGGTTCCCGTAGCCGTTTGTTAGCCTGAGTACGGCACCGGCTCGATCCAAGCCCCCGGGCCCAACCTTAGGCGCTTCGAGCGCCCACTTGCCGCGAGGCGAGCATGGCGGGCCGGTGTCGTGAACGTCACGTGGGCGCCCCCTCTTCCGGAGGGGGCGCCCACGGCGTTTTCGGAACCGTGCCAGGACCGTTCCCGGACCTGTTCCCGGACCCGTGCCAGGACCCGCTTCTCGGACCCGTTGTCGGACCCCGGCGCCCGGTCAGGGGCGCAGCAGGTCCGGCACTCCCTCGGCGTCCGGCAAATCGCCCTCGGCCGCGAGGACCATCAGGCGTTGCGTCGCCCGCGTCAGGGCCACGTACAGCACCCTCAGCCCCGCGGGCGACTCCTCCGCGATCTCGGCGGGGGACACCACGAGCGTGGCGTCGTACTCCAGGCCCTTGGCCTCCAGGCTGCCGAGCGCCACGACGCGCTCGCCGAGCCCTTCGAGCCAACCGCGGGCCTGGGCGCGGCGGTTCATGGCGACGACGACGCCGACCGTGCCGTCCACCTCCTCCAACAGCCGCGCGGCGCACCGGCGTACGTCCGCGCCGAGGTCGTCGCCCGCGACCGCGTACTGCGGCAGGACACCGGTGGAGCGCACGGCGCGCGGCGACTGCATGCCGGGCATGGCGAGCGCCAGCACGGTGGCGGCGACCTCCGCGATCTCGGCGGGGTTGCGGTAGTTGACGGTGAGGGTGAAGCGCCGCCGGGGCCGGGTGCCGAGCGCCTCGTCGCGCGCCCGCGCCGCCTCGTCCACGTCCGTCCAGGAACTCTGCGCCGGGTCGCCGACGATCGTCCAGGTGGCCGTACGGCCGCGGCGCCCGACCATCCGCCACTGCATCGGCGTCAGGTCCTGCGCCTCGTCCACGATGACGTGCGCGTACTCGGTGCGCTCCTCGTCCAGCCGCTCGGCCCGGCTGCGGCGGCCCGCGTCGTGCCGGTCGGCGAAGGTCGTGACCTCGTCCAGGCCGGTGAGCTGGTCGAGCGGGTCGGCCTCGCGGCGCTTGGGGCGCGGCACCGGGCCGAGCAGCGTGTCGAGTTCGTCCAGCAGCGCCACGTCGTGCGCGGTGGCGCCGGTCCTGCGCAGCGAGCGCGCCACCCGGCGGACCTCCGGCGGGGACAGCACCCGGCGCGCCCAGCGGGCCAGCCGCTTCTCGTCGGCGAGCGCGGCCAGCACGGCGCGCGGCTGGAGCACCGGCCACCAGGCGTCGAGGAAGTCGGTGAAGTCCTGCTCGGTGCTGATGTCCTCGTCGAAGCCCTGGCGTTCCTCCGCGGCCAGCTCCGGATCGTCGAAGCGGCGGCCGGTCTTGCGCCACAGCGCGTCCAGCAGCAGGCGGCGGGCGCGCGGGCGCAGCAGATTGACGGGCGCGGTGCCGCCGAGGGTGTTGTGGCGGATGCCCGCCAGTTCCTGCTCGGACAGCTCCACGCGGCGGCCGAAGGCGACCACGCGCAGCGTCGCCGGGCGGCCGGGCGTCAGGTCGAGCGCGCCGCGGGCCGCGTTGCGCAGCACCTTCTGCATCCGCAGCGAGCCCTTGATCCGGGCGACCGCGGGCTCGTCGTACAGATCGGCGGAGACGCCGTCGACCAGCGAGCCGACGGCGCGGATCGCGACCTGGCCCTCCTCGCCGAGCGACGGCAGCACGCCCTCGGTGTACGACACCAGCAGCGGGGTCGGGCTGACGCACAGGATGCCGCCCGCGTACCGCCGCCGGTCCTGGTAGAGCAGGTACGCGGCCCGGTGCAGGGCGACCGCGGTCTTGCCGGTGCCGGGGCCGCCGGTCACCTCGGTGACGGACGCGGCGGGCGCCCTGATCACCATGTCCTGCTCGGCCTGGATGCTCGCCACGATGTCCCGCATGGTGTGGCTGCGGGCCTGGCCGAGGGCCGCCATCAGGGCGCCGTCGCCGACGACCGGCAGCCCGGTGGTCAGCTCGGGGCGCAGCAGGTCGTCCTCGACGCCGAGCACCTTGCGGCCCTTGGAGCGGATCACCCGGCGGCGCACCACCCGCCCCGGCGCGACCGGGGTGGAGCGGTAGAAGGGCGCGGCGGCCGGGGCCCGCCAGTCGATGACCAGCGGCGCGTACTCGCTGTCCAGGACGCCGATCCGGCCGATGTGCAGGGTCTCGGCGATGTCGGCGGTCCGGTCCTCGCGGACGGCGTCGTCGGCGGGTTCGACGGAGGTGAAGGCGCCGTCGGCGCCCTTCTTGCCGTCCTTGCCCCGCAGCAGGTCGATCCGGCCGAAGAGGAAGTCCTCGAACTCGCTGTTC
Organism: Streptomyces sp. NPDC025721; assembly: GCF_055558595.1. NCBI lineage: Bacteria > Bacillati > Actinomycetota > Actinomycetes > Kitasatosporales > Streptomycetaceae > Streptomyces > Streptomyces sp. NPDC025721. The sequence continues at coordinate 50,948 of NZ_JBVHMF010000029.1, read as the reverse complement.
AGCCGGTTGAGGTGAACCCCCGCGCGGAAGACCTGCGCGTCGCGTTCGGCGAGCGCGCCCGGCGTGCCGACGTGGCCGCGCTGGGCGGCGTCCTTCATCAGGAACTCGGCTTCGTCGATCTTCTCTTCGAGGCGGTGGTACACCCGGTCCAGATGCGCCTGCTCGACGGCGATCTCCTGATCCCGGACCCCCAGGTGGGCTGTGGTCTGCGCGGCCACGCAGGACCCCCTTCTTCATTGCGTCATGCGCCGCCCACGTACGTGACGGGGCACGTGGGGCAGCCTGCAACCGTACGCGACCTGCGGGCTTCTGCACACTCCGCCGTGCGGTCGGGTCTGAGGCGCGGTCAGTTTTCCGGCGGGCCGGGGACCCCGGCGGGTCAGCCCTGGGGCGAGGCGAGAGTCCCGCGCGTGGTGGTGCGACGGCGGTGCCGGGCGACGCGCTCGCGGTTTCCGCAGATCTCGCTGCTGCACCAGCGGCGGCGCCGGCCGCGGGAGGTGTCGAGGTAGACCAGCGAGCAGTTCTCGCCCTCGCAGCGGCGCAGTTGCGTACGGGCCAGCGGGTCGGTCAGCAGCGCGACGGCGTCGCGGGCGACGGCCGCGAGCAGTCCCGCGGGCTCCGGGGGCGCGGCCAGCGTACGGATCAGGGCGCCGCCCTCGCCGGTGACCGCGCGCGGGGCGGGCGGGGCGGCCAGCGCCGTCGCGTTCAGCTCGGCGATGTCGGCGGCGGCGGGCCGCTCACCGGCGACCTCGGCGGTCACGACCCGGCAGACGACGGCGCGCAGGCCGCGGAATCCGCTCAGCCAGCCGTCGTCCACGGCGAGGTCCGGCCGCGCCGCCTCCCCGGGCGCGCGCGGCACCAGGCCGGTCCCGTACAGCCACGCCGCCAGCCGGTCGGGCGTGCCGAGCCGCTCCCGCTCGGGGCGGCCGGTGCGGGTGGCGACGAGATCGAGACACAGCCGGCCGGTGTCGAACCGTAGCGGGCTCGTTCCACTCATGGTCAGCCGCCTTCCCGCCCGCCCGTCACCTTCCCCCCAGGGTGCCCGGCGGCCGTCGCGGGGTCTAGAGCGTGTCCGGCGGATCATGGGCGGTCCAGGCGGCACCTGGTGCGTGCGAGCGCAAGGCGCCGGGATGGCCTCATAGCGGAGCTATTCGGGTATTCCGGCAACGCGGCGGGCGTGCGTGCCAGGGGGCGAAGGGGCCGTTCGTGATCCGCCGGACAGGCCCTCGGGCGTGTCAGGACCGCTGTGGCCGCGCTCGCCTGAGTCGAGGGAGAGCCGGTAGCCGCGTTTGACGACGGTCTGGATCAGCTGGGGGGCGCCGAGTGCGGTACGGAGCCGGGCCATCGCGGTCTCGACGGCGTGTTCGTCGCGGCCGGAGCCGGGCAGGGCGCGCAGCAGGTCGCCGCGGGCGACGACCCAGCCGGGGCGGCGGGCCAGCGCCCGCAGCAGGGCCATGCCCGCGGGCGGCACCGGCCGCAGCGTCCCGTCCACGACGACGGCGTGCCCGCGGATCTCGACGTGGTGCCCGGCGACGGGCAACGGCCTTACGCGGCCGGGCAGTTCGCTGGCGATGAGCTGCACCAGCGGTCCGAGCCTGAAGCGTTCGGGGTGCCGGGTGGGCACGTCGTGGCCCTGGAGCGGCAGCGCGGTGACCGGGCCGACGCAGGCGGTCATGACGTCATGGCGGAGCGCCGCGAGGAGTGCGTCGCAACGGCCGCGCTGCCGGGCCCGGTCGAGGAAGGAGGCGGCGGCCGGGGCGCTGGTGAAGCTCAGCGCGTCGACCGACCGGGAAAGGACGGCGTCGAGCAACCGGTCGACGGGCCCGAGGTCTTCGGGCGGCATCCAGCGGTAGACCGGCACCGCCACGACGGTCGCCCCGGCCGCGCGCAGCGACTCGATGAAGCCGGGCAGCGGCTCGCCGTGCAGCTGGACGGCGACGGTGCGGCCCTCGACTCCCTGCTCCAGCAGGCGTTCCAGGACCTCGGCCATCGATTCCGAGGCCGGTGACCACGCCTCGCGCAGCCCGGCCGCCCGCACCGCGCCGCGCACCTTGGGCCCGCGGGCGAGGAGTTCGACCGCACCGAGCCTGCGCAGCAGCGCCTCGCCCAGACCCCAGCCGTCGGCGGCCTCGATCCAGCCGCGGAAGCCGATCGCGGTGGTGGCGACCACGATGTCGGGTGCGTCGGCGACGAGTCGCCTGGTGGTCTCCAGCAGTTCGGTGTCGTCGGGCAGCGGCAGGATGCGCAGGACGGGCGCCCGCAGCACGACCGCGCCGCGCCGCTCCAGCAGCGCGGCCAGCTCGTCGGCTCTGCGGGCCGCCGTCACCCCGACGGTGAACCCGGCCAGGGGCGGCACCCCGCCGCCCCGGCCCGGATCGCTGTTCCTGGTCGCCTGCGCCTGCATGGCTCCGCCCCACTTTTGCTGGAGTTACGCGTGCCGGACGGCGGGCGGACCGTCCCTGATCCGCCGCCGCCCTCCCGGCCACCCCGCCGGAGCCGCATCGTCCCAAGACGGGGTGACGGGGTCGATTCACCGGGATGACCCGGATGTTACGGACGCCTCCGCCGCTCACACCCGCGCGCGGACGGCGGTCCCGGCAGGCGCCGTCCGCCCGGCCCCGCCCGCCGCCCGCGCCGGTCGCCGCAGGTATACGGCCCACGTGACGGCGTAACAGAGCGCGGAGGAGGCGAGGAAGGAGAACGAAGGCGGGGAAGGAGACGAAGGCGGGGGGTGGACTGTCGGGCCCGACCCTGGAAACGGCCGCATGACCGCCCCGCGCCCTGAGGTGACACGAGCGCAACCATGCGCTCACCCGCGCCCGCACCCGGCTGTGCGCCGGCCCTCGTGGGGGGAGTCGGGGCTGGGTGCCAGGGCTTGGTGCCGGGGCCGGGTCTCAGAGCCAGCCGCGGCGGGCCGCCTGCCAGGCGAGCTGGGTGCGGGTGGTGGCGCCCGCCAGTTCCATCATGCTCTGCACGCGCCGCTGGAGGGTGCGGCGGCTGAGGTTCATCTGGGTGGCTATCGCCTTGTCCGCGACCCCGGCGACCATCAGCGACAGCAGCCGCCGGTCGGTGGACGACAACGGGTCCGCGGGGCCGACGTCGGCCGCGCCGGTGACCGCGCCCGAGGCGTCGACGTGCAGCGGTACGGCGTCCTCCCAGTAGCGCTCGAAGAGCGCGATGAGCGCGTCGAGGAGGCTGCTGTCGCGGACCAGCGCGGTGGACGGTTCCTCGGGGCTGCCGTGCGGGCCGCCGGGGACCAGCGGGAAGATCGCCACCGAGCGGTCGGCGACGGCCAGCCGCAGCGGGAGGTGCGGGACGGCGCGGGCGATCTCGCCCTTCCGCACGGCCGCCGCGATGTTGCCGACGGCGCTCTCGTCGTCGAAGAAGTCCCGTTCGTAGAGCACCCGGTAGCGGACCCCGCGCTCCAGCGCGTCGAACTCGGCGGTGTTGCTGCCCGACGGCATCGCCACGTACTGCGCCTTGCAGAACCACAGCATCTCGTCGCGCGCGTCCGCCTGGATCTGCCGCAGCCGCTGGCGCAGCGCCTCCGCCCCGGTGATGACCTCGATCAGCAGCCCGGCGTCCCGGCGGCGCGCGGTGGCCCGGTAGCTCTCCAGCAGGTCGGCCGCCGCCGAGCGCGCCAGGTCCAGGGCGTCGGCCCGGTGCTTGAGCTGCGGCAGCAGCGCCACATCCGGCGGGTAGGCACGGTAGCGCGGCGGCCGGCCGTCGGAGGCGCTGGCCATGGCCTTGGCGACGAGACCGGTCAGCGCCGACAGCGCGGTGTCCGGGCTCAGGCCCGAGTACTCCGCGATCTCCCGTGCCGAGGCGCTGTCCATCGTCACCAGCAGCCGGTACGCGGCCTCTTCGGCGTCGGTGATCCCGGCGGCCTCCAGGGCCATGGCACCCTCCTCGCGGGTACGGGGGCTGGGTGAGCAGCCACCGTACTACGAGCGGAGATCACCACCGCGGCCCGGCGAAGCCCGTGCCGGGAGCACGCGCCGGAACCACGCGCCGGGACCACGCGCCGGGACCACGCGCGCCGGGACCACGTACCGGAACCACGCGCGCCGGAACCACGCGCCGGGGGGGGGGGGGGGGGGGGGGGGGGGGGGGGGGGGGGGGGGGGGGGGGGGGGGGGGGGGGGGGGGGGGGGGGAGAGTGATATTGGTGTCCGAGGAGCGAGAGAAAAG
>NZ_JBVHMF010000029.1:24206-46748 GCF_055558595.1 Streptomyces sp. NPDC025721 | reverse complement strand
AAGAGAAGGGGGTGGGGGATGGGAGGGAGGGTGGGTGTTTTTAGGCTCGGAACAAACACAACGAAACCAAAAACAACGTGGGGGGCCCCCCCCCCCCCCCCCTCCCCCCCCCCCCCCGGCTGTCGAGGTGGCGTCGGATCAGCGCCACCGGCTCACGTGCCCGTTCACCCCCGCCACAGATACGCGCGGCGTACGGTCTGCCGCACCTGGTCGCCCGCGGCGTCGCGCGCGGTGACCCGCAACGTCACGTACGCATCGCCCCTGGAGTGGGCCGACTTGGTGAGCCGAGCGTCGAAGGTGTTGTGACCTCGGGCGTCCACGCGCGCGCCGGTCCAGGTCCGCCCGTCGTCGTACGACGCCTGGACCTCGACCTTCACGCCGGTCGGCACGGCCGCCCCGTCCTGGGCACGGACGGTCAGACCCACGGTGTGCGAACTCCCCTTGCGCACCGCGTTCGAGGCGTCGACCGGTACCGCGTAGTCGACCTGGAGCAGCGGCAGCAGCGTCGGTCGCGCCGCGGTGCCGGAGCGGAACCACCACGAGGTGCTGGTGTCGGTGGCGTAGCGCCACTCCGGGGAGACCCGTGAAGTCGCCACGTCCAGGCGGTAGTCGGCGGTGCCCGCGGGCACTTCGAGGTCGGCCCACGGGGAGTCGGCGGCGGCGATCCGCCGGCCGTCGCGGAAGAGCGTCGCCTTGGCGGAGTCGCCCTCGACGGGGGCGTCCTGCGCGCCGCTCGTGCCGGAGGCCGTACGCGTGCCGGAGGCCGGGCTCGTACCGGCCGCCGTGCCGAAGCCGCCGAAGTCGCCGCCGACCGCCGCGCGTGCCCAGTGTCCGGCGCCGGAGTCGGTGAACTCCGGTATGCGCAGGTCGAGTACGTCGCCGTTGCGCACGCTCGGGTTGCGCGTGCCGCGCGGGATCGAGGGCCGCACCACGGCCTGCTGCCACGCCTGGTCGGGCTGCTTGCCCGCCCGGTAGGTGGTGGTCGTGTCGACCATGCCGGCCAGCAGCGGCTGGTCGATGTCGAAGGTGGTCTCCTGGTTGACCCGGTGCATCCACCAGGTGCCGTTGGCGCTGACGTACTCGGTACGCGTCACGCCCGTCGGCACGTTCCGCGTCGCCTCCCACGCGAAGTTCTGGTACGGCCGCCACGCGAAGCGCTGCTCAGCGGCCCACGGGGCGCCGCCGTTCTCGGCGTACGTCGTCCTGATCACCGCGCTGTTGGCGGCGGTGACGGTGTGGACGACGCGCTGCGGGATCTGCTGCGTGGACGTCTGGAACACGTCGTACAGATACGGGCTGACCGCCGTGCCGCCGATCCGTACGGTGACGGTCTTCACCGGCTTCTTCGCCAGTCGCGCCAGCAGCGCGTCACCGGCCGCCTTCCCGATCCGTATCGTCGGCACCGCGTTGCGCTCGCCGGTCGGGTACCAGCGGGTCCAGCCGAAGTCGGAGAAGTGCACGATCATCAGCCCGCGCACGCCAGCCTTGGCCGCGGCTGCCGCCAACTCCCTTTCTCCCTCGCCGGATTCGTTGCGGACGACGGCCAGCTTGCCGCGCGCCCCGCTGAAGTCCGGCGCTTCCAGGGAGCCCGCGTCGACCGCCGTCAGATTCACGCCCTTGCTGTCGAAGAGCGGTGAGTACGAGGTGTAGTAGCTCTTCAGCCTCAGTCCCGTGCCCGGCGCCTCGGTGGTGAGCTGCGGCGCGGCGAGCTGCCAGCGGGAGGAGAACTCGAAGTCGCCGTCGGTGACCTTCGTCGTGGGGCTGACGTAGAGCTTGCTGAGAATGCCGGTGAAGAACTCCTCGCTCTCGGTGAGGCCCCTGCCCTCGATCTGACGGTACGTCTGGTAGTAGGGGATGCCGCTCTGTTCGGCGGGCCGCGGCGTACGGATCTCGACCTGCGTGGTCCTGCGGGCGTCCACGGTCACGGCCGTGTCCTTGGTGAGCCTCACCTCGGGCAGCACGACCAGCCGTTCCTCCATGCCGTCGTCCGTCATCTCCTGGAAGGACGCGCGGACTTGGTACGTGCCCTCTTCGAGGTCGGAGGCGGAGGTGCCCTTGCTGTCGCCCGACGGGTACAGCAGACCGCTCGCGCCCCAGATGCTGATGGTGGGGTGGGCCGGAGCGCCGTGCGCGTCGTAGGCGGTGACGGTCAGGGTGTGCAGCGGGCCGTGGGCGACCAGGCCGAGCGTGGTGTGGACGGCCGCTCCCGCCGTGCCCCCGGCCGGTGTCGCCGTCAGATAGCCGTAGTAGGAGCCGTACGTCACCTTGGCCGGGTCGAGGGTGAGGTCGGCGCGGGCGGTGCCGTGGGCGGGGACGGTGACCTTCGTGGCGGCGGCGGAACCGTCGCCGATCCGTACCGCGCCCGCGTTCACCGCCCGGCCGCCCGACGTCGTGAGCGCCAGGCCCAGCGTCAACGTGACCGGCGCGGCGGAGGTGTTGGTGTACGTGACCGGGTAGGTGGCCTTCGGTTCGGTCGCGTGGATGTCGCCGAGGAAGACGGTGCCGGTCGCGGTGAGCGTGCCGAGCGCCGCCGCCGACACGTCGATCCGGCCGCCGCCCTGGTCGGTCACGGCCTGCCCGTCCACGGTGTGCGCGGTGCTGATCAGCGCGTCCTTGAGTTGGCGCACGGTCCAGTCCGGGTGCCGCTGCGCCAACAGGGCCGCGGCGCCCGCCACGTGCGGGGTCGCCATCGACGTCCCCGACAGGCTGACGTAGTACGGGTCGACCGGGTCGCCGAGCGTCGTGCCGCTCGCGCGGGCCGCCACGATGTCCACGCCGGGCGCGGTGACATCGGGCTTGACGGCGCCGTCGCCGTAGCGCGGGCCGCGGCTGGAGAAGTTCGCCAGCGCGTCCTTGCCGTCGACCGCGCCGACGGTCAGCGCGTCGTCGGCGACGCCCGGGATGCCCACGGTCCGCTGCCCGTTCTCGCCGTTGTTGCCCGCCGCGACGACGAAGAGCGTGCCGCTGGCCTCGCTGATCTCGTTCAGCGCCAGGCTCATCGGGTCGGTGCCGTCGCTCTCGTCGTCGGCGCCCAGGCTCATGTTGACGACCTTGGCGCCCTGGTCGGCCGCCCACTGCATGCCCGCGATGACCTGCGAGTCGTAGCCGTAGCCGTCGTCCCCGAGGACCTTGCCGACCAGCAGGTTCGCGGCCTTGGCGACGCCCTTGCGGGCACCGCCAGAGGCCGCTCCCGTACCGCCGACGATGGACGCCACGTGCGTACCGTGTCCGAAGTGGTCGCCGGTGCCGGTCGGGCTCTCGGTGAAGTCCTCGGCCTTCGCGACGCGGTCCTTGAGGTCGGGGTGGGTCTGGTCGACGCCGGTGTCCAGCACCGCGACCTTGACGCCCGCGCCCTCGTATCCCGCCTTCCACAGCGGCGGCGCGCCGATCTGGTCCATGCTGTCCGCCGCCGCCCGGACCCGGCCGTCGAGCCAGATCTTCGGGACGGCGGCGGCCTTCGCGGTGTCGGCCGGCCCGGTGCCGGCCGCCGCGGTGCCGGTCTTCCCGGTGTCCGTTCCCGCGGGCACGATCTGCTGCCAGAAGGCGGCGAGCTTCGCGTCGGGGACGGTGAGGGAGTGGGCCCCGATGCTGCCCAGGTCATGGGTGGGGGCGCCGGGCGCGGCCAGCGCGGTCAGCCGGTCGGCCGCCGCTCCCCCGGACCCCGCGACGATCAGCGGCAGCGAGGCCCGGTGCTCCTCGTCGTACCGCTGCTCCACCAGCGCCGTGACGTCGAACAGCCGCCGGTCAAGCCGCCCCGACCGTACGAGGGGGTCGGCGTCCGACGGCAGCACGGTCAGCCGCCCGTCGGCGTCCGAGGTGTGGAAGACGACGCGCTCCCGTCCGGCGCCCGGCTCGACGGAGGCGGTGTGCCGGCCGTCCGCGGTCGTCGTCACCCGCACCCGGTCGCCGGTGATCAGCCGAACCGTGGCGGTGCTGTCGGGGGCTGTCCCCGGCTGTGCGCCCGATGTCGGTACGGGTTCGGCGCCGGGTACGGCGACGGCCGCGGTGGGTACGGCGGCGGAGACGGCCAGGATCAGCCCTGTCGACACGACCGCCGCGAAGCGGGTTCGTCTCATCGGTCCAGCCCCTTTCCATGCATGTGCACGCGATGCTGGAAAGAATCCGGTGGGGCCGGAGGGTGTGTCACCCGTTTCCGGTGGCACGGATGTGACGTGGCACAACGGCGCCACCCGCGCCGCCGCCCCCTCCCCGGTGACGGCCGGGTGGCCGCGCGCTTGCTCCCGGGCGTGCGCCGGGCCACCCACGGGGGAATGCGCTGGCCCGTGTGACCGTTGATCCCGTACGATGGAAGCAGCCGCCACCCTCGGGTGGTGCACCTTGAAAAATCAACATGGGGATGATCGGTTTCGACTGGGGATGTCGAAGCAGGGGAAGCGAGCCGAGGAAGCGGCAATGATCTCGTTAACCATATGTCGCAACCAATAATCGCCAACACCAAGCGCGATTCCTTCGCCCTCGCTGCCTAAGTAGCGACTTGCGAAGTGTCAGCCCGGGGGTGATCCCGACCCGGATCCTGGCATCATCAAGGGATCTAAACTTCTAGGGCCGGTCACGGGCCTCAGAAGGAAATCAAACAGTGACTGAGCCCGTCGGCAGCTTGTCCGCGTGACAGCCGGGGCCGAGAAAAGCACAGCGGACTGCGCTCGGAGAAGCCCTGATTCCGCACCACAGGACGCGGGTTCGATTCCCGCCATCTCCACCACCCCATGTGACAACGGCACCCTCCTTCGGGAGGGTGCCGTTTCGTCGTTTCAGGGCAAGCCGACGTCGTGACGTCGTGTCACCCGCGTCTCCCCCGGGCGCGTCGAGGCCGGCGGCCGGGGGCGGCTCAGCCGCGCTGTTTGCGGCGCACGGCCGAGATGGCGCGGTCGGACTCGCGGCGGTCCTGCTTCTCGCGCAGGGTCTGCCGCTTGTCGTACTCCTTCTTGCCCTTGGCCAGGGCGATTTCGACCTTGGCGCGGCCGTCCTTGAAGTACAGGGCGAGCGGCACGATCGTGTGCCCGGTCTCCTGGGTCTTGTGGACCAGCTTCTCGATCTCGGCGCGGTGCAGCAGCATCTTGCGGCGGCGGCGCGCGGAGTGGTTGGTCCAGGTGCCCTGGGTGTACTCCGGGATGTGCACGTTGTGCAGCCACGCCTCGCCGCCGTCGAGCTGCGCGAAGCCGTCCACCAGGGAGGCGCGTCCCTGGCGCAGGGACTTGACCTCGGTGCCGGTCAGCACGAGCCCGGCCTCGAAGGTGTCCAGGATGAGGTAATCGTGCCGCGCCTTCTTGTTCTGCGCGATCAGTTTGCGACCCGTCTCTTTTGCCATAACCGGGCCATTGTCCCACTAGGAGGGGGGTCCGAGGCCAGCGAATACCTCGTGACTCTCGGCGAGCGGGTCCTCACCGGAGGGGACGGTCACATCGGGGTCGATGCCACGCCCGTCCACACTGCGCCCGTCCGGCAGCCGGTAGTGGCCGACGGTCAGCTCGGCGACCGACCCGTCGGGCAGCGTGCTGGGCATCTGGACCGAGCCCTTGCCGAAGGTGCGCGAGCCGATGACGACGGCCCTGCCGCGGTCCTGGAGGGCGCCGGTGAGCAGTTCCGCGGCGCTCATCGTGCCGCCGTCGACCAGGATGACCAGCGGGACGGTGGTGTCGCCGCCCTCGGCCGCGTAGAGGGCCTGCTGCTCGCCGTGGACGTCGTAGGTGGCGACGAGGCCGCCGTCGAGGAAGGCGGAGGCCACCGCGACCGCCTCGGTGACCAGGCCGCCGGAGTTGCCGCGCAGGTCGAGCAGCACGCCGTGCTCGGAGTCCCGTACCGCGTCGCGCACCTGGTCGCCGACGCCGAGCGTGAAGGCGTCGATCTTGACGACCGTGGGCGCGTCGGCGGACCGCGTCACGGTGACGGCGTCGGTGTCGAGCGTGGCGCGACGTACCGTGACCGTCCAACTACGCTGCGCCCGCTGGACTCCCAGCTGTACGACGCTGCCGGGGACGTTGTCGCCGCGCAGGTCCGCGACGACCTCGGTGACCGCGAGGCCGGTGCACTTGACCGGGCCGATGGTGGCCAGCAGGTCGCCCTCGCGCAGGCCCGCGCGGTCGGCGGGGCTGCCGGGCTGGACGCGGGCGATCTGGATCCGGCCGTCGTCGATCCGCCGCACGGACAGGCCGACGCCGACGTAGCGGCCGTCGAGCGCCTGTTGGAGGCCCGCGTACTCGCGGGCGGTGTAGAAGGACGACCAGCGGTCGCCGCTGCGGCTGACGAGCTTCGCGGCGGCGAGCGGGCCGACCTTGCCGTCCTGGATCTCCTCGGCGATCCGGCCGGTGTCGACGTGGTCGCCGTTCGCCCCGTCCGGCTTCGCCCGCGAGCCCGTGGGGGTCTCGGAGGCCGCGGGGGACGACGGGGCGGCCTCGCCGCCGTGGGGCGGGGCCGGTGGCTTGCCGTCGTCCTGCCGCCCGTCGGCGACCGGCGCGGCGGCGATACGGGTGGCGCGGGCGGCGGTCCGCGCGTCCGGCGCGGTGAGTCCGCTGGCCGCCGCACCGGTGGCCAGCAGAGTGCTGAACACCAACGTCAGAGTGGCCCCGCGGCGCAAGCGGCGGGGCGTCCCGAACAGCGACGGGCCGGACATGGCCGGAAGTCTAGGACAGAAACGGGCGGCATACGGATAGTTGCCGCTACCTCGGCGGGGCATGATCCGCAACCCGGTACACCGCCCCCCTGGGACCCGTCCCCCGCCGTACGGCCCCGCGAAGGGCCCGGCGCGACGGCCGGGCCCGGCCCGCGGGCGTCAGACCTTCAGATACCTGCGCAGCGCGATGAAGGCGGCGATCGACGGCATCACAACGCCGATCAGCAGCACCAGCGGCAGCACCGCGACCACCGAGTCCCAGCCGAGGAAGGAGACCAGCGGGATCTTCTCCTGGAGCTTCAGACCCGCGTCGATCATGAAGTACCGGCCGCCGAGCAGCATTCCGCACGCCAGCCCCGCGCCCACGAGTCCGGCGAAGGCCGCCTCCATGATGAACGGCATCTGGATGTAGAAGCTGGAGGCGCCGACCAGCCGCATGATGCCGGTCTCTCTGCGGCGGCTGAAGGCGGACACGCGCACGGTGTTCACGATCAGCAGCATCGCGACGGTGAGCATGAAGGCCAGCACCACCCAGGCGGCCAGCGTCATACCGTTCAGCAGCGAGAAGAGGTTCTTCAGCACGGCCCGTTGATCCTCAACGGACTGCACCCCCGGACGCCCGTCGAAGGCGCTCGCGACGACGGTGAACTTCGTCGGGTCCCTGAGTTTGACCCGGTAGTTCTCCTGCATCTGGTCCGGGGTGATCGAGGCCGCGAGCGGGGAGCTCTTGAACTGCTCCTGGTAGTGCTTGTACGCCTGCTCGGCGTTCTCGAAGTAGACCTTCTCCACGATCGGGAGCTTTTCCAGGTCGGCCTTGATCTGGGCCTTCTGGTCGTCGGTGACGGCGCCCTTGGCGCAACTGGGCGTCGTCGACGCGTCGCCCTTGTTGCACATGTAGATGGTGACCTGGACCTTGTCGTACCAGTAGCCCTTCATGGACTTGACCTGCTTGTTGGCCAGCAGGGCGCCACCGGTCAGGGCGAGGGAGAGCGCGACGGAGATGATCACCGCGAAGGTCATGGTGAGATTGCGGCGGAGTCCTACGCCGATCTCCGACAGGACGAACTGGGCGCGCATGGTCTCTGGTTGTCCTTTCAGGGGGGTGGTGACTACTGCTGTACGGCAGTACGTACGCCGTACGCGCGGCTCTCAGTGTTGGTAGCCGTAGACACCGCGCGACTGGTCGCGCACCAGCCGCCCCTTCTCCAACTCGATGACGCGCTTGCGCATCTGGTCGACGATGTTCTGGTCGTGGGTGGCCATCACCACGGTCGTGCCGGTCCTGTTGATCCGGTCCAGCAGGCGCATGATGCCGACCGAGGTCTGCGGGTCGAGGTTTCCGGTCGGCTCGTCCGCGATCAGCAGCATGGGCCGGTTGACGAAGGCTCGGGCGATGGCGACGCGCTGCTGCTCACCGCCGGACAGCTCGCCGGGCATCCGGTCCTCCTTGCCCGCGAGGCCGACCAGGTCGAGCACTTCGGGCACGGTCTTGCGGATGGTGCCGCGGGCCTTGCCGATCACTTCGAGGGCGAACGCCACGTTCTCCGCGACCGTCTTGTTGGGCAGCAGCCGGAAGTCCTGGAACACGGTGCCGAGTTGGCGCCGCATCTGCGGCACCTTCCAGTTCGACAGCCGGTTGAGGTCCTTGCCGAGGACGTGCACCATTCCCGTGTCCGTGCGCTCTTCGCGCAGGATCAGCCGCAGGAAGGTCGACTTTCCCGAGCCGGACGAGCCCACCAGGAAGACGAACTCACCCTTCTCGATCTCCAGCGAGACGTCCCGAAGTGCAGGACGGTTCTGCTTGGGGTAGGTCTTGGTGACGCTGTCGAATCGGATCACGTTCGCACCAGGTTTGCGGGGACGGGTGGACAGGGGATGTGGGGGCGACACTACGCGACCGAGCCAGGGGTGCGCAGTCGCCGGGGAGGGTTGGTGGGCTTGCCCACAGGGCACACGCGGACAAACCCGTCATTGACCCCTTACACCTCAGCGCGGCCGGCCGCCACCGGAGGTCCGCTCCCCCGCCCGCGCCGCTCTCGCGGACCCCGCCGGAGCCGCCGTACGGGCCGCCGGTCCACCGGGGGCCGCGCCGAATCCGGCGGAAGCTGGCACAGTGGAACAAGGAACACTTCGGCCTCCCGGGGCGTTCACCGGACGAGGAGGAGATCGCATGACGTGCGACCGGCTGGTGTGCGCCAACTGCGCGGGTCCGGTGAGCGAGGGCCGCTGCCCCGTCTGCCGGGCGAACCGCGCCCGCCTGGAGCGGGAGAATCCCTGGTCCAACATCTCCCCCGCGACCTTGATAGCCCTGCTCGTGGCCCTGCTGACGGTGGTGCTCGTGGTGGAGCACGCGACCGCGTAGAGCAGTCCCGCGGGCGGCACGTGAGAAATACGTGAGAGGTACGTCACATTCACGGGTGGGCGAGCTGAGACATCACGGAGGGCCCGGAACGCATCGCGTTCCGGGCCCTTCGTCGTGCGCGTCAGGTGCGGTCGCGCGGCGCCTCAGGAGGCGTCGCGGCGCTCCTTCAGGCGCGGGGACAGCTTGAAGCCGACGCCGCCCGCCACGAGGGCCGCGGCGCCGATGAGCATGTACGTGGTGCCGTCGGAGCCGGTCTCGGCGAGCTGCTGCGTCGTCTGGCTCTGCGGGACCTGCTGAGTGTTGTCGGTGCCGGGGTTGTTGTTCCCGCAGTCGACGCTGTCACCGGTCAGGGTGCAGGTGTTGTTGTTGCCCGTCGCGCTCGGGCTGACGCTGGGGCTCGGCGAACCGCTCGGACCGCCGTCGTCGCTGCCGCCGCTGACACCGGCGATGGAGCCGGGCGCGGTCGTCGGAGGCGTGGTGGGCGGAGTGGTCGGCGGCGTCGTGGGAGGCGTCGTCGGCGGGGTGGTGGGGGGCGTGGTCGGCGGCGTCGTGGGAGGCGTCGTCGGGGGCGTGGTGGGGGGCGTGGTCGGCTCGTCGGTCGGCGGCGTGGTCGGTTCGTCCGTCGGGTCCGTCGTGGGCGGGTCCACCACCGCGGCGGCCGACGGCGGCGCGTCGCTGCTCACCGCCGCCTGAGCAGCCCCCGCCACGGTCAGGGACGCACCGGCCGCGATCACCGCGACGGCCGCCACGCGCGTGACGCGTACCCTCGTGCTCTGCTTGGTCATGTCTCAACTACCCCCGGTAGACGTCGGCTTGAAGCACGCGCCGCTGCGGGCACGGTCGATTACGCCGCTTTCGCGCGCATGCCGGACATCACCTTTGTGGCATTCACCAGGAGCGTCAAGGTCATTAAGCGCAAAGTGCCCCAACTGTCCCGTCTTGCCCGGCACTTCAGCACACGTCTGTGACACGGCAGACAGATGGGATCAAGGCAACGGCCGTACGGCGGGGCCGTATCGCCCTCTCAGCCGTACGGCGCGGGGCCGTATCACGCGGTGGCCTTCTCCCGATTACGCGGTGGCCTTCTCGCGGGACTTGCGCCAGCGGATGCCCGCCTCGATGAAGCCGTCGATGTCGCCGTCGAGGACGCCCTGCGGGTTGCCGACCTCGTACTCGGTGCGCAGGTCCTTGACCATCTGGTACGGGTGCAGGACGTACGAACGCATCTGGTTGCCCCAGGAGTTGCCGCCGTCGGACTTGCCGAGGGAGTCCATCAGGGCCTGCTCCTCCTGGCGGCGCCGCTCCAGCAGCTTGGCCTGGAGGACGTTCATCGCGCTCGCCTTGTTCTGGATCTGCGAGCGCTCGTTCTGACAGGAGACGACGATGCCGGTCGGGATGTGGGTGATCCGGACCGCGGAGTCGGTGGTGTTGACGCCCTGGCCGCCGGGGCCCGAGGCGCGGTAGACGTCCACGCGCAGCTCGGACTCGTCGATCTCGACGTGGTCGGACTGCTCCACGACCGGCAGCACCTCGACGCCCGCGAAGGACGTCTGGCGGCGGCCCTGGTTGTCGAAGGGCGAGATCCGCACCATGCGGTGGGTGCCCTGCTCGACGGAGAGGGTGCCGTAGGCGTAGGGGACCTTGACGGTGAAGGTGGTCGACTTGATGCCGGCCTCCTCCGCGTACGAGGTCTCGTAGACCTCCGTCGGGTAGCCGTGCCGCTCGGCCCAGCGCAGATACATCCGCTGGAGCTGCTCCGCGAAGTCGGCGGCGTCGACACCGCCCGCCTCGGCGCGGATGTTGACCAGCGCCTCACGGGCGTCGTACTCGCCGGACAGCAGGGTGCGGACCTCCATCTCGTCCAGCGCCTTGCGTACCGACTCCAGCTCGGCCTCGGCCTCGGTCTGCGCGTCGGCGTCGTCCTCGCTCTCGGCCAGCTCGAAGAGGATGGACAGGTCGTCGATCCGGCCGCGCAGCGCCTCGACCTTGCGCAGCTCCGCCTGGAGGTGGGAGAGCCGGCTGGTGATCTTCTGCGCGTTCTCCGGGTCGTCCCACAGGGACGGCACCGCGGCCTGCTCCTCCAGCGCGGCGATGTCGGCCCGCATCCGGTCGAGGTCGAGGACGGCCTCGATCGACCCCATGGTCGAGGACAGGGACTTCAGCTCTTCGGAAACATCGACGATCGCCACGGCTCCAGCCTACCGGCTGGTCGAGCGGACCCGCCCCGGCCGGGAGCCCGCCGGCCGCCGGGAGGGCCCGCGATCCGGTGCCGGGCGGGCCGGATCGCGTCAGATGTGGGCCGTGGTGCGGGTGAGGGTGCCCGACGGCGTCCTGGAGTACAGCTCCAGGGTGTGCGCGGAGGCGGCGGCGCCCAGGGCCGCGTCGGTGGGCGCGGTGAAGGGCGCGGTGGCCCAGTCGCCCTCCAGCGAGGCGGCGTCGCCGTCGAGCGCGGCGGCGGCCTGGGTGCCGGGTGTGAAGGCGAAGAGCCGGCCCGAGGCGGCGACCGCGTCGGGGCGCGCGGAGGTGTCCAGGCCCTTGATGACCTCGCTGGGCCGCCAGGCGCCGCCGGAGTACGGCAGCCGCAGCACGGCGCCGTCGGCCTTGCGGACCACGAAGGCGTCCAGGGAGCCGCGGGACCGGGAGATCAGCGCGGGGGCCGAGGTGATCCGGCCCGCGGTGGGCACCAGCGCCCAGGCGTTCCAGCGGTCGCCGACCAGCGAGGCGGTCACCAGGTCGCCGCCGACTCGTCCGACCAGGTCGATCCGGCCGGGCTCCGAGGACGCGGCGGCGGGCGCCGCGTCGAAGCGGGTCCGCTCGTCCACCTGCGACCAGGCGTTCCAGTAGCCGTCGGTCAGCGTGCGGCGGTAGAGCAGCCCGTCGGTGCCGAGCCCGAACAGGTCGATCCGCCCGGCGTGCGCGGACGCCACCGCCGGGTCGTCGTCCACGCTTATCCCGGTGAGCTTGTGCCACGCGCCGTAGCCGGAGCCGTCCCGGATCACGTACCAGACGTTCTTGTCGGCGCCGCGGGCGAAGACGTACGTGGCGCCGTCCATGGTCAGGGCGCGGGGGCCGCCGAGCAGCTTGACGCCCGCGGCCGGTACGTCCTTGTACGACGACCACTGCGGGAGCGTGACCGGCGCGCCGGTGCGGCCCTGCGGGGAGGCGGCGCCCGCGGTGGGCGCGGTCGGGGTGCCGCGGGTGGCGGTCGGCGTCGGGCTGGGCGGGGCGTCGTCCCGCGAGGTGCCGCCGGAGTCGTTGCCCGAGCCGGAGCCCGCGGTGGCGATCCCCCAGCCGCCGATGCCCGCGACGGCGAGCGCGGCGGCGGCCGCGGCGGCGAACTTGATCCGGCGCTGGCGCACGGCGTCGGAGACCGCGCGGTGCCGGGGGCTGGCCGGGCGGCCCGGCGCCGAGGCGCGGCGCTGGCTGTCGCGGGCCGCCTTGCTGCCCTTGCCGTTGCGGGAGGCGGCGCCGTAACCGGCCAGCTCCTCCGCCGTGGGCAGCTTGATGCTGGTGTGGGTGTCCCGGCTGGAGTCCGGCGCGGCGCCCCTGACCAGCGGTACGGCGCCGCGCGGGCGGTCGGCGCCGGGGCCGCGGGGCGGTTCCGGTGCACTGGGCGGCAGGTCGGCGAAGCCGTCGTCGTACGCGTCCTGGTCGTCCGCGCCCGGTCCGCCGTCGTCGGTGCCGGGGGCGGCGACGTCGAGCGCGGGCAGGCCCGCGAGGTGCGGCAGCAGGTCCCTCAGCCGGGTGGCCAGCTCGCCCGCGGTCAGCCGCGAGGCGGGGGCCTTGGCCAGGCAGGCCGCGAGAATCCGCCACAGGTCGTCGGTCAGACCGGGCAGCGGCGCGACGGTCTCGGTGACGTGCCGGCGCAGCACCGCGCCGGGGTGGCCGCCGCCGAACGGCGTGAACCCCGCGAGGAGTTCGTACAGCACGGTGGCCAGCGCGTAGATGTCGACCGACGCGCGCGGCGGCAGGCCCTCGATGATCTCCGGGGCCAGGTAGTCGGGGGTGCCGATGATCCGCGTGGCACGGGTGCGGCGGGGGGTGTCGACCAGCCGCGCGATGCCGAAGTCGGTGAGCAGCGCGGGCGGCGCGCCGCCGGGGCCCGTGGCCACGGCCGAGTCCAGCAGCACGTTCTCCGGCTTCACGTCGCGGTGGACGACGCCCGCCGCGTGCGCGGCGGCCAGCCCGTCGGCCACGTCCGCGGCGATGGCGACGGCGGCCTCCGGCACCAGGCGCCGCTCGCGTTCCAGCCGCGAGCGCAGGTCGGTGCCGCGGACCAGGTCCATCACCAGGGCGAGGTCGGTGCCGTCCACCACGAGGTCGCGGATGCCGACGATGTGCGGATGGTCCAGGGAGAGCAGCGCCGTGCGCTCCTGCACGAAGCGGCCGACGAGGTCCTGGTCGGAGGCGAGGTCCTCGCGCAGCAGCTTGATGGCGACCGGGCCCTCGGGGCCCTCGCCGAGCCACACCGTGCCCGCGGACCCCCGCCCGAGCACCTGGTGCGCGGTGTACCGGCTGCCGATCTTCCTGGCCAAGGCTTGCTCCGACTCCTCCGACAGTCCGTCGTGTTGGCGACAAAGCTACGCGGATCAGGGGCCGTTCGGGGTACGCGAGCCCCCTCACGCGCCGTTCCGCCACAGAAATCACCCTCCAGAATCGACAAATCCCCACCCCAAGCACCCCACCGGTGCAAGGGTGCCTCGCCGAGAGGGCACCGCCTTCGGGGGTGGGTGCGGGGGTGCGCAGGGGGTGAGTGCCGGGGGGCGTGTGCGCAGGGGGGTCGCCGCTGGGGGCCGGTTGCACGAGAGGCTGCGCCCCTGCGGTACGGCTGCGCAGGTGGGTTCGCCGGTAGCCATGGAGCCGAAGGGCGCGCCGGTGTTGAAAAGGAGAACGCGCACAGTGACCGAGGAACGAGGGAACGAGCACGATCGACTGTCGACACCGGGTCTAAGCGCCCGGAGGCGGAAGGGCGGCAAAAAAAGGGATCGGGGTGCGCATAGAAAGAACGGCTCCCCCGCAGGGTGAGGATGCGCGAGGCGGTTCGCACGACGGTGAGTTCACGCGGTAGGGCACCCGCGCAGGGGGAGCTTGCGCAGGACGGTTCGCACCACGGTGAGCCCACACAGGACGGAAG
This sequence comes from Streptomyces sp. NPDC025721, assembly GCF_055558595.1. Classification (NCBI taxonomy): domain Bacteria; kingdom Bacillati; phylum Actinomycetota; class Actinomycetes; order Kitasatosporales; family Streptomycetaceae; genus Streptomyces; species Streptomyces sp. NPDC025721. The sequence continues at coordinate 32,621 of NZ_JBVHMF010000029.1, read as the reverse complement.
CCACCCACCGCCACCCCCAACACTGAGCCGACGGGAGGGGGTTCGCGCGGACGGTGAGCCCGCGCGAGACGGCACCCACCATGGTGGCCCCACGGGAGACGGCACCCCCAGGGTGAGGTTGCGCGAGACGACACCCACCCACGTTCACCCGCAACGCTCAGGCGCCCGAGATGGCACCCACGCACGGTGAGCTGGTACGAGTCGGCACCCACCACGGTCAACTGACCCCGGGGGGCAGGCACCCCACGGCGACCTCACGCGAGACGGCACCCACCCACGGCGAACACGTGCGCGTGAGCCGTCCTGCGTGAGCCCACCGCGCGGGGGAGCCGCCTCGCGCATCCTCACCGTGCGTGCGAGCCCTCTTGCGTCAGCTCACCGCGATCCCCCTTTTTTTGCCGCCCTCTCGCCTCCGGCGGCTTAAATCCGGTGTCGACGGTCGATCGTGCTCGCTCCCTCGTTCCTCGGTCGCTGTGCGCGTTCTCCCTTTCAACACCGGCGCCGCCTTCGGCTCCATGGCTACCGGCGAACCCACCTGCGTAAACGCACCCGAGCGGCGAACCCCACCGCGCAGCGGTGCCGTAAGGGCGCAGGCCCTGCGCAAACGCACCCCTGCGGCGCGCCCTCCCCCCGCAGCCGCACCCAGCGGCGGACCGCCCTGTCTCACGGGGCCGTCGTGCGGCGCACCCCGGCGTCAACCGGCGGGCGGAGCCCGTTAGTTGCCGTTGGAGTCGCCCGTGATCGAGGAGATTTTGTCGTAGACGGTGCTGACCCAGCCGGAGGAGGCGTCCCAGAGGTTGCGGGTGCTGTTGACCCAGTCGGGGAGGGGGGTGGTGTACCAGACGACGACGAAGATGACGACGATCACGAGGATGACGGTGAGGCAGCCCTTGAGGCAGCCGAGGCCCGGGATCTTCATGGGGTTGGCGCTGCGCTGGCGGGGCTCGCGTTGGCGGGGCTCGGGCGCGGGGGCGGGCGGGCGCTGGGGCTCGTAGCGTTGCGGCTGCGGCTGTTGGTAGCGCGGCTGCGGGGGCTGAGGGCGCTGCTGCTGGGGCTGCTGGTACGGCTGCGCGTAGCCCTGCCCGCCCTGCCGCCCCCGACCTTGGCCCTGCCCCTGCCCCTGGTGCGGCTGGCGCGGGGGCTGTTGGGGCTGGGGCTGGGGGCGGCGGCGCGGCTCGCGGCGCAGGGGGTCCTGTTCGGGGGAAAGGTAGCGCAGCTCGGTCTGCTCGTTGCGGTGCCGCAGGGCGCTGAGCTGGGATTCCCACGGGTGCGGGCCCTGGGGGGTGCCGGGGCCCTCGTCCGGGATGGGCGGCAGGACGCGGGTGCCCTCGGCGGCGGCACCGCCGGGGCCGGGGTCGCCGGGCAGTTCGGTGGTGGAGGCGTTCGGGTCGTAGGTGGAAGGCGTCGCGCCCTGGCGGGAGGGCAGCACCTGGGTCGGCTCCGCGTCGCCGGAGGCGGAGGCGGAGCCCTGGCCGGTGCCGGGGACCAGCGTCGGCGTCGCGTCGGGCGCCAGGAGGCCGCCGACGGCGAAGGCCGCCTCGGCCGCGGCGGGCGAGGAGTGCACGCCGATGCCCGCGGCGACCACGCGCAGCGCGCGGGCCAGGTTCTCGGCGCTGGGCCGCTGCCCCGGCTCCTTGCGCAGGCAGCGCTCTATCACCGTCCACAGCGGTTCCGGCACGGTCGTGGGGCGGCGCGGCTCCTGGTTGAGGTGCGCCTGGAGCACTTCGATGGCGCTGTCGCCGCGGAACGGCGGACGCCCGGTGACCAGCTCGTACAGCAGGATGCCCGCGCCGTAGACGTCCACGGCCGAGGTCTGCGGGCGGCCCTGCGCGGACTCCGGCGCGATGTAGGCGGGGGTGCCGACGAATTCGTGGGTACGGGTGAGGCCCGGCGAGTCCGCGAGCCGCGCGATGCCGAAGTCGGTCAGCATCGGGTGCATCTGCGGGTTGCCGTCCTCGCCGGTGACCGTGGCGAGCAGCACATTGGCGGGCTTGAGGTCGCGGTGCACGACGCCGTCGGCGTGGCTGGCGGCGAGCGCGTCGGCGACGGCCGCGGTGAGCAGTGCGGCGCCGACCGGGCTGAACGGTCCGTTCTCCCGCAGGTAGCGGTGCAGGTCGGGGCCGTCGATCAGGTCCATCACGAGGGCGAGCAGATCGCCCTCGACGACCAGGTCGCGGACCCGGACGATGTGCGGGTGGCGCAGCCGGACCAGCACGGAACGCTCGCGCAGGAAGCGCATCACCACGTCCGGGTCGCCGGCCAGCTCTTCCTTGAGCACCTTGACGGCGACGGCGCTGCCCTGCTCGCCGCGCACCTGGCCACGCCAGACGGTGCCCGTGGCGCCGCGTCCCAGCGGTTCCTCCAGGAGGTACTTGCTGCCTACCGGCCGCACGTCATGCGCTCCCTGCTCCGTAGTGTGTCCGCCCTGACCATGCGCGCCGCCGGCACGTGCGCGGCGGTGCTCATGGCCGTACTCATGGCGGGCTCGCCCTGATTCCGGCCAAGCGTAGTGCCGCCGGGCGGGCCCGCGTCCTGGCCGCGCCACGGGAATCGGCCCGTGCCGCGTTCCGTCCGGCGTTCCGTCCGGCGTTCCGTGCCGTGCCCGGTGTCGCGCCCACGACCCGCCGCCAGCCCGCCGTCGGCCGGACGACGGCCCGGCGACGGGCCGCGGAGGGTCCGGGAACGCCCGAGAACGTCCGAGAACAGTTGTCCGACCTAGGACGCGAGGACCGGGCTGTTGGTTGCGTCACGTGGTGTCACGGGCATGTGCCGTGGCGCGCGGTGAATCGCGCACGGAGGGCCCGCGCCCGGTTTGTGGCGGCGATCGGCCGCGAGCGGCGGCTTTCCGGTCGGATGCGGCGCTCTTTCCGGACGGTTTCCGTCGCGGGATGATCATCTGCCGTACTTTCAAGATCACTCGGGACGGGACCGGGGACGGGGTGTCAGTGGCGGGTGGGAGGATGCACCCGTACGGTCCGGTTGGGGCAACGGGGGCTCCACCGCTCGTGCTTGTACGTGTCGACGCGCCCGCGCGCGGCCGGGGAGGGGACTTCCCGCCGCGGGTCAGGGCAGAAGGGGAGCGCGGACGAGATGCAGATCCGGCTGACCGTCCTCGGGCCGCGCAGCGGTCGGGCCGTGCGCGCCTGCGACGTGCTCATCACCGCGCCCGCGGGGACCACGCTGGGCGCGGTGGCCGGTGCCCTCGCCTCCGCGGCCGGGTCCGGGCAGCCGGGCAGGTCCGCCGGGGCGTCCGTCGCGCTCTTCGCCGGGACGCTGCGGCTCGCGCCGACCACGCCGCTGGGCGTGCCGCCCCTGGTGGACGGCGCCCTGCTCTCGCTGCACGCGCCCGCGGAGCAGCGCGGCGGCCATGTCGCGGACCACGGTCAGTACGGCCGGTTCGGGCAGTACGGGCAGCCGCCCGCCGAGACGGCCAGGCTGCATGTGGTCGGCGGCCCCGACGCGGGCGGTGTGCACCTGCTCCAGGGCGGCCAGGCCAGGATCGGCCGCTCGGCCGACGCCGACGTGCCGCTCGACGACCCGGACGTCTCCCGTCTGCACTGCGAGGTCGCCTTCGGCGCGGACGGGCTCATCACCGTCGCCGACCTCGACTCGACCAACGGCACCACCCTCGCCGGGCGGTCCGTCGGCCCCCGCCCCCTCGCGCTGCCCCCGGGCGCCCTGCTCCGGATCGGCGAGTCGACGCTCCGCCTGGAGTCGGGAAGCCCCACCGGGCCCTCCGCGCTCGCCGCCGAGCCCGACGCCGACGGGCACCTGCGCGTCTCGCTGCGCGAGCCCTCCGCGCCGCTCCCGGTCACCGACCCCTCGTCCACCGTCACGCACGGCGCGGGCCTGGCCCTGGGCGCGGCCGTCGACGCAGGCGCGGGTGCCGCTACCGGCCCCGGTGCCTTCGGCGGTGCGCGGCCGGACGGCCTCCCCGGCGCGGGTACGTCCGGCGCGGCGCACAGCCGTCCCCCGGCGGCGCCCGAGGCCGAGGCCTACGGCCGTACGCCCGGCGCCCCGTACGACGCGCCCGGCGCCCCCGCCGACGTGTACGGCGACGACGGCGACGAGGACGACGCCCCCCTGGGCAGTGGCCGCCGGGCCACCGGTGAGCGCCGGGCGCCCGGATTCGACAGCGCGCGGCGCCCCGGTGGCGGCGGCGTCGTCGGGTCGATAGGGGCCTGGGCGCGGCGGCGGCTCGGCGCGGCGAAGGGCGTCGCGGACGACGGGGACGGCGGGGAGGCCGAGGCGCTGCGGGAGCGGTGGCCCGATCCCGCGGCCGTCCTGCTGACGGCGCTGGGCCCGGGACGGCGGCTGTGGGAGCGCGGTCCCGGCCATCCGGACGCGCTGACCGTACGGCTGGGGACGGCGGATCTGCCGTCCGAGGACGGGACGCGGCTGCTGACGGCCGTGCCGTTCACCGTGGACCTGCTGGCGCCGCGGACGGCCGCGCTGACCCTGACCGGGCCCCGGCCGCGGCTGGCGGGTCTGGCGCGCGCCGTCCTGGCGCAGCTGTGCGCGCTGCACTCCCCCGCCGCTCTTGAGCTGGTGATGCTGAGCGCCGACCGCGCCCGCACCGCCGACCAGCGCGCCGAGGAGTGGTCCTGGCTGAACTGGCTGCCGCATCTGCGCCCCGCGCACGGCCAGGACTGCCGGCTGCTGCTGGCCTTCGACCGGGACCAGGCGGACGCGCGCACCGGCGAGCTGGCGCGCCGTCTGGAGGCGGGTCCGCTGGGCGCGGGCTGGGCCGCCGCGACCCCCGAGGCGGCTTCGGCGGCGGCGGCCTCGTACGAAGGGCCCTTCACGCTCCTGGTGGTGGACGGCGATCCGGGGTCCACGACGCTGCGGCAGACCGTGGCGCGGATCGCCGTCGCCGGCCCCTCGGTCGGGGTGCATGTGCTGTGCCTGGCCGAGAGCGGTGAGCGGCCCGCTGTGGACACCGGGGTGGTGGCCCGGCTGTCGGGCGACGTGGCGACGACGCTGCGGATCGAGCCCGCGGGCCCGGCCGCCGCGAGCGCGCCGCCGGAACCGGCCGCCGACGAGATCGTGCTGGACGCCGTGTCGGCCGCGTGGGCCGAGCATTTCGCGCGCGCCCTGGCGCCGCTGCGCGAGGCCGACGGCGAGGTGTCCGGCGCCCGTTCGCGGCACGCGCTGCCCGGCACCGTACGGCTGCTCGACGAGCTGGACCTGGCGCTGGCCACGCCCGCGAAGATCGCCGACCGGTGGGCGGCGGCCCCCGCGGCGGTCGGGGCGGCGACGGCCGTCCTGGGCGTCGGCGCGGGCGGCCGGGTCGCGGTGGACCTGGTGACCGAGGGGCCGCACGCGATGGTCGGCGGCGCGCCGGGCTCGGGCAAGACGGAGCTGCTGCGGTCGGTCGCGGCGGCGCTCGCGGCGGGCGACCGCCCCGAGCGGCTGTCCCTGGTGCTGGTGGACGGGGCGGGGCAGGACCGCGGCGAGGGCCTGCGCGCCTGCGCCGACCTGCCGCATGTGAGCACGCATCTGGTGGCCTCGGACCCGTTGCGGATGCGGGAGTTCGCGCAGGCGCTCGGCGCGGAGCTGAAGCGGCGCGCGGAGCTGCTCGACGGGCAGGACTTCGCGGCCTGGCACGGGGACCGGCTGGTCGCCGCGACCGTGCCGCACCAGGGCGGCCCGCACCAAGGCGGCCGGTCCGACGGGCGGAACGAGGCGCGCGCCGGTGAGACGGGGGCGCGCAAGCCCACCGGTCAGGGCGCGGTGACGGCGCGGACCCAGCCCGTGCTGCCCCGGCTCGTGGTGGTCGTGGACGACTTCGACGAGCTGGTCGCGCCCGGTCTCGGCAGCACCGGCAGACCGGCGGCGGGCAGTGTCGTCCGGGCGTTGGAGGCGGTCGCCAGGGAGGGCGCGCGGCTCGGTGTGCACCTCATTGCGTCGACCGGCCGCCCGGAGCGTACGGCGGCCACCGAGGCCGACGAGCGGTCCCGGCTGCGGATCGCGCTGCGCATGCCGGACGCGGAGTCCGCGGCGCTGCTGGTGCATGTCGAGGACCCGGCGGGGCTCGACGACACGGTGCCGGGGCGCGGCTATCTGCGGCGGCCCGGCGGCGCGGTGACGGCGTTCCAGGCGGGCCGGGTCAGCGGCCGTATCCCGCGTACGGCGACGCTCCGGCCGACCGTCGTGGCGCTGGAGTGGGAGCGGATGGGCGATCCTCCGGCCCGCCGCCAGGTCCGCGAGCTGGGCAACGGCCCGACCGATCTCGCCCTGCTGGCCAGTGCCTTGCAGCGGGCGGCGGAGTCGGCGCCCGAGGAGGCGGGCGCGCGCGCCGCGGAAGGCGCCGCGTCCGCGAGCGCGCCGGGTTCCGCCCCCGGCCCGCTGATCTGACATCGCGCGCCCGTCGGACGGCCCGTCGGACGGGCATCCCGCCGAATCCGCCCGTACCGACGCGTCGGAAGCGTCCGAGGCGTCCGCGCGCGGATTTCACGCGGATGCCCTGATCCTGCCCCGTCCGCCAATTCGTACCCGCACGGCGATCCGATTCCGTCCGGCGGGCGGAAACCGTCATTGGTCTGAACCGGTCAGGTGGCCGACGGCGGTCAACTGGCCCGCGTCAGACGGCTGATCTGCGATGTTCCGACGGTCATCACGCACGACGTCCGTCGATTCCCGTGCGGATAGGTCGATTTGACGGGGCGTTGGCCAACGCCCCGTCATGCGGCACACCCGTGCCCCGGCATTCGGGGAGGCGCGTGACGGACAAGCGGCGATATTCCAACAGCCGTCCCTGTTAAAGCGTTTGGCTCAAGATCACGTCATGGTCACGATAGCTGTCACGGAGCCCCGTACTCCCTTGCGGCTGGGGTTCGCGAAGGCATAGGACAGACGCCACGGGACTGAGGGGATGGCCAGATGCGTACGCTGAAGAATCCGCGCACCAGCCGAAACAACCGCACTACGCGCATAGCGCTCGCCACAGTGACGGCGACCGCGCTGGCGTTGACCGCCGCCGCGTGCGGCGGTGACAGCGACAAGAAGGACGACGGCGGGAAATCGCCGAGCGCGTCCGCCACGAGTTCCGCCTCGGGGGTCAAGCTGCCCGATCTGCACGGGCAGAAGCTCGAAGTGGCCGCCGTGTGGACGGGGCCGGAGCAGAAGAACTTCCAGAAGGTGCTGGACGAGTTCGACAAGCTCACCGGAGCGAAATCGACGTTCGTCCCGACCGGCGACAGCCAGTCCACCTTCCTCGGCACGAAGATCGAGGGCGGCGCCCCGCCGGATGTCGCCTTCCTCGCGCAGAACGGCGTGCTGCACCAATTCGCCGACAAGGGCTGGCTGAAGCCGCTGGGCCCCGAGGCGACCGCGCAACTCCAGAAGAACTTCTCGCCCGGATGGCAGAAGCTCGGGGCGTGGAAGGACAAGCAGTACGGCATCTACGCGAAGGTCTCCAACAAGTCGCTGATCTGGTACAACAGCGCGGCTTTCGAGACCGCGGGCGCCTCGGTGCCCAAGACCTGGGACGACTTCCTGAAGACCGCGGAGACCGTCTTCGAGTCGGGCACCGCGCCGGTCTCGGTGGGCGGCGCTGACGGCTGGACGCTCACCGACTGGTTCGAGAACATCTACCTCTCGCAGGCCGGACCCGAGAAATACGACCAGCTCGCCGCGCACACCATCAAGTGGACCGACCCGTCGGTGAAGGACGCGCTCACCACGCTCGGGCAGCTCTTCGGCAAGAAGGACCTGCTCGCGGGCGGCAACAGCGGCGCGCTCGCCGCCGACTTCCCGAAGTCGGTGACGCAGGTCTTCACCGGCAACCCGCCGGCCGGCGCGATGGTCTACGAGGGCGACTTCGTCTCCGCGTTCATCGCCGCCAACACCAAGGCGAAGGTGGGCACGGACGCGAAGGTCTTCCCGTTCCCCGCGGTGGGCAGCGGCAAGGCGCCGGTGGTCAGCGGCGGTGACGTGGGCGTGGCGCTGAAGGACAGCCCGGCCGCGCAGGCGCTGCTGACGTACATCGCGACGCCGGAGGCGGCCAAGATCTGGGCGCAGGGCGGCGGTTACCTGTCGCCGAACAAGTCGCTGGACTTCGCGGCGTACCCGGACGACGTGCAGCGGTCCATCGCGCAGGCGCTGATCGCGGCGGGCGACGACTTCCGCTTCGACATGTCGGACCAGGCTCCGGCCGCCTTCGGCGGGACCAAGGGCCAGGGCGAGTGGAAGGACCTCCAGGACTTCCTCTCCAAGCCGTCCGATGTCGCGGGCGTGCAGGCCAAGCTCGAAGCGGACGCCGCCAAGGCGTACGGGAACTGAGGCGAGATGCCCCCGATGGCTGACTCCGCCGCGGGGGCGGGAGGCGGGGGGGGGGGGGGGGGGGGGGGGGGGGGGGGGGGGGGGGTGGGGGGGGGGCCCCGAGAAAGGAAGGGAAGAGAAAAAGAAAAAACG
>NZ_JBVHMF010000029.1:0-24196 GCF_055558595.1 Streptomyces sp. NPDC025721 | reverse complement strand
CAAAGCAGTAAGACCACCCCCCCCCCCCCCCCCCCCCCCCCCCCCCCCCCCCCACCCCCCCCCCCCCCCCCCCCCCCCCCCCCCCCCCCCCCCCCCCCCCCGCCCGGCCCTCTGCCCGGCCCGCCCGCCAAGGGACCGGGCCGCCGCAGGAGCCTGATGGGCACCCGTCCCTGGGTGGCCGCGCTCTTCCTGCTGCCCGCCCTGATCCTGCTGGGCGCGCTCGTGGTGTACCCGATCGTCTACACCGTCCAGCGCAGCCTCTTCGACGCCGACGGCAGCGCCTTCGTCGGTCTGAAGAACTTCGGCACGGTCTTCACCGACCACGGCATCCTCACCGCCGTGCGCAACAACGCGATCTGGGTGGTGGTCGCGCCGACCGTGGCGACCGCCCTCGGTCTGGTCTTCGCCGTGCTCACCGAACGGGTGCGCTGGAGCACGGCGTTCAAGCTGGTCATCTTCATGCCGATGGCCATCTCGATGCTGGCGGCCGGGATCATCTTCCGGCTGGTGTACGAGCAGGACCCGGGGCGCGGCGTCGCGAACGCCGTGGTGGTCGCGGTCCATGACACGTTCACCGACAACGCGGCCTATCCGGGCGCCCGGCCGCGGCCCGGCGGCGATCTCGCGCCGAGCGCGGGCGGCTCCTTCACCACCAAGTCCACGGCCCGGCAGGGCAGTCCCGCGGATCTGCCGCTGATCGGCATCCCGCAGAACAAGCTGCCCTCGAACGCCGTGGACGCCAAGCCCGCGCCCTCGCAGCCGGATTCGGTGACCGGCACCGTATGGCTGGACTTCAGGCCCGGCGGCACCGGGAAGCCCGGTGTGATCGATCCGGGCGAGAAGGCGCTGTCCGGTGTGAAGGTGCAGGCGGTCAAGGACGGCAAGGTGGTGGCGACGGCGAAGTCCGGGAAGGACGGCACGTACAAGCTGCCCGCGTCCGCCGCCGGGGCCCAACTGCGGCTGCCCGCCTCGAACTTCTCCGGCAAGTACAACGGCGTCAACTGGCTCGGCCCGAATCTGATCACGCCGTCGATCATCGGCAGCTACATCTGGATGTGGGCGGGCTTCGCGATGGTGCTGATCGCGGCCGGTCTGGCCGGGGTGCCGCGGGAGCTGATGGAACAGGCGCGGGTGGACGGCGCCAACGAGTGGCAGGTGTTCCGCCGGATCACCGTGCCGCTGCTGGCCCCGGTCCTGGTGGTCGTCACGGTCACGCTGATGATCAACGTGCTGAAGATCTTCGACCTCGTGTACATCATCGCGCCCGGCAACACCCAGTCGGACGCGAACGTCCTGGCCCTCCAGCTCTATCTGTCGTCCTTCGGCGGCGGCGACAACCAGGGGGTGGGCAGCGCGATCGGTGTGATCCTGCTGCTGCTGGTCCTGCCGGTCATGATCTTCAACATCCGGCGGCTGCGCAGGGAGGGACGGCGATGAGCGCGGAATCGGCCGCCATGGCGGGCGGTCCTGAGACGGGCGGCCAGGCGGCGAAGGGCGACGCGGTGCCCGAGGCCGCGCCGAGGCCGAAGGAGAGTGTGGCCGCGCGGATCGCGGCCCGCGCGAGCGGCGGCCTGGTACGGGTCTTCCTGCTGGTGGTGGCGCTGTTCTGGCTGATGCCGACGATCGGGCTGCTGCTGTCGTCGCTGCGTACGCCGAGCGACATCTCGGCCAGCGGCTGGTGGAAGGTCTTCACCTCGCCGTCGGAGCTGACGGTCTCCAACTACCGCACGCTGCTGGACAATCACGCGATCACCGACTCGCTGGTGAACACCGCGCTGATCACCGTGCCCGCGACGCTGCTGGTCGTGGTGATCGGCTCGCTCGCCGGTTACGCCTTCGCCTGGATGGAGTTCCCGGGCCGCGACTGGTGGTTCATCGCCGTGGTGGCGATGCTGGTGGTGCCGGTGCAGGTGGCGCTGATCCCGGTCGCGCGGCTCTTCGGCGACATCGGGATCTTCGGTGACATCTCCGGTGTGGTGCTCTTCCACACCGCGTTCGGACTGCCCTTCGCGATCTTCCTGCTCCGCAACTTCTTCGCGGAGATCCCGCGCGAGCTGCTGGAGGCCGCGCGGCTGGACGGCGCGGGCGAGATCCGGCTGTTCGTGCGGGTGGTCATGCCGCTGGGCGGCCCGGCCATCGCGTCGCTGGGCATCTTCCAGTTCCTGTGGGTGTGGAACGACATGCTGGTCGCGCTGATCTTCGCCAACAGCGACGCGCAGCCGATCACGGTCGCCCTCCAGCAGCAGGTACGGCAGTTCGGCAACAACATCGACATCCTGGCGCCCGGCGCCTTCGTGTCGATGGTGGTCCCGCTGGTGGTCTTCTTCGCCTTCCAGCGGCAGTTCGTGTCCGGTGTGATGGCGGGCGCCGTCAAGTAGCCGCCACGGAGCCGTCCAGCGGCCGTCCAACAGCCGCCCGGGAGCCACCGGGTAGCCACCGGGGAGCGGCGCACGCGCGGGGCGGCGGAATATTCGGTACGAAACGGGGGGCGTCGGGCGCTTTACACTGACGCCCCCCACACCCGTACCGATCGGACATCCCCCCATGACCATGACCTCCGCCGAGGACCGGCTTCCCGCGCCCACCGAACTGGCCCAGGTCGAGGGCTGGTTCTTCCCCGTCGACCAGGTCCTCTTCGACTGGTTCCTGACCCGGCAGGTCAGCCGCACCGAGCCCGGCGACCTGCTGGAGGTGGGCGCCTATCTCGGCAAGAGCGCCATCTTCATGGGGAGTTACCTGCGCGAGGGCGACACCTTCACCGTCTGCGACCTGTTCGACGCCCCGGCCGAGGACAACGCCAACTCCGCCGAGATGAAGAAGTCGTACCCGACCTTGACCCGTCACTCGTTCGAGGCCAATTACCTCTCCTTCCACGACGAGCTGCCCGAGGTCGTCCAGGGCATGTCCTCGACGGTCAGGGACCGGGTCCAGCCGGTGTCGTGCCGGTTCGCGCACATCGACGCCTCGCACCTGTACGAGCACGTGCACGCCGACATCGAGACCTCGCGCGAGCTGCTGCACCCGCACGGCGTGGTGGCGCTGGACGACTACCGCTCGGCGCACTGTCCCGGCGTGGCCGCCGCCGTCTGGCAGGCGGTCACCTCCGGCGGGCTGCACGCGATCTGCGTGACCGAGAGCAAGATGTACGCCACCTGGGGGGATCCGGCCGAGATCCGCGCGGAGCTGCTGGCGTACGTGTCGGGCCGCGCCGACCTGTGGCACGAGGTGCAGACGGTGGCGGGCGCGCCGCTGCTGCGGGTCAAGGGCGACCGGGACCGTACGGTGTCGCCGTCGCAGCCGCCGTCCCGGCACGCGCCCGCCGCCGCACAAACCCCTGATCAGACCGCAGGCCAGACCGCGGCCCAGACAGCGGCGCAGACCGCGGAGCACGCCGAATCCGCCGCCGCGCGGACCGCGGGGCCCGCCGGGCGGCCCGAGCCGCAGGCCCCGACGGCCGCCTCCCCCGCCGCCCCCGCGCCGCGCCGCTCCCGGGCGCGCCGTCTGCTGGTCAACGTCCTGCCACCGATCATCACCAAAGCACTTGTACGGATCCGCGACTCGCGACGCGCCGGAGCGTAACCAGCGGCGCGGCCACGCGTTCCCTGGATATAACGGGCACTCCGCGCGAAAGCCATGGGCGCCCGTGCGCCCCTCGCCCCCGTGTCGAACCTGGATGTGCTGTGCCCCGCTTCAGCGTCGTCGTCCCCGTCTACCAGGTGCAGGCGTATCTGCACGCCTGTCTGAAATCCGTGCTCGACCAGTCCTTCGCCGATGTCGAACTGATCGTCGTGGACGACTGCTCCCCCGACGGCAGCGGCGCCATCGCCGACTCCTTCGCGGCCAGGGACGCCCGCGTCGAGGTGCTGCACCTGCCGGAGAACATCGGCCTCGGCCGGGCCCGCAACGCGGGTCTCGCCCGCGCCACCGGCGACTACGTCCTGTTCCTCGACTCCGACGACACCATGGTCCCCGGCTCGCTGGAGGCCGTCGCCGCCCGGATCGAGCGGACCGGCGAGCCGGACGTGCTGGTCTTCGACTACGCCCGCACGTACTGGAACGGCGACGTCCACCGCAATCAGTTCGCGGCGATCCTCAGCGAGACCGGCCCCGAGGTCTGCACGCTGGACGACCGGCCCGAGCTGCTGCGGCTGATCATGGTGGCCTGGAACAAGGCGTACCGCCGCGACTTCATCGAGAAGTCCGACATCGCCTTCCCCTCGGGCTACTACGAGGACACCCCGTGGACGTACCCGGTGCTGATGGCCGCCGGGTCGATCGCGCTGCTCGACCGGGTCTGCGTGCACTACCGGCAGCGGCGCGGCAGCGGCATCCTGCACACCACCAGCCGGCGGCACTTCGACATCTTCAAGCAGTACGACCTGCTGTTCGCGTTCCTCGACAGCCACCCGGAGCTGGAGCGGTGGCGGCCGGTGCTCTTCCGCCGGATACTGGATCACCTCACCACCGTCTTCAACTTCCCCGACCGGCTGCCGAATTCGTCGCGCCCGGAGTACTTCCGCCGCTGCCGTGCCCAGTACCGGCGGCTGCGGCCGAGCGGTTTCCGGGCCAGTCCCACCGGCCGCAGCGGGGTGCGGTACCTGCTGGTCGCGCTGGGCGCGCGGCGCACCTTCCAGGCGCTCGGCCGGGCGCACCGGCTGCGGCTGCGCGCCACCCACCGGGCGAGGGCGCTGTACGGCAGGCTGCGGACGACGGCGCTGCACGCGCACTACCGGGTGCAGCGGCGGCGCGCGCTCGACCCGGACCTGGCGGTGTTCTCCGCGTACTGGGACCGCGGCTACTCCTGCAATCCGGCGGCCGTCGAGGAGCGGCTGCGCGAACTGGCGCCGCACATGCGGACCGCGTGGGTGACCACCGCGGAGCACGCGCACACCCTGCCGCCGGGCGTACGGCGCCTGGAGCCGGGCTCGGCCGCGTACTGGACGGCGCTGGCCCGCGCCTCGTACCTGGTCAGCAACGTCAACTTCCACCGCAGGTACGCCAAGCGGCCCGGCCAGATCAATGTGCAGACCCACCACGGCACGCCGCTCAAGCACATGGGCATCGACCTCCAGGAGCACCCGGCCGCCGCGGGCACCACCGACTTCGAGCGGATGCTGCGGCACGTCGACCGCTGGGACTACAGCCTCTCGGCGAGCCGCCACTCCACGCTGGTCTGGGAGCGCGCCTACCCGTCGGGCTTCACGGCCCTGGAGTACGGCCAGCCGCGCACCGACATCTTCCACCGGGCCACCGCGCGCGACGTGCTGCGGCTGCGCGACGAACTCGGCATCCCGCGCGAGAGCACCGCCTTCCTCTACGCGCCCACGCACCGCGACTACCAGCGCGGTTACCGGCCCGCGCTCGACCTGGCGCGGATGGCCGACGCGCTGGGCCCCGACGTGGTGCTGCTGCGCCGCACCCACCACTTCTACCCGCCGGGCGACCCGCGCGACGGTCTGGACGACCGGGCCCCGCACCCGCGGGTCATCGACGTGTCGGGGCACCCGTCGGCGGAGGAGCTGTGCCTGGCCTCGGACGGCCTGATCACCGACTACTCGTCGCTGATGTTCGACTACGCGGGCCTCGACCGGCCGATCGTGCTGCACGCCGCGGACTGGGAGACCTACCGGGCCACCCGCGGCGCGTACTTCGACATCACCGCGCACCCGCCGGGCCTGGTGGCGCGCGGCGAGGACGAGTTGACCGACATCCTCGCCACGGGGGCCTGGCGCGGCCCGCGTTCGGCCGAACTGCGGGCCGCCTTCCGGCGCCGGTTCTGTCCCTACGACGACGGGCTCGCCGCCGAGCGCGTGGTGCGCCGGGTGTTCCTGCGCGAGGACGGCGGGCTGCCGCCCGTGATCCCGCCGGAGGACCGGCACCTGGCCCCGCCGCCGTCCCGCGCCCGCGCGCTGGCCCCGCTCGCGGCGGACGCCTCCGATCCGTCCGGCCCGCCGCCGCTGGAGCCCTCGGGGCCCGACCCGCGCAGCCTGTAGCGGCCCCAAGGGCCCCGGCGGCGCGGGCGGTTCACCCGATCGGGCCGCTCCCGCGGGCCCGGCGGTTCACACGCGCCCGGCGGTTCACGCGATCGGCCTTGGCCCCAGCGGCCCCCGCGCCTCAGCCGAGCGGCCGGCCCCAGCAGCTCCAGCGGCTCGCGCGCCTCCCGCGCCTCAGCCGAGCGGGACCGCCGGGCGCTCCCCCGCGGGTCCCGCCGTCGGGTCCGCGTCCCGCGCACCGGCCGGGGCCGGGGCGGGACGGCGGTCCTGGAGCGGGCGGTACGGCAGCAGCGAGGGCTCGCCGAGCAGCACCCGGCGCACCACGCGCTCGGCGGCGAGCCCGTCGTCGTACGCGCAGAACCGCTGCCGGAAGGCGGCCCGCAGCGCCGCCGCCTCGGGGCCGCGCCAGGCCCCCGTGCGGAAGGCGCGGGCCAGTCCCGCCTCGTCGCCCGCCACCACACCCGGCGTCTCGCCGTGCCGCCCGGACAGCAGGTCGAAGTAGACGCCGCGGGCGGCGCGGTACGCCTCCCAATCGGCGGCGTGCACGACGATCGGCCGGTCGAGGTTGGCGTAGTCGAACATCAGCGAGGAGAAGTCGCAGAGCAACGCGTCGGAGGCGAGGCTCAGTTCCTCGACGGACGGGTGCTGCGAGACGTCCATGATGGTGCCCGCCGCGTGCAGCGCCTCGAGCGCGTCGTTCTGCCCGTAGAAGTAGTGGGCGCGGACCATCAGCGTGTAGCCGGGGCCCAGTTCGCGGCAGAGCCGTTCCAGGTCGAGCGGGACGACGAAGGTCCGCTGGTAGTCGCGGTGGGTGGGCGCGTAGAGGATCGCGGTGGTGCCGGGGGCCAGGCCCAGGCTCTCGCGGGCGCGGCGGACCTCGTCGGCGCCCGCGGTGTGGAACACGTCGTTGCGCGGATAGCCGCTGGGCAGCGTCTCGTAACCGCTCGGGTAGACCCGCTCCCAGACCTCCGCGGAGTGCTGGTTGGCGGCCAGCGAGAAGTCCCACTGGTCGGCGTGGTCGAGCAGGCGGCCGAAACTCATGCCCTTGCCGACGGCCGGGCGGGCGCGCAGGTCCATGCCCATGTGCTTGAGCGGTGTGCCGTGGTGGGTCTGGAGGTAGACCTGCTCGGGGCGCTTGACGACCTGGCCGGTGAAGTTGGCGTTGTTCACCAGGTACTTGGCGCGGGCCAGCACGTCCCAGTAGCGGCGGGAGTTGACCACGACGTGGTCGACGCCGGGCGGCATCGCCTCGCGGTCCTTCTTGTTGACCACCCACACCCCGCGCAGGTGCGGGGCGATCTCCTGGGCCTTGTAGTAGACGGCCGCCGGGTTGCAGGACACCCCGCGGTTCCAATAGGCCGCGTAGACCACGAGGTTGGGGTCGACGGGGCGGCGCAGCCGCAGCCGGTAGTAGCGCTGGTAGACCGCGCGGCCCAGCGCGTTCTTGCGTGCCCTGATCCGGCGGGCCAGTTTGCGCGTCCACGCCTGGCCGCCGAGCGCCGCGCGGTAGCGGCCGTAGCTGCCGGTGCCCGCGGCCCGCAGCCAGCGGCCCTCGTTGCTGTCGGGCGCGGTCCAGCCCGCGGGCCGGTAGCGGCCCAGCAGCCGTCCCGCGCGCCGGACGTACTCCGGCCGGGCGTCGGGCGTCAGCGGCGAGCCGTCCTCGCCGACGGCCGCGAGCAGGACGGCCATCCGCCCGTACAGCGCGGCGCGTTGCTCCCGCTTGCGGTCCTCGGCCTCGTCGCCGCCGTCGATCTCGGCGAACAGCGCCTCGTACCGGTCGAGTACGGCCAGGTGGTGGCGGCCGGGCGTGGTGCCGACGCTGATCCCGCGCCGCTTGCGCCAGCGCACGCCGACCCGGTCCAGGCACGCGATGCCGGTGGCGGCGAGCAGGACGCGGGAGGCGACGGCGACGTCCTCGTACGCGCCCTCGCCGAAGCGGAAGCCGCGCTCCTCCCAGAAGGCGCGGCGCAGCAGCCGGTTCCAGACCGCGGGGTAGGTGCCCAGGCACTCGGGGCGGTCGGACGCGGTGAAGACGGAGTCGCCCGCCTCGCCGAGGAAGTCGGCGTCGTCGCTCTCCTGGATGTTCTCCCAGACGGTGAAGCGCTCGTGGTCGAAGAGCAGCACATCGGGGTCGCCGGTGGCGCGCAGCCGGGCGTCCGCGGCGGCCAGCGTGCCGGGCGTCATCAGGTCGTCGGCGTCCAGGAAGAGCAGGTAGTCGCCGGTCGCGAGGGCCGCGCCCGCGTCGCGCGCCGGTCCCGTGCCGCCGGTGCGGTCCAGCCGCAGCGGCTTGACCCGCGGGTCGGCGGCGGCGAATTCGGCGATGATCGCGCCGCTCGCGTCCGGTGAGGCGTCGTCGACGGCGACGACCTCGACGTCGGTGAAGGACTGCCCGAGCACCGACTCCAGACAGGCGCGCAGGAAGCCCTGTGCGCGGTGGACGGGGACGACGACGGTGATTCGGGGCATGACCATCCTGGACAGATCGAGACGTACCGGTACGGGATAGCGTCCGAGCGTACCAACCGGACACCCTGCGGCGGTTCACCCTTTCGCTCGTTCGGCTCACTCGCGGTGACCGGAAGGCGCTTCGGCGAGTTGAAGGAACGGCATTCGCATGCCGTCGTGCATGTGCCGTCGCGCGCGTGCCGTCATCCGTATGCCGTCGCCGTCCCGGAAGGACCGTTGCCCGCCATGACGCCCCGCCTCACTGTCGTCGTCCCCGTCTACAACGTCGAGCAGTACCTGGAGGAGTGCCTGCGGTCGATCGCGGCGCAGACCTTCACCGACCTCGATGTGGTGATGGTCGACGACGGATCGACGGACTCGGGCCCCGAGCTGGCCCAGGCGTTCGCCGACCGCGACCCGCGCTTCCGGCTGGTCGCGCAGCCCAACGGCGGCCTCGGCCACGCCCGCAACACCGGGGCGCGGAACGCGGCGCCGCAGACGTCGTACCTGACCTTCGTGGACAGCGACGACGTGCTGCCGCCGCGCGCGTACGAGAAGCTGGTCGGCCTGCTCGACCAGTCGGGCTCCGACTTCGCGACCGGCAACGTCTACCGGCTCACCACGCAGGGACGCAGCCAGGCGTGGCAGCACCGGGGCATGGACAAGACCGTGCGGCGCACGCACATCACCCGTGACCTGGGCCTGCTGTCCGACCGGGTGGCGTGGAACAAGGTCTTCCGCCGCTCCTTCTGGGACAAGCACCAACTGGCCTTCCCCGAGGGCGTGCTGTACGAGGACACGCCGCTGACCATTCCGGCGCACTTCCTCGCCGACGCCGTGGACGTGCTGCACGAGCACGTCTACTACTGGCGGATCCGCGAGGGCTCGATCACCCGCCGCCGCACCGACGTCAAGGGCGTACGCGACCGGATCGCGGCGGTCGACGGGGTCTCGCGGTTCCTGGCCGACCCGGCCAACACCCGCTGGAGCAAGCACAAGCGGGACTACGACCGGTCGGTGCTCACCGACGACCTGCTGTACTTCATCGAGGCCCTGCCGATGGCGGGACCGGAATACCACCAGGTCTTCCTCGACCGCGTCCGCGACTACCTCGGCCGCGTCGACCCGACGCTCTTCCCCGCGCTGCCCGCCGAACTGCGCATCCGCTGGGAGCTGATCAGGGAAGGGCGGCTGGCGGACCTGCTGGAGGTGCTGGCGCACGAACAGCACGGCGGGCGCACCGTGTTCGACATCGCGGGGCCGCCGCTGCGCAAGCGCGCGGTGGTCGTGCGCGGCGACGGCTCGCCCGTGCCGCTGCCGCGCGCGGTGACCGCCATCGGCACGAAGGACCTGCCGGTGGTCGCCCGGCTCAGCCAACTGGAGTGGCGGGACGGCAAGTTGATCCTCCGGGGCCACGCGTATGTGCGCAATGTGGACGCGGGCGCGCGCCGTACCTCGCTCAAGACGGCCGTGCTGATGTCCGGGCGCCGCAAGCTGCTGCTGCCGGTGCGGACCGTGCGGGTCCCCGAAGTGACCGACGGCGGACCGCAGGAGCGGCACTCGTACGACTGGTCCGGCTTCGAGATCACCGTCGACCCCAAGCGGCTGCGGGGCAAGGAGGGCTGGACGGCCGGGCAGTGGCGGCTCGGGATCGTCGTGGCGGCGGGCTCGGTGGTCCGCCCGGCGGCGCCGCGCGCCGACGACGCGGGCGCCGGGTCCTCGCCCGTCCCCTTCCCGCTGGACGACGACACCCGGCTCGTGCCCTGGTACAAGGACGGCCGGCTGCACCTGTCGGTCGAGCCGGTCACCCGCCGGATCACCGGTCACCGGGCGGACGGCGACGGCGGGGTCGTCTTCGGGATCGCTGTCCGCGACCGCAAGCCCCCGGTCGCGCTGCGGGCCACGCAGCAGACGACGGGCGCGGCCTTCGACTACCCGCTGACCGCCGACGCGGAGAGCACCGGCATCGACGGCTGGACGCGGCTGACGGCGCGCCTGGTCCTGGCCGACCTCGCGGGGGCGCGGCCCGACGTCGAGGGGCTGCCCAAGGAGGTCGCGCCGGAGACGGCCGCGGCCTGGTCGTTCGAGGCGGTCTTCGCCGACGGCGGCACCGCGCGGATCGCCGCCGACGGGCCGCTGCCGCAGGGGCGTTACGACCTCGGCGGCGACGCGCTGCTGGCCGGGGCCCGGCGCGAGCTGGTCGTCGACGCCACCGCGGCGGGCAATCTGCTGCTGCGCGACCGTACGCCCCAGCCGCTGGCCACCCATGTGGCGCGCGCCACCAACGGCACCCTCCTGGTCACCGGTGAACTCCCCGCCGACACCCCGCCCCCGGCCCGGCTGGTCCTGCGGCACGGCACGTACGCGGCCGAGGTAGGCGTCGAGGTGACGCTGGCGGCCAAGGGCGCGGACTCCGCTGCCGCCGAGGCGGCGGGGGCCGGGGTCGCCGGGGCCGCTGCGGCAGCGGGGGACGACGCCCCGCTCGCGGCGGGAACCCCGGCGCAGGCCGTGGCCGGAACGGCGTCTGCCGTGGCGGCGGAGCGAGCCGCGGGGCGGGGCCCGGCCGGCCCCGTACGCCGGTTCAGCGCCGCGCTGGACGTGTCGGCGCTGCCGCACGCAGGACGCTGGTATCTGCACCTGCGGGCGGCGGACGGCGGCGACGCCCCGGTGCGGATCGCGCGGGAGGCGTTCGCCGAGCTGCCGCTGCGGCTCCCGGCGGCGCCGGGCGCGCGGCCGGTGACGGTCGACCGGCGGTTCCACGACCACCTGTTCGTGGCGGCCGGATCGCCCGTGCCCGCGGCGGACCGCGGCCCGTACCGGCAGCGGATGCTGCGCGAGCGGCGCTACCCGGTGCTGCTGCGCCGCCCGTTGACCGACACCGTCCTCTACAGCAGCTTCGACGGCCGCGACTGCGCGGACTCGCCGCGCGCCGTCCACGACGAACTGGTGCGCAGGGGCGTCCCGTTCGACCATGTGTGGGTGGTGCGCGACCACACCGTGGCGGTGCCCGCGACCGCCCGCGCGGTGCTGCGCGGCAGCGACGACTGGTACGAGGCGCTGGCCCGCGGCCGCCATGTGGTGACCAACACGCATCTGCCCGCGTGGTTCCGCCGCCGCGAGGGCCAGCGGGTCGTCCAGACCTGGCACGGCGCGCCCGTGAAGCGGATCGGCCAGGACCTGGCGGGCACGCTGTGCGCCGACCTCACCCACATGTGGCCGCAGCCGAGCCTCGGCCACCAGTGGAGCGTGCTGCTCTCCCCCAACTCGCAGAGCACCCCGGCCCTGCGCCGCGCCCTTGACTTCGACGGCGAGGTCGCCGAGACCGGGCTGCCCCGTACCGACCTGCTCAGCAGCGAGGACCGCGACAAGGTGCGCGAGGAGGTACGGGCCAGGCTCGGCCTGCCGCCCGGCCGCACGGTCGTGCTGTACGCGCCGACGGTCCGCGACGACGAGGCGTACGACGCCGAGCACGCCCGGCTGCACCTGCCGCTCGACCTGGCGGCGATGGCGGCGGAGCTGACCACCAGCCATGTGCTGCTGGTCCGCTCGCACCCGCTGGTCGCCGACACCCTCCCGGCGGTGCCCGGCGGCTTCGTGCGGGACGTCTCCGCCCACCCCGACCTCGCGGAACTGCTGCTCGTCGCCGACGTGCTGGTCACCGACTACTCCTCGGTGCTCGCCGACTTCGCGGTCACCGGCCGCCCGGTGCTGCTGTTCACGCCCGACCTGCCGCACTACCGCGACACGCTGCGCGGCTTCACCTTCGACTACGAGGCCCAGGCGCCGGGGCCGCTGCTGCGCACCACGGACGAGCTGACCGCCGCGCTGCGCGACCCGGAGGCCGCCGTCCGGGGCCGCGCCGACGCCTACGCGGCCTTCCGCGCCGCCTTCTGCCACCTGGACGACGGAGGGGCCGCCGCCCGCGTGGCGGACCTGATGCTCGGCTGACCCCCTGACACCCTGACCGAACCGCCGCCGGAACACGGAGCTTGTCATGACATCGAGCGAATTGGCCCCCGCCGCACACCCGCCGCGGCCGCACGACCGCACCCTCCTCAAGGCCGCGCCTTGCCGTCACTGACGACCGGAGAGGTCACCGCGGGCGACGGCGCGGGCGACGAGCCGGGGGCCGGTACGGCCGACGGCGCCGCGGTCGCGGCCGGGCGGGCCGGTCTGCCCGCCCGGCTGCTGGAACGGGCGCGGGCCTGGCGGGTGACGCCGTACGCCGTCGTCGGGACGCTCTTCTGGTTGGTGGTCGCCGCGGCGGCCTGGCGTACGCCGATCGCCTCGGACTTCGGGCAGCACGCCTCGGCGGTGGAGCGGGTCAAGGCCGACTGGCGGCACCCGGCCAATCCGCTGCTCGACCTGCCGGGCACCGGCAGCCCGTACTTCTCGCCGTACATCGTGGCGCTCGGCCTGATCGCGCGGGCCACCGGCGCCGCCGGGCGGGAGGTCGTGCGCTGGTGCGGCCCGGTGAATCTGGCGGTGCTGGTCACCGGCGTCGGCGTGTACGCGCGGACGCTGAGCAGACGGCCGATGGCGCCGGTCTACGCGCTGCTGGCCTTCACCCTGCTGTGGGGCGTGCAGGGCAAGGAGTGGAGCGGCTTTTGCGGGGTGTGGTCGCTGACCCGCGGCGCCTCGTACCCGAGCGCCTTCGCGGTCGGCGTCACCTTCCACCTGTGGGCGCTCACCGACCGGCTGGCGCGCCGCCGTAGCACCGGCTGGGCCGGTTACGCCCTGCTGGGCGTGGCCTGCGGGCTGCTGCTGCT
The DNA here is from genome assembly GCF_055558595.1 of Streptomyces sp. NPDC025721. Classification (NCBI taxonomy): domain Bacteria; kingdom Bacillati; phylum Actinomycetota; class Actinomycetes; order Kitasatosporales; family Streptomycetaceae; genus Streptomyces; species Streptomyces sp. NPDC025721. Next base: position 10,989 of record NZ_JBVHMF010000029.1, on the reverse strand, counting down.
CATCCACCCGATCACCGCGCTGGCCGCGGCCGTCGGGATCGTGGCGGTGCTGACGGCCCGGCAGCGCGGCTGGTCGCGGCGGGTGACGGCGCGCTGGCTGCTGGCGGGCGCGCTCGCGCTGCTGGTGGCCGTGGCGTGGCCGTACTACGACGTGTTCTCGCTGGCCGGTGACACCACGGTCGACGCGGTGCACAAGCGGCTCTACATCCACCCCTGGCAGTGGTACGGGCTGGCGCTCGTCGGCCTCCCGCCGCTGCTGCTGCGCGCCCGGCGCGGCGTCCGCGACCCGCTGGTCCTGATGTTCGCCGCCTTCTGCCTGATCGTCGCCTACGGGTGGGTGAGCGGGCACTACACCTACGGGCGGGTCTTCGCGCTGCTGCTCGTGCCGCCGCAGTTCGCGCTCGCCGTGGAACTGGCCTCGATCCCGCCGTGGACCCGGCTGCGCGCGGTGCTCGCGCCCGTGGCCGCCGTCGCGCTCTGCTTCGGCGTGGCCGCGCAGATCGGCGCCGTCGTGCCGCAGCGCTTCCTGCCGGTGACCGTCGACCACCCGGTGCGCTGGCCGGGGTACGGCTGGGCCGCGGACCGCATGCCCGCCGACGCGGTGGTCCTCACCGACGGGTACTACGCCACGCACGTCCTGCCCGCCTACGGCTTCTTCCTGGTCGCCCCCACCTGGCCCGACCCGTCCACCCCGGCCGCCGAACGCGACCGCAGATTCGCCGCCGTGCGCACGTATCTGGACCCGAAGTCGACGGCGGCGCAGCGCGCCGCGGTCCAACGGCGGTACGGGGTCGGCTGGTTGCTGCTGACGAAATATCAGAAGGTGCCGCCTGGCGGGACCTTGGTGGCGACGGGGACCAGGACGGGTGACCGGCTGGTGCGGCTGGCGCCGGTGCCGGGCGAGTCGTGAGGCGGATACGGGGCGCGGCCCGATGCTGTTCCGGCCTCCGGCCCTGGGCCGTCCTCGGCGGGTGATGTCACCGAACGGCACCAAGGCGTCAGCGGGTTCGATACGACGTCCGCGCCTCGTACACACCCCCGGTAGCATCGTGCCCCGTTCGCCTACCGGGGGGTGCCCGAAATCTCCAGTCACGACAGCAGTTCGAGCGGTGGTCCGGTGCCGGGCGCGGGAGCGGTGCCGGGCGCGGGACCGGGTTCTGATCAGGGTCCGGGCGGGAGTCCGTTGCAGGCGCTGGAGCCGCAGGACCCGCGCGAGGTGGCCGGTTACCGGCTGCTGGCCCGGATCGGCGAGGGCGGGATGGGGTCGGTCTACCTCTCGCACACCCGCGGCGGACAGCCGGTCGCGCTGAAGGTGATCCGGCGCGAATACGCGCAGGACCAGGAGTTCAGGCGGCGCTTCCAGCAGGAGGTGCAGTCCGCGCGCCGGGTGCAGGGCTACCACGTGGTGCCGGTCGTCGACCACGACACCACCGGCAACCGGCCCTGGCTGGCGACCAGTTACATTCCGGGGCTGCCGCTGGACGACGCGCTCGCCCGGTACGGGGCGCTGCCGGTGGCCACCGCGCTGCAACTGGTGGGCTGCGCGGCGGAGGCGCTGCGCGCGGTGCACGCGGCGGGCGTCATCCACCGCGACCTCAAGCCCAGCAATGTGCTGCTCGGCGCGGGCGGCCCCTGGGTGATCGACTTCGGCATCGCGCGCGCGGCGGACTCCACGCAGCTCACCCGCAGCGGCGGCCTGATCGGCACCCCGCAGTACATGTCGCCCGAGCACGCCAACGGGCACGAACTCACCCCGGCCACCGACCTGTTCTCGCTCGGCCTGATCGCCGCGGTCGCCGCCACCGGACGGCACCCGTACGGCACGGCGGGCGCGATCACGCTCGCCACGCAGATAGCCAACACCGCCGTCCGGCCGCCCGACCTGTCCGGTTACCCCGACGAGCTGCGGACCGTCCTGGAGCGCTGCCTGACCGCGGACCCGGCGGCCCGGCCCACCCCCGCGGAGCTGGCCGAGCTGTGCGAGCGCGGCGCGGGCCGCCCGCTGCGGGACTTCAGCGGCTGGCTGCCGCAGCCGCTCGCGGCCGAGATAGCCCGGCGGGAGGCCGCCGCGGCCCTGCCGCCGGCCCCGGCACCGCCTGCCGCGCCCGCCGCGCCGCCGCACATACCGGCGCCCGCCGTACCACCCGCCGTACCGCCCGCGATGCCGCAGGGGGCACCGCGGGCCGCACCGCCCGCCGGGACGGGTGCCGCGCCCTCCGGCCCGTACGCGCCGGGTCCGTACACGCCGGGTCCGTACGCGTCAGGCCCGTACACCTCGGGCATGTTCGGGCCGACGAATGTGGACGGCCCCGCGACCGGCGCCCACGGAGCCACCGGCCACGGGGACGGAAGCGGTCGTGCGAGCGGTCCCGAGAGCGGTCCCGGAGACGGGAAAGGGCGCGGTCCCGGAAACGGGCAAGGGCGCGGTCCCGGAAACGGGAACGGGAACGAGGGCCACGACGGGAACGGGCACGACGGGCAGAGCCGGGTCCCCAGCGGCCGGACGCAGAAGGTGATGGCCATCGGCGGCAGCGTCCTGGCCGTGATCCTCGCGGTGACGCTCACCTACGCCTTCACCCACTCCGACGGCAAGGGCGACGACAAGGGACCGCAGGGCACGTCGCCGCTCGGCGGCGGCCCCGGCACCTCCACCTCCCAGTCCCCCGCTGCCGCTCCGACCACCGGGCCCGCGAGCACCGCCCCGACCGGCTCCCCCGGCGGCTCCTCTGCCGACCCGGGCACACCCGGCGGCGGGCAGCCGCAAGTCATCTTCCAGGACCGCAAGTTCACCATCCGCTCGCCCGCCTGGAACCACGGCACGCATGTGGACCTGGACAGCGCGAGGGTCGAGCCGAACGGCCAGATCGGCGACACCGACGGCTACGAGATCGAGTACCAGGACTGGGCCGACGGCAGCATGCGGTTCCTCACCACCTTCGGCCGGGCCGACGGCACCGACTACCAGGCGTGCAGGAACGGCGTCGGCGCCGACGCGCTGTCCGGCGAGATCTACCGGGGCGACCTCGCCAAGGACACGTACATCGCCAAGGGCACGGTGCTGTGCACGGTGACCTCGGAGGGCAATCTGGCCATGCTGAAGGTCACCGACGTCACGCCGTCCGGCAACATGATGACCGACCCGATGCCGACGTACTCCACGCTGCTGACGGTGTGGAAGATGCCGGACGCGCCCACGCCGTAGCGCGGTCGGGCCCGGCGGGCGGGCACTTGCGCACAAGTGCCGCCCACCGGGCCCGCGTTCAGCCGCACCGCCGCGCACGCACCGCCGCGACCGTACGGCCCAGCGGTGCGTACGGCTCAGCGGTGCGTGCGCAGCAGCGTACGGAAGGTCCGCATCGCCACCGACAGACTCGCCAGGTCGAACTCCTCGGCGCCCTGGATCTCCTCAAGGGTGGTGCGGGCGCGGCCGATCAGCCCCGCGTTCTGCTCCTCCCACGCCGTGTAGCGCTGCTCTGGCGTGGACCCTTCGGGGCCCGCCGTCAGCACGTCGGCGGTGAGTGCCGCGTGGGCCGCGAAGAGGTCCTCGCGGATGGCGGCGCGGGCCATGGACTGCCAACGGTCGGCGCGCGGCAGCAGGATGATCCGGTCCAGGAGCTGCGTGATCCCCAGCCGGTCGGCGAGGTCGAAGTAGACCTCGGCGACGTCCAGCGGCTCCTTGCCGGTGCGGTCCGCGACATCGACGATGTCGAGCGCCGGGAAGGCCGCGGAGAATCCGGCGACCCGGGTGGCCAGTTCGTCCGGCACCCCCGCCGCGGTCAGCTCGTCGCGCAGCGACCGGTACCAGTCCGCGTCCGCGCCGCGCAGCAGCTTGGGCTGGTGGGACCAGACCGCGGCGACGCCCTCGGCGAAGAAGTCGATGGTCTCGGCGATCTGGAGCGGCTGGAGGCGGTTGTTGAGCAGCCAGCGGGTGGCGCGCTCGACCAGCCGCCGCGAGTGCAGCCTGATCCGGGTCTGCACGTCGGCGGCGACGATGTTGTCCAGCGCCTCCACCGCGTCCCAGATCTCGGCGAGACCGAAGATCGCGCGGGCGGCCGTGTGGGCCCGCACGATCTCCTCCGTGGTGGCACCGATCTCCTCGCGGAAGCGGTGCAGGAAGGTCGTGCCGCCGGAGTTCACCGTGTCGTTGACCAGGACGGTCGTGATGATCTCGCGGTGCAGCGCGTGGTTGTCGATCTGCCGCTCGAAGCGCTCCCGCAGCGGCACGGGGAAGTACGCGTGCAGCAGGGAGCGCAGGTACGGGTCGTCGGGCAGTTCGGTGTGGACCAGTTCCTCGGCCGTGGTGATCTTGGCGTAGGCGAGGATCACCGCCAACTCCGGCTGCGTCAGGCCCTGTCCGGCCGCCAGCCGCTCGCGGATCTGCCGGTCGGTCGGCAGGAACTCCAGCGCCCGGTCCAGGTGGCCGTCGCGCACCAGGCGGCGGATGAACCGCTGGTGGGCGTGGAGCAGACTCGGGGCCTGCTCCATGCTGTTGGCGAGCGAGACGTTCTGCGCGTAGTTGTTGCGCAGCACCAGGTCGCCGACCTCGTGGGTCATCTCCGCGAGCAGCGAATTGCGCTGCTTGACGGTCATGTCCCCTTCGGCCACGACGCTGTTGAGCAGGATCTTGATGTTGACCTCGTGGTCCGAGGCGTCCACACCCGCGCTGTTGTCGATCGCGTCGGTGTTGATGTGGCCGCCGGTCCCCTCCGGGCCGCCGTTCAGGGCGAATTCGATCCGGCCGAGCTGGGTGAAGCCCAGATTGCCGCCCTCGCCGACGACCTTGACCCGCAGTTCCGCGCCGTCGATCCGGATCGCGTCGTTGGCCTTGTCACCGACGTCGGCCTGCGACTCGGTGGACGCCTTGACGTAGGTGCCGATGCCGCCGTTCCACAGCAGGTCCACCGGGGCCTGGAGGATCGCCTTCATCAGCTCGGCGGGGGTGATCTTCGCGGTGGCGGTCTCGATGCCGAGCGCCTTGCGGATCTGCGCGTTGAGCGGGATCGCCTTGGCGGTACGGGGGAAGATCCCGCCGCCCGACGACAGCAACTTGGTGTCGTAGTCGGCCCAACTGCTGCGCGGCAGCTCGAAGATGCGGCGCCGCTCGGCGTAGGACGTGGCCGCGTCCGGCTTCGGGTCGAGGAAGATGTGCCGGTGGTCGAAGGCCGCGACCAGCCGGATGTGCTCCGACAGCAGCATGCCGTTGCCGAACACGTCACCGGACATGTCGCCGATGCCGACGACGGTGAAGTCCTCTTCCTGGGTGTTGACGCCCATCTCGCGGAAGTGCCGCTTCACCGACTCCCAGGCGCCACTGGAGGTGATGGCCATCTTCTTGTGGTCGTAGCCGACCGAGCCGCCGGAGGCGAAGGCGTCGCCGAGCCAGAAGCCGTACGACACCGCGACCTCGTTGGCGATGTCGGAGAACGACGCGGTGCCCTTGTCCGCGGCGACGACCAGATACGTGTCGTCCTCGTCGTGCCTGACCACGTCCGTCGGCGGCACGACCTCGCCGCCGACGAGATTGTCGGTGATGTCGAGCAGGCCGGAGATGAACGTCTTGTACGAGGCGATGCCCTCGGCCAGCCAGGCGTCGCGGTCGGCGGCCGGGTCGGGCAGCCGCTTGCCGACGAAGCCGCCCTTCGCGCCGACCGGCACGATGACGGTGTTCTTCACCATCTGCGCCTTGACCAGGCCCAGCACCTCGGTACGGAAGTCCTCGCGCCGGTCGGACCAGCGCAGACCGCCGCGGGCGACCTTGCCGAACCGCAGGTGGACGCCCTCGACCCGCGGGGAGTACACCCAGATCTCGAACGCCGGGCGGGGCGCGGGCAGTTCGGGGATGGCCTGCGGGTCGAACTTCATCGACAGGTAGTCGTGCGGCTGCCCGTCGTCGCGGCGCTGGAAGTAGTTGGTGCGCAGCGTCGCCTTGATCAGGGTGAGGAAGGCCCGCAGGATGCGGTCCTCGTCGAGGCTGGCGACCTGGTCGAGCGCGCCGTCCAGCTCCTCCAGCAGCCCGTCGGTCAGCTCGCTGCCGGCCCGCTGGTGGTCCGGCGAGAAGCGGGCCTGGAAGAGGTTGACCAGCAGCCGGGTGGTGTGGACGTTGGTACGGAGGGTGTCCTCCATGTAGTCCTGGCTGAAGGTGGACCCGGCCTGCCGCAGGTACTTGGCGTACGCGCGCAGCACCATCGCCTCGCGCCACTCCAGACCGGCGCGCAGCACCAGGGAGTTGAAGCCGTCGTTCTCCGCCTTGTCGGTCCAGGTCGCGGCGAAGGCCGCCTGGAACCGCTCGCGGGCGTCGTCGCCGAGGTCGCCGAGGCTGGGGTCCAGGCGCAGCCCGAAGTCGTAGACCCAGGCGCGGGTCTGGTCCGAGCGGCGCAGTTCGTACGGCCGCTCGTCGACGACCTCGACGCCGAGCCGCTGGAGCACCGGCAGGACGGCGGACAGCGAGACGGGCGCGCCGGTGCGGTAGATCTTGAAGCGGCGCTCGTCGCTGGCGCCGCCGACCGGCTCGTACAGGCTGAGGGTGAAGTCGTCGGCGCCCAGGCCCTCGATGTGCTGGAGGTCGGCGACGGCGACGCGCGGTGCGAAGTCGGCGCGGTAGCCGTCGGGGAACGCGTGCGCGTACCGCCGGGTCAGCTCGGCCGCGCGCTCCTCGCCGCACTCGGCGGTCAGCGCCTCGCCGAAGCCGTCGGCCCAGGAGCGGGTCGCGTCGGAGAGCCGGCTCTCGATCCGCTCGACGTCGGCGTCGGTGATGTCGGGCAGCGGCGCGCCGGGTTCGACGCGGATGACGAAGTGCAGCCGGGACAGCACCGATTCGGTGTTCCAGGCGGTGAAGTCGGCGCTTCGGCCGCCCAGTTCGTCCTGGAGGATGTTGGTCAGGCGCAGCCGTACCGCCGTGGTGTAGCGGTCGCGCGGCAGGTAGACCAGCGCCGAGTAGTAGCGGCCGTACTCGTCCTGCCGCAGGAACAGCCGCAGCTTCCGGCGCTCCTGGAGGTACAGCACGCTGGTGGCGATGGACCGCAGCTCGTCGGCGGGGGTCTGGAACAGCTCGTCGCGCGGGTACGTCTCCAGGATCTGGAGCAGGTCGCGGCCGTCGTGGCTGTGGGCGGTGAATCCGGCGCCTTCGAGGACTTCCTCGACCTTGCGGCGGACCACCGGGACCCGGCGGATCGACTCGGTGTAGGCGGTGGAGGAGAACAGGCCGAGGAAGCGGCGCTCGCCGATCACATTGCCCTCGGCGTCGAACTTCTTCACGCCGACGTAGTCCAGATACGAGGGACGGTGCACGGTGGAGCGGCTGTTGGCCTTGGTGAGGATCAGCAGCCGGTGTTCGCGGGCCTTGGCGCGGGCGTCGGCGGGCAGCCTGCTGAACGACGGGGAGCCGGGGTGCCCGAGGTGGGTGTGGTGGCCCGGGTCGGTGCCGTCGGTGCCGGGGTGCACCGGGTCGGAGCGCAGGATGCCGAGACCGGTGCCGGGGACGGCGACCAGCACGTCCTCGGTGGAGCCGTCGGGCTCGGTGTCGGTGGTCAGCTCGTACTCGCGGTAGCCGAGGAAGGTGAAGTGGTCGTCGTTGAGCCAGCGCAGCAGCTCGACGGCCTCGCTGACCTCGCGCTCGGGCAGCGGCGGCGGGGTCGCGGACAGCTCGTCGGCGATGCGCTTGGTGGACTCGCGCATCTTCGCCCAGTCCTCGACGGACTCGCGGACGTCGGAGAGCACGCGGCGCAGGTCCGCGGTGATCTCCTTGAGGTCGGCGCGGTCGGTCTCGCGGTCGATCTCGACGTGGATCCAGGACTCGACCAGCACGTCGTGCGGGAGCGAGCCGTCCTCGGGTCCGCACCCCGGGGCGACGATCTCCAGCAGCTTGCCGGTCACGTCGCGGCGGACCAGGAACTGCGGGTGGAAGACGACGTGGATGCCGCGGTCGGCCTGGGTGAGCGCGTTGGTGACCGAGTCGACGAGGAAGGGCATGTCGTCGGTCACGACCTGGACGACGGTGTGGCTGGACTGCCAGCCGTTCTCCTCGACGGTGGGGGTGTGCACCCGGACGCTGGCACTGCCCTGCGGGCGTACCTCCGCGAGCCGGTAGTGGGAGACTGCCGCGCCGAAGACATCGACCGGATTGCGGTCGTTGAGGTCCTCGGGTGCGCTGTGCAGGTAGTAACCCCGGAGGAACGCCGTCAGCGCCTCTGTGTCGCGGCCCTGGCCGGGTAGTCCCCCCGTCTGGCTGTTCTCAGCGACCTTGGCTGCTCGTTCCAGCAGTTCGGCCTTGGCTTCGTCCAGCTTGGTCTGCATGTCCTCTGACTCCTGTCGCGCGCCATTGCGTGACGTCGGGTGATGGCAGGACGTCACGTGACGCGGGGTATCCGCTACGGGACGACGCTATGCCGGAAGAGGGGTCCGCCGTGCCCGTACGCACGCGGTGGCCCCTGATGAACTGATCAACGTTGATCACGCCGCAAGGCTATCGCTCGCTCACGGGTGCCTGTCAGGAGACGTCTTCGTACAAATGCACTGCACACCTTTGGCCCCTCTGGACAGGAACCGGGCGGGAACAGGACCGGGACGAGACGGCGAACAGTCGATGCGGAGGTGATGATTCCGGCGTTGGAGCGGGGCACGGACCGGGCCCGAGCGTCGATTCGGGAGCCCGGCGGCAGGGCCTGTCCGGCGGACACGCCCTAGCCCGCGGCTATTCGCTCGGCTTCCACGACGGCGGCGGCGAGGCTGTCGACCACCGGCACCCCGGCGCTCTCCAGGCTGGCGCGGCTGTGCGAGCCGCCGGTGTACAGCACGGCGTGCGCGCCGACGTGGGCGGCGGCCACCGCGTCGTCGAGCGCGTCACCGATCACCACGATCCGGCCGGGGTCGGCGGCGACGTCGGCGAGCGCGGCGAGGTGGCGGGCCATCTGCGCGGCCTTGCCCTGATTGGAGGGGCCGGTACGGCCGTCCACCCGGACGAAGTGCTCCATGATGCCGTGCGAGGTCACCACGGGCAGCAGATTGTCCTGCGGGGCGAGCGAGCACAGCGACTGCGTGAGCCCGGCGGCCCGGCGCGCGGCCAGCAGCTCGGCCGCGCCCTCGGCGAGGCCGCAGCGGCCGGCCAGCGCCCAGTAGTGGCGGTGGAAGGCGGCGTCCATCACCTCCCACTCGGCGTCGGTCGGCAGCCGTCCCATCAGCCGCTCGTAGAACCGGGGCACGGGCACGCAGTACAGCTCCTGGTACCGCTCCAGGGTGATCGGGGCCAGGCCCAGCTCGGCGAACGAGGCGTTCGTCGCCTCGATCACCGCGTCGATGTCGTGGAAAAGGGTGCCGTTCCAGTCCCACACCAGATGCGTGCCTACGGAATGCGTGCTCACTCCACGAACCGTACTCGCGGGGTGTGACAGCCCGGTGCCCGAGGGTGGGGTCCCGGCCACGCGGGGCCGCCGTACGACCGGGCGGGGGCCGAACGGATTCAGCCGATCAGGTGCCCGGGCGGTCGGATGCCGGGGCGCTCACGCGGTCGGGCGTTCAGCCGGTCGGGCGTTCAGCCGGTCGCGCGCTCGGGTCCTCGCGCGCCGGGGTCAGGAGATGAGGTTGGGGATCTCCTGCGTCGCGTACCAGAGCAGGTCGTGGTCCTCGGCGCCGTCCACGGTGAACTGCGCGTCGTCGTCGCCCATGTCGGCCGCGCCCACGGCCGCCGCGGCGGCCGTCACATCGGTCCGCGCGTCGTCGGCGTCCACGTGCACCGCGGCCGCCTTGGACAGCGGCACGGCGCGCGCCAGGCGGACCTCGCCGAGCGAGCCGGGGTCCAGGCCGTGGTCCGGGTCGTACGTCACGGCGGCGTCGTCCACGTCCACGGCGACGACCACCCGGCGGCGCGGGGTGTCCGGGTGCACGGCCAGCAGCCGCAGCGACGCCTGGGCGGCGCGGTTGAGGGCCGCGTACTCCAGCTCCTCGATGTCGTCCGAGACGTACCACTCGCGCAGGCTCGGCGTCACCGCGTAGGCGTCCAGCGGTACGGGCCCCAGCTCGCCCGCCTTGTACGCCTCGGCGAGACCGGCCAGGGTCGTTGGAATATAGACGCGCATGGCGTGAAGCATACGTGCGCCACCACGCGAATAGGTGAATTCCTCCGCGCCCTGCGTCGGACGGCACCCCGCTTGCCAGCCCCTCCCCGAGGGTCCTAGAACCGCCCTGTCACCGCCCTACCCGCCAGTAGCGACCACAGGGGAAGCACCCGTGCAGACGACGCCGCCGCAGCCGCCCGTAACCGTGCCCGTACCCGGAACCCCGGCACCTCCCCTGCCCGCTCCCGCTCTGCCGCGCGCCGCGGGCGTGGAGCGGCGTACGGCGGGCGGCGCCGGTCCGCCCGGACGCAGAGACAGCCGACGGCCCGGCGGGCGGCCAGGCGGGCGTCCAGGCGCCGCGGCGAGGCCGGCGGGAGGCGCGGCGAGCGGGGGCACCGGCTCGGTTCCGGTCCCGGCGAGGTCCGTGGCGGTCGTGACGCGGCCGGGGACGGCGCCGCGCCCGCCCGCGCCGCACCTGTGGTTCGCCGGGCGCCTGCTCGACGTGCTGACCGGGCGCAGCCCCGTGACGTCGCTGGCCGGACGCGTCAGGGACGAGGCGTACCAACGGCTGTGGGAGCTGCACGGCGCCCGCGCCGACTGGCGGCTGCGGGCCCGCGGCCGTACCCCCTACGTGTACCGGTGCCGCTGCTTCCGCACCGCGGACGGCGCCCTGGAGGTGGCGGCCGTCGTCGCCCTGGACCAGGACGTCTTCCGCGCCCTGGCCTTCCGGCTCGAACCCTCGGGGGCCGCCGCGCCGCCCTCGGCGGGCTACGGGCAGGCCCGCTGGCGGTGCACGGCGGTCCAGGCGGGCTGACCTCCCGCGGGTGAGCGTCTTGGACGCGGCACGGGGGGGGGGGGGGGGGGGGGGGGGGGGGGGGGGGGGGGGGGGGGGGGGGGGGGGGGGGGGGGGGGGGGGGGGGGGGGGGGGGGGGGGGGGGGG